>CAMCZF010000253.1 GCA_945885775.1 Rhodoferax sp. OV413 | reverse complement strand
ATCACCGAGGTGCTGACGCAGTGCGTGCGCCTGAGCGGGCTGCGCGCTTCTTATGTGGAGATGATCTGCACCCGTGGCCAGCCCCCCTGGGGCTCGCGTGACCCGCGTCAGGCCGTCAATCAGTTCTATGCCTTTGCCGTGCCTTACGTTTGGTTGGCCAATGCCGAACAACGCGAGAACGGGCTGCATTTGCAGATCAGCGACGTGCAGCGCATTCCGCCGAGTTCGGTCGATCCGACCGCCAAGAATTACCACTGGAACGACATGACCATGGGCCTGCTCGGGGCGCTGGACGGCGGTTTCGACAGCGCGGTGCTGGTCGATGCCGCGGGCCATGTGGTGGAGGGGCCAGGCTTCAATGTGTTTTGCGTCTACCAGGGCGCCATCGTGACGCCTGATGTGGGCATGCTGGAGGGCATCACCCGGCGCACCGTGATCGAGATGGCGCAGTCGCTGGGCCTGCCGCTGCAGTGCCGGGCCCTGCCGGCCAGTGAGTTGCGCGAGGCTGACGAGGTCTTTATCTCCAGCTCAGGCGGTGGCGTCTTGCCGGTCACCCGGGTAGACGGCCGACCCTTGGGTGACGGCCGACCCGGCCCCATCACCCGCCGGCTGGTCTCTACCTACTGGGCTTGGCACGCTGACCCGGCCTTCAGCCGGCCTATTGATTACGCTGTGTGACCGGCGTCAGTCTGTCGCGTTACAACCCCAGGGTGGTGGGTTGGTTGTCGGTGGCCCAACTGGTCAGCTGGGGCAGCACCTATTACCTGTTTGCCTTGCTGATGACACCGGTCGAACAGGCGCTGGGCCTGAGCCGGGCTGAATCCTCCCTGGCCTTCAGCCTGGCCCTGCTGGTGGAGGGTCTGCTGGCCTATACCGTCGGGAGATGGATCGACCGTGGCCATGAACGCGCGGTCATGAGCGGCGGCTCGGCGCTGGCGGCGATCTGCTTGGTGCTGCTCAGCCAGGTGTCAGGCGTGGTCGGTTTTTACCTGGCTTGGGCTGGGGTGGGCGCGGCCATGTCGGCCATGCTGTACCAACCGGTGTTTGCGGTGGTGACCCGCCGCTACCCGCAGGATTTTCGGCGTGCCATCATCACCATGACCTTTTTGGGGGGCCTGGCCAGCACGGTGTTCATCCCCTTGATTGCCTGGCTGATGGCCAGCTTTGGCTGGCGCAATGCGGTGCTGGTGCTGGCGGCACTGCACCTGTTGGTCTGCCTGCCAGTGCATTGGCAGGCGCTGCGCGACGCACCTCTGCCCCAGCGATTGGCTACGCCCGATCAGCCGGCCAGTGCCCCGCTGTCCCAGTACCTGCGCAGCCCCACGTTTGCACTGGTGGGCTTGTTTCTGGTGCTCATGATGGCGGTTACCGTGGCGCTGCCGGCGCACATGGTGAACCTGTTGCGTGAGCACGGTATGAGCGAAGCCTGGGCCATTGCCGTGCCGGCCAGCATTGGCGTGATACAGGTGGCGGGCCGCCTGCTGATGTATTTTTTTGAGCACCATTTGGATGTGCACCGTGCCAACCGGTTGATCATGACCCTGTTGCCGCTGGCCTTGTCGGCGCTGGTGGTCGCCCCGATGTTGGGTGCTTGGCAAGGCGGGCTGATGCTGGTGTTTGTGCTGCTGTGGGGAATCGGCAATGGCATGATCACCATTGTGAAGGGCACCGCCATGGCACTGTATGTCAGCCGCGAGCACATGGCCTCGCTCAACGGTGCCTTGGGTGTGCCGCAGGCGCTGGCACGTGCCGCCGCGCCGTTGCTGTTGGGCCTGTTGTGGACGCCTGTGGGCGGTTACACCCGTGGTATTTGGCTGCTGCTGGCCATCAGCCTGCTGGCGCTCGGGGCGTTTATATTGGCTCAGCGTCGCGCTGCGCCGCATTGACACAAAGGACACAGACATGCTCAAGCTTTATTTCGCCCCAGGTACTTGCGCCATGGCGGCACACATTGCGCTGGAAGAGGCAGGTGCCGATTACGAGGCAGTGCGCCTGAATTTTGCCAATGGCGAACAGAAGCGCCCGGAGTTTTTGGCGGTTAACCCAAAAGCCCGGGTGCCAGTCCTAGTGACTGCCGCGGGGGTGTTGACCGAGACCCCGGCCATTTTGGCTTACGTGGCGCAATGCTTTCCTGCCGCCGCCTTGGCCCCGACAGAACCTTACGCTTTTGCTCGCGCCCAGGCTTTCAACAGCTACCTGTGCTCGACCGTCCACGTGGCGCACGCCCACAAGACCCGCGGGACCCGCTGGACAGACGACGCGGCCGCCGTAGAGTCCCTGAAGCAAAAGGTGCCGCAGAACATGGCCGATTGCTTTGCGCTGATTGAGCGCGACATGCTGGCTGGACCTTGGGTGTTGGGTACCGCGTACAGCGTGTGCGACGCCTATTTGTTCACTATCGCAAGCTGGTTGGGAGGCGACGGCGTGGACATGGCGGGTTTTCCAGCTGTGCAGGCTCATTTTCAGCGCATGGGCGAGCGCCCGGCAGTGCAAAAAGTGTTGGCCTTGCACCGAGCCTGAGGGGCGGCCCGCACCAAATCCGCCAGACAATGGGGCCATGCGACCTTACTTGCCTCCTTCATCCAAGCTGCCGAACGGTCGGGCTTTAAATGTCCCTGCACGGGGGCGCCTCTAACTTGAGCCTGACGCAGCAGGCCACGGTCTGCCACACCATCCTTCGGGAGGTTTTTGGCTATCCTGAGTTCCGTGGCCCCCAGCAAGCCATCATCGAGCATGTGGCCGGTGGCGGCGACGCCCTGGTGCTGATGCCCACCGGTGGCGGCAAATCACTGTGCTACCAGATCCCGGCCTTGGCCCGTCAGCGTGCCGGGCAGGGCGTGACGATCGTGATCTCGCCGCTCATCGCGCTGATGCACGACCAAGTTGGCGCGCTGGCAGAGGCCGGTGTCAGCGCTGCATTCCTTAACTCTTCGCTGTCTGGCGAGGAGGCAGCCCTAGTAGAAAAGCGCCTGCTGCGCGGCGACATCACCCTGCTGTACGCCGCGCCCGAGCGCCTTACCACGCCGCGCTTTCTGGCTCAGCTGGATGCGCTGTTTGAGCGCGGCGGCCTGGCCCTGTTTGCCATTGACGAAGCGCATTGCGTCAGCCAATGGGGCCATGATTTCCGGCCCGAGTACCGCGCCCTGACTGTGTTGCATGAGCGCTTTGGCACGGTGCCGCGCATCGCCCTGACCGCTACGGCCGACACCCTGACCCGTGCCGACATCATCGAGCGCCTGCAGCTGCAGGCCGCGCGCCTGTTTGTCAGCAGCTTTGACCGGCCCAACATCCGTTACACCATCGTCGAGAAAAAAGACGCGACCCAGCAGCTCATGCGCTTCATCTCCCAGGAGCACACCGGTGACGCTGGCATCGTCTACTGCCAGTCGCGCCGGCGGGTGGAAGAGGTGGCCCAACTGCTGTGCGACGAGGGGATTGACGCCCTGCCGTACCACGCCGGCTTGGACGGCCGGGTGCGTCAGGCCAACCAGGATCGCTTTTTGCGCAGCGAGGGTATTGTGATGGTGGCGACCATCGCCTTTGGCATGGGCATCGACAAGCCCGATGTGCGCTTTGTGGCGCATCTGGACATGCCCAAAAACATCGAAGGCTACTACCAGGAGACCGGCCGCGCCGGGCGCGATGGCGCTGCCGCCGACGCCTGGATGTGCTACGGCCTGCAAGACGTGGTGAACCAGCGCCGCATGATCGACGAGAGCCCCGCCGGCGAAGAATTCAAGCAGGGCTTGCGCGGCAAGCTTGACGCCCTGCTGGGCCTGGCTGAGGCCACCGACTGCCGTCGCGTGCGCCTGCTGGCCTATTTTGGCGAGGCCAGCCAGCCCTGCGGCAATTGCGATAACTGCCTGCAGCCCCCCGACGTGTGGGACGGAACCGATGCCGCGCGCAAGCTGCTCAGCACCGTCTACCGGGTGCAGCAGATGGGCGGCATCAGCTACGGTGCCGGCCACATCATGGACATCTTGCGCGGCAAGGTGACCGACAAGGTGACCCAGCGTGGCCACGAACGCCTGAGCACCTTTGGCATTGGCGCCGAGCTGACTGAGGTGCAGCTGCGCGGCGTGCTGCGCCAGCTGATCGCCATCGGTGCGGTGGCGGTGGACGCCGAGGCCTTTAACACCCTGCAGCTGACCGACGCCTCGCGCGCCGTGCTCAAAGGCGAGGTCGCGGTGCGCCTGCGTCAATCGGTGTCAACGCCTGGTCAGCGCAAACTCAAGTCCAAGCGTGGCACTGCGGCAGCGCCGCTGCCGGCCACCCTGGACGCCGACGGCCAAAGCCGCTACCTGGCGCTCAAGGCCTGGCGCGCTGAAGTGGCCCGTGAGCACAACCTGCCGGCCTATGTGATTTTTCACGACGCCACCCTGCTGGCCATTGCCGAGCTGGCCCCGCATTCGCTGGACGAGTTGCAGGGCGTCAGCGGCATTGGCGCCAAAAAGCTGGAGGCCTATGGCCAGGAGGTGTTGCGGGTGGTGGTGGCGGCCTGACAATTCCATTTTTCAGTTCCATCTTTTTTGACAAGGACAATTTGTATGGCTCTCAACACCGTCGTCAAGGCAGACCATCACGCCCCAGCCATCACCGAGATGCTGGCGCACTTTGCCGTCAGCCATCCGTCACGGGGCTGGAGCGACGCGGTCGAGCGCGAAGCGCACCGCACCTTTGCCAACTGGGTCGGCTGCGCCATC
>CAMCZF010000252.1 GCA_945885775.1 Rhodoferax sp. OV413 | reverse complement strand
TTGAGGCCTTTGGGCAGCGGGAACTTGATGGTTTCCTGGATGCCGTCCATCTTGCGCACCGACACCGCGCCCAGCGCCTTGATGCGGTCGATCACCTGGCGCACCAGAATCTCGGGCGCTGAAGCACCAGCTGTCAGACCAACACGCTGGCGGCCGTTAAACCATTCGGCCTGCAGCTCCTCGGCGTTGTCGACCATATAGCTTTCGGTGCCGAGCTTGCGGGCCACCTCACGCAGCCGGTTGCTGTTGGAGCTGGTGGGGCTGCCCACCACAATCACCACGTCCACTTGGGGGCTCATCAGCTTGACCGCATCCTGCCGGTTCTGGGTGGCATAGCAAATATCCTGCTGCTTGGGCTCGCGCACCTGCGGAAAACGGGCCTTGACGGCCGCGGCAATGGCGGCAGCATCGTCCATGCTGAGGGTGGTTTGCGTCACCAGCGCCAGCCGCACGGTCTGCGCCGGCTGCACCCGCTCTACATCGGCCACGTCTTCCACCAGGTGGATGCCGCTGTCGAGCTGGCCCATGGTGCCTTCCACCTCAGGGTGGCCCTTGTGGCCGATCATGATGAACTCATAGCCCTCTTTGTGCAGCTTGGCCACCTCCACATGCACCTTGGTCACCAGCGGGCAAGTGGCATCAAAGATACGAAAGCCGCGCGCCGCCGCCTCGTCCTGCACGGCCCGGCTCACACCATGGGCCGAAAACACCAGCGTGGCGCCCGGCGGCACATCGTCCAGGTCTTCAATAAAAATGGCGCCCTTGGTTTTGAGGTCGTTCACCACATAGGTGTTGTGCACGATTTCATGGCGCACGTAAATCGGCGACCCAAATTTATGCAGGGCTCGCTCGACGATCTCGATGGCGCGGTCCACGCCGGCGCAAAAGCCGCGCGGTTCAGCCAGCAGGATCTCCTGCGGCAGGATGGGCCCGGTGCCGGCGCTCACAACACGCCAATCAGTTGCACTTCAAACGTCACCGGCTGGCCAGCCAGCGGGTGGTTGAAGTCGAACAACACCGCCTCGCCGCGCTCATCGCTGCGCAGCTGGCACACCGCACCGGCAAACTGGCCCTGGCCGTCAGGCGTAGGGAACTGCACCACATCGCCCACCTGGTACTGGGCCCCAGCCTCGCCCATCTCGGCAAGCACTTTGCGCGCTAGCCACTGCAGCATGGCCGGGTTGCGCTCCCCAAAGGCGGCTCCGGCTGGCAGCGCAAAGTTGGCGCGGGCCCCCTCGGCCAAGCCGATTAGGCAGGCTTCCACGGCCGGTGACAGCTCGCCGCTGCCCAGCGTCAAGGTGGCAGGCTTGCCGCCAAAAGTATTGATCACATCGCCAGCCGGGCCGGCCAGCCGGTAATGCAGCGTGAGAAAGGAACCAGGTTCCACACAGACGGGTGTCGAGAGCATAAAAGTTCCACCGAAAAATTAGGGCCATTGATTCCTGACCGGGGTTTGCCGAACAAGCTGCAGTCATTGTAAAAGCCGGTGCCGTGCCGCTCCAGCCAACTGCAAGGTTGACGTCAGCTTAAACAAACGGTTAGGCGCTTCTACGTTTACCAGCCGACGAACTGCGTGACTTGATGCCGGAAGGTTGCTCTGCGAGCCGACCTGTCACGTACTTGTGCAACACGCTGGCAATCAGTGTTTGATAAGGAATTCCTTCCTCAAGCGCTTTGACCTGAATGTCGTTGAGATCGGCCGAGGAAAGGCGGATGTTTACTCGCCGATCTTTGATGGCCGTTGCCCGAGCGGCTGCCTTGAACTTGGCCAACTCACTCTTGGTAGCAACCGACTTGAGCTGTCCCTTGTCGAAGGCGGTGAGAATTTCTTCTTCGTTTACGTCAATCGTTGGCATCTTGAACTCCTGGTGACACATAGGCGCGAGTGGCCTTACGACTTGGGATCACTGTTTTTAGAAAGTAGCTGCTTTCTTCCTCAACGAACGGAACCAGATAGACGTAGTTGTCTAGGCTGACGACCAATACTTGCTGATGTGCGTATTTCTTGGTGTTCGGGTGCGCCAGGATGTCCAGTAGCCCACCGGCTTCGATGGCAACAACTATGCTTTCAAATGAGACGCCCCTCTCTTCTTTGAGGGTGCTGCTTTTTTCGACATTCCAACGAAACGATTTCACGCCTGAATCTTAGAGCAATGTGTGCCTTTTGTCACCATGCCAAAAAGCAGTTTGGCAGCTGAATTGAAGGCTACGAACTACTCGTCGAGGACCACGTGGATTTTCTTAAGGGATGCCTCGGAAAAGGTGATTTTCCGCAGCGTCTCTTCTTACGGTTTTACCAAATTCTGTCGTCAGTGAGCAATAGTCCCAGGAGCATTTATAAACTCATCAAAGTCCCGATAAACTGACCTTGATTCCAAAGCGAAAAATCTGTCTCTGCACGACCTCATTCCCATGCCGCTCCAAGACCTCCCCCCCGATGCCCGTCCGCGCGAAAAGCTGCTGGCGCGCGGCCCCGGCGCCTTGAGCGACGTGGAATTGCTGGCGTTGCTGCTGCGCACCGGCATCAAGGGCAAGGGCGTACTGCAGATGGCGCACGAGCTGCTGCAAATCAAAAGCACCGAGAACCCCAATGGGTTTGACGGCTTCGCTGGCCTGCTGCATGCCAGTGCCAACGACCTCAAAAGCGTCAAGGGGCTGGGGCCGGCCAAACGCGCCGAACTGGTGGGCGTGCTGGAGCTGGCCCGCCGTGCCATGACCCAGCAGTTGCGCGAGCGCACCGTGTTTGCAACGCCCGAGGCGGTCAAGGAGTATTTGCAGTTGCACTTGGCCGCCAAGCCGCACGAGGTGTTTGCGGTGCTGTTTCTGGATGCGCAAAACCGGATGCTGGCGATGGAGGAGATGTTTCGCGGCACTCTGACCCAAACCAGCGTCTACCCGCGTGAGGTGGTGTTGCGCGCCCTGCACCACCAGGCCAGCGCGGTGGTACTGGCGCACAACCACCCCAGTGGCACGGTGGCCCCGTCACGCGCCGACGAGCACCTGACCCAAACCCTGAAAACCACCCTGGCGTTGATTGACGTGAGGGTGCTTGACCACGTGATCGTGGCCCCGGGCCAGGCGCTGTCCATGGCCGAGCGGGGCTTGATGTGAGCCCGGCACAGGTCAAGGTTAAGGTCAAGGTCAAGGTCACCAGCCTGGCCGAGCTGAAAACGGTGCAGCGCGAGATCGCGGCCCGCATCGCACAAGAGGCCAAGCGCGCCGCCGAGCAGGCCCGCGCCCGACGCCAGGCCACCAGCGAGCGCGAGCTCTTCATCCGCGCTGCGGGCGTGGTCCAGCCCCTGCCCGACAAGCGCCGGACCATGCTCAAAAAGGCAGCCCCGGTGCCGGTGGTGATGCGCTACCAGCACGATGAGCAAGCGGTATTGCACGAGGCCATCAGCGACGAATTTGATGTCGGCACCCTGCTCGATACCGACGATCTCTTGAGCTTTCGCCGCCCTGGCATCGGCACCGATGTGACGCGCAAGCTGCGCCGGGGTGACTGGAGCATCCAGCGCCAGCTCGACCTGCACGGCCTGCGGCGCGACGACGCGCGGGAAGCCCTGAGCAGCTTCATTCGCGAATCGCACAAACACGGCATCCGCTGCGTGCGGGTGGTGCACGGCAAGGGCCTGGGCTCACCGGGCAAGGCCCCCATCCTGAAAAGCCGGGTGCACAGCTGGCTGGTGCAAAAAAAAGAGGTGCTGGCCTTTGTGCAGGCCAAATCGGCCGACGGCGGCGCCGGGGCTTTGCTGGTCTTGCTGATGACGGCACAATAGCAGGCAGCGGCCATCCAACAGATGCTTGCCATTCGGTGGTAATTTTTTACTCGGGGTTACTCATGAAACGTCGACTTCTTTTAGGCGCTGGCACCGGACTGCTGGCCAGCCCTGGCCTGTTGCTGGCGCAGGCCGCCTACCCCAACAAACCCATTCGCTACATCGTGCCTGTGGCACCCGGCGGCGGCAGCGACATGGTGGGCCGCACGGTGACCGAGCGCTGGGGCAAGCTGCTGAACCAGACCTTTTTGGTCGACAACCAGGCCGGCGGCGGCGGCGTAATCGCCTGCCAGGTCACGGCAAAGGCGCCGGCCGATGGCTACACCCTGCTGCAGGGCTATGTCGCCACCCACGGCACCAGCCCGGCCACCCGCAAGCTGCCCTACGACCCGATCAAGGACTTCACGCCCATCGGCATGATCGGCGGCACGCCCAATGTGCTGGTGGTCAACAGCAGCCTGCCCGTCAACACCCTCAAGGAATTTGCCGACTACCTGCGCAAAAACCCGGGCAAGCTCAGCTACGGCTCGGCCGGGGCCGGGTCGCTCACGCACCTGACCATGGAGCTGTTCAAACAGCAGGTCAACAGCTTCATGGTGCATATTCCCTACCGGGGCGTGGCACCGGCCTTCACCGACCTGATCGGCGGCCAGACGCAGGCCATGTTCCCCGGGCTGGCAGCGGCCATGCCGCACATCCGCTCGGGCCGGGTGCGGCCACTGGCGGTGACAGGCGTCAGCCGCCACCCGCTGCTGAAAGACACCCCCACCCTGGTAGAGTTGGGCTATCCCGGCTTTGATGCGCAGCAGTGGTACGGCGTGGTGGGCCCAGCCAATATGCCGGCCGCCATCGTGAAGCTTCTCAACGATTCGCTGGAAACTGTGCTGAAGGCGCCTGACCTGCGCGATAAGCTCGCATCTGAGGCGCTGGAGCCCATCTCGATGTCGCCGGAGA
>CAMCZF010000251.1 GCA_945885775.1 Rhodoferax sp. OV413 | reverse complement strand
CTTTGGCACCCTGTGCTGTGACCTGTGGCGCAGCGAGGGGGTGGACACCAGTGGCGTGCAGGTGAACCCCGATGCCCCGACCGGCATTTACTTTGTACGCCACGACGCCCGGGGGCACCGCTTCTCTTACCTCAGAAAAGGCTCTGCGGCCAGCCGCATGACGCCGGCTGACCTGCCTGTGCCCCTGCTGAGCCGGGCCAAGTACCTGCATGTGTCTGGCATCAGTCAGGCCATCAGCGAGAGCGCGCGCGAAACGGTGGCCGCGGCCATCGCCGCCGCACGGGCGCAGGGGGTACGGGTGACGTATGACCCCAATTTGCGACTGTCGCTGTGGCCACTGGCGCTGGCCCGCGCCACCCTGGAGCAGACCCTGCCGTTGTGTGATGAATTTTTGCCCGGGCTGGACGACATGTCGCAACTGGCGGGCTTGACCGAGCCTGCGGCCATCGTGGACTGGGCGCATCAGCATGGCTCGCCCGTCGTGCTGCTGAAAATGGGTGACCAGGGCGTGCTGGTGTCTGATGGCCGCCGCCAGGAACGCATTGCGGCCTGCCGGGTCAACGCTGTGGACGCCACCGGTGCCGGCGACTGTTTTGACGGCACTTACCTGGCGCGCCGCGCCGCTGGCGACGATGTGTTTACCAGCGCCCGCTGGGCCGTAGCGGCCGCCGCGCTCTCAACCCTGGGTTATGGCGCGGTGGAGCCCTTACCCCGTGCCGCGCAGGTCAGCGCCTTTATGGCGACGCAGCCGGCCTGACCACATTCAGCAGCGCGCGGCCGTCTGCCAGTCGCGCGATGTTGTCGGCCAGCGTGGCTTGCCGACGGCGCACGGTGCCGCTGGTCCAGCCTGACATGTGCGGCGTCATCACCAGATTGGGCAGGCTGCCAAAATCCAACTGCGAAGGCGCGCATTCGGTCTGAGCCGGTGTCGGGTACTGGTACCAGGTGTCGACGATGGCGCCGCCAATCTGCCGTGTGGCCAGGGCGTCAAACAGCGCCTGCTCGTCGATCACCGGGCCTCGGCCCACATTCAAAATAACCGCATCGGGCCGCATCGCCGCCAGTGCGGCCTGGCCCACCAAGCCCTGGGTTTGCGGCGTGAGCGGCAGCGACACCACGACCGCATCAGCAGAACCCATGAAGGCCGGCACGTCATCCAAACTGAAGTACTGGTCTACCAGCGCATTGGCCACCGGGCTGCGGTTGGCCACATGCACCTGCATGCCAAAGGCCTTGGCGCGTGCGGCGACGGCTTGGGCAATATGACCAAAGCCCAGCAAGCCGATGGTCTGGCTGCCCAATTCAGTCCGCAGCGCCGTGGGGCGGCCCGCCCAGTAGGTCCAGCGCTGCGCTCGCAAGTCGGCGTCGGCAGCGGCCAGTGGCACATGCCGCAGCAGCAGGGCGGTCATCACGTACTCGGCAATGGCGGCCTCGTGGCCAAAACAGTTGCACAGCGCCGCCGAGGCCGGTAACAAGGCCATGTCAACCGCGTCGGTGCCCGCCGCAGGCGCATGAAACAAGCGCAAGCGCCTTGGAATAGGCAGGCTGGCGTTGAACTTGACGCCAACAATCACGTCGGCGTTTTCGTAGCAGTCCCGCTCAGCAGCGTTGTCCAGGTTGTCGCTGACATCGGTGATCTGGTGCCGAGCGTCGATCAGGCGCTCAAAGCCCTGGCGGAAATTGGTGGCGTTGGCGCCGTGGAAGACGATGTTGAGGCTCATGGTGGTCATCTCTGGTTGGTTATTTCCAATCCAATTTGAACACCGACCTCACTGGCCTTGCAGTCGTATGCCGGCTGTGAAAGCGTAGCCCACACGATGCGCCGTTTCCAAGGGCAGCGTGATGTCCAAAGTGTCCTTGGCCTTGTTGCGCAAGCGACGCACCAAAATTTCCAATCGTCTGTAATCGTAGTGCTCGGGGTTGTGGCCCAGGCTGCTCGCCAGTACTTCTTTTGCAACTGCTTGCCCCGCAGACAGAGCCAGTCGATGAAGTAGAACATGCTCCGAGTGGGTCAGCTTGAGCGGGCGACCGTCAGGCGCGATCAATCGCCAACCTGTTTCGTCAAGTTTCCACGTCGGAGCCGCCCGGCCGTGCAAGCGGCGCATCAAGTTGTGGACCAAAGAGACAATTTCTTCGGGCAGCACTGGCTTGACCAAATACACATCCGCACCGGCACGGATGCCGCTGATGCGGCTGATCGAATCGCTGCGGGCCGTCGTGATGATGACCCCCTTGTTCTGCAAATCTGATCTCATTTTCAGCCAGCTCAGCCCGTCCCCGTCTGGCAAGCCCAAATCAAGCAGCAACACGTCGAAGCCGTTCGCCACCATCCAAGCTTGTGCCTCTCTGAGGCTCTTTACCCCTACGGCGCGCATGCCCTCCATGTTCAGGTAATCAACCAAGGCATCCATCAGATCTGGCTCGTCTTCGACCACCAGCACGCGTGCAGAGGCTTCAGTCGGCATTAAGTTCATGTCTTTTCCTCAGGTTCGAAGACGGGCAACCACAGACAGAAGGTCGACCCATGACCCGGTGTACTCACCAGCGTCACGTGGCCACCGTGCGCACCAACAATCCGTTGCACGATTGAAAGCCCTAGGCCGACACCACGGACACCGCTCTCAGGGGAGACTCTGAAAAACTCAGCAAACACTTTCTCTTGGAACTCTTGGGCGATGCCGGGTCCGCAATCTGTCACGGCAATGCCCAAGTAGTCCGCTTTTTCCCGTGTTTCGATGGTGATCGTGGTTCCCGCTGGTGAATATTTGGTGGCGTTATCGATCAAATTCGTCAAAGCCAAACCGAGGTGGTACTCGTCTGCCAAAGCCGTCATCGGCTCCGGTTTCAATGGCAACGCAACCGTATGGTTGAACAAAAGATGCGTGCTGGACTTGATCACCGTGTTCAGCCAGGGCTGCAAATCCAGAGGCTTGGGCTCAAGGGCCTCCAGTGTCTGCGTGATGGCGTCGCTCTGAAGCCATTTGTCAAACATCAACACCAATCGTTGACTGGCACTGCCAATCGCGCCCACTCGCTTGATGACTTGATCGATTTTGTGCTCGTGCTCCTTGCGCATCAAACTGGCCTGGCTCTGAATAATGCTCAGGGGCGTGCGAAATTCATGCGAAATCATGGAGCCGAAGCGAACATATTGCGCCCTAAGGCTTTTTTCCAGATGCAGGGCGGCCTCAAGTTGTTGGGTTCTTTCTTGCACCGCCAGTTTGAGCTTCTCTTCTGAGGCCTGTGACATCTGCAAAAGAGTCTGGTTGGCTGAAAAAGCCTGTGCCTGGGTGACACGGTGTGCCTCATGCTCCAGGCGCAACAAATCACCCAGTGCCAAAGCCATCAACAGCATCTCTAAGCTGGTTGACAGTTGAACCGCATAGGTCGTCAAACCATTGCTTGGAAGCAAGCCAAAGGCGCGTAAGGCCGCAACCGACACACCGATCCAAAGCACCAGCCAGCCCGCGATGAAAAATCGAAAGCCCGGGCGCTTTTGCAAATAGGCCCGAAGGCTGGCCACAGTCACCAAGAGGCCCATCACCACACAGTTAATCAACAACAGTTGATCTGCATGGCGCAGGGGCTCGGGGAAAACCATCTGCAGCAGTGTCAGCAGACTGGTCAGCAAAAACACGAATTCACTCCATCGCATGCCCCTGTTCAACCACGAGCGGTCAGTGGCGGGCATCAGGAGTTTGCGCGCAAATAAAACTGCAAAATACGCTGCCAGACTTAAGAACGTGCCTTGCGAAACCTCGTCAAAATGAAGGGCATTGGGCCAGACCAACTGGCGGCCAAAGCCATTGCCTGCAAAGATGCCCAACCCTGCTGTCACCGTGTACGCGCAATAAATCAAGAAGCGGGTATCCCACAGCGACAAAAAAATCACCAAGCCGTACATGGCCAGCGCGATCTGTCCACCGTAATAAATGAATTGCAGGGCCTGAGATTGCTGCTGCTCTTGGCGGTAGGCGTCGGGTTGCCAGACCACCAAGGGTGCCGTCAGTGCATAGCGTGAGGTCACACGCAAATAGACAAACTGGGGCTCTTGGCTCACTTCCAGCGGCAACACAAAAAAGCGGTCGTAATGTGGTCTTGAGCTGAAGGCTCGGCTGCTGCCCGTCAAAACGGCCGGCGCATTGGGCGGATAAAAGTCCAACTCGTTAATTTTGGCGTACTTCAGCACCAGCAGCCAATCTTTGGGCGTGTTTTCTGCACGCTGCAGCGGCACGCGAACCCAGTAGGCCGAGGTGGTAAAGCCAAAGTTCAGTTCGCTGCCGCCGCCTGTCCAAGGCGCAAAGCGCTGGCCCAATTGACGCACATCGTCAATGCGCAAAGCGCCCGATGGGTCCGCCATGAATTGCGCACTTTCAATCAGGTTCACTTCTCGCGACTCGGCCGTGAGTGTCATCGCTTGGGCGGTGATCGCCGTGCTGAACAGCAAGAGCAAAAAAATGATTTTCTTCATAGAAGCGTTTGCTTGCGAAAGAGGATGCGTCCGAACTTGCAAGCTTCCTCTGGCGAATTGCAATTGTCGGAAAGTGTCGTTTTTAATCGTTTTTTGTCGGAATTTGTCGGTGCGTCGTCATGCCGTGTGCGCAGGATTGCCAAATAATCAAAATGGTGAAATTCGATAAAAAACCCTAGGGATGCTCTGAACAACCGCTAACCAAATGGAGTAGCGGTCGGCTAATTTTCAGATAGTGAGATTTCACGAGTAATCCCGCGAAATCGCGTCGTTTTCTGTTCCTCTACGGGCTGTTTTCGCGCTTTGTAGCGCCTTCGCCCGGT
>CAMCZF010000250.1 GCA_945885775.1 Rhodoferax sp. OV413 | reverse complement strand
ACGTAAGGCACGGCAAAGGCATAGAACTGATTGACGGCCTGACGCGGGTCACGCGAGCCCCAGGGGGGCTGGCCACGGGTGCAGATCATCTCCACATAAGAAGCGCGCAGCCCGCTCAGGCGCACGCACTGCGTCAGCACCTCGGTGATCTGCTCAGGTGTTTGGCCAGGGTCAAGCCGCCAGCGCTGGCAGCTGCGCATGAAGCGCTCTAGGTGGGCCTCCAGCCGGAAAAACGACCCCTCCCACACCGTGACCACGTCGTAAGTGGCGTCGGAGCGCAAAAAGCCCCAGTCGGTCATCGGGATACTGGCCTCGCTGATGGGCAAGTATTTGCCCCGCACAAACGCGACGCCGCTGGAAAAATCGGGTGTGGTCACAGTTGGCCTGCACTGAGTGAACTTGAGCTGGATTATGCAATGTCACCCCGCGCCGGCACGTCGGCCAGTTCAGCAACCGGCCGCGTCGCGCTAAAGCATCTGATCGCGCGCGTGAAAGTACTTGCGTGCGTAAGCCACCAATTGGCCGTCGCTGGGGTGGTCTACGGTCTCGACGCCAATCACCTTGGCCACAACAATCCATGACTCAGTCGTCGGCACTTTGGTGCTTGGGCAGCTGGGAACCCGCTTGACAGAATGATTGGGCAAGCCGCGCTCAAAACCCTGATTGACCTGAAATCATCGGGCCAGGCTCTGGAGATAGCGCGCGCCATCCGTAACATGAGGGCACACCCCGCCCGGCACCGCTGTTTGTGAAATACTACCTCAGCCCCCATACGCGCGGGCAATCGGGTTCGAGCCGGGGGCTGTTTCTGGTTAAACGCATGCTGGAGCTGCTGGCGGGAGATATCTGGTGCGAGTCTTATTCAGACGCGATCAGCTTTTGTTTTTGGCTGACCTTGCCCCCGAAAAACGTACTGCATAGCTGGTGGTTAAAAATCAGTTCAAGGAGAACGCAATAAGTCAAACGAGAAAACCGGCCAAGTGCATGCTGGAGTCCAAGATGGAAGCGGTGCGACTGATCAAAGGCGGACAGGCGGTGTCGGCCATAGCCAAAATGTTGGGCATTCCCTAGGCAAGCCTAGACAACTGGGTCAAGCTCAGCGCCAAGGGCCAACTCAAGGTTGCAGGAGACAAACCCGTGAGTGCAGATCAAATGGAACTGGCCCGCCTTTGAGCGCAGCTGGCTCGCGGGACGCTGGAGCGCGACATCCTAAAAAAATGCCATGGCGTCCCTCGCTTGGGAGTCGCTGTAAGTCCGCCTGGATTGTCAGCCACAAAGATGGATGAGGTGATTGACTGGTTGAAGTTGTACAACCACCGCCGCCTTCACTCCAAGCTGGGTTACGTCAGTACGATGCAGTTTGAGAAACGATGGGACGCGGCACAGCTATTGGAGGCCGAATGTTGGAACGGCTAAGCAGTACGTCAAACAGGGGCAGGTTCACACGGCGATATTCAGCAGGGGCAAGTCCACACGAACCTTACGAAGCCAAAGTCAGGCGCATAGCTTAAGGTACCACCCAATTGTTGTGTAACACGCGCAGCTTGGTACAGACCTAGGCCGGTACCCGTCTGCCGTTGCGCGCCGGCACTGCGGTAGTACTTTTTGAACAATTTTTCAGGGTCCGGCCAACCCGAGGCGCCAGGCAGGTTGGCCACCTCAATGCGAACAGCCGCCACGCCCTCATGCGCCTGTTTTTGCAAGGTGACCACCACCTGGCTTTCACTCGCGCTGTAGCGCAGCGCATTGTGAACCAGGTTGTTGAGCACGGTGCAAAACAGCCGAACGTCAGTGCTGAGCGGGTATGGGCCGTCAATCGCCTCACGCGTGATGCGTCCCGATGCATTGTGGGTAAAAAGCAGCCGGTCAAGCTCCTGCAGCGCATCAAAGCCAGAGATGTGGAGGCGCTGTTCGCGCTCTTCGAGCTTGTCGATCCAGGCGAAGCGGTCAATCGCGTTGCTCATATCCTGAATCGCCTGATCAAACCGAGCCCGAGTCGTGGCAGGTGCCGCGGTCAGACCCATGGCCAGGCGCAATACGGAAAGCGGGGTTTTAAGCTCGTGGGTGAGCATGGCCATGAACTGGGCTTGGTCCTTGCGGTGTTGTTCTTCCTGGGCAATTTGTTGGCGGCTAATTTCCAGGCTGTTTTGCCCTTCTGCAAGCCGCATCGTCATTAGTTTCTCGCGCCGTTGAAAAATAGTCAGTAGCAGGGCGCCGGTGACAAAGCCATAAATGCTGTTGGCTTGCAAGCTAATTTCTGGACTATCAAGCAGGCCCAGAGACGGCAAAGTGAACAAGCTTAACAAAGCGAAACCAATGGCGTAATAGCCTATAAAAACCCGCCGCGACACCAAGGGCGGCTCGGCCCCTTGTTCGCGCCTCCAACCCCCTGCGTTAATGGCAGCGAAAAAAAACAGCAGGGGCGTCACGCTGACGATCACCATATTGACATGCATGGCTAAGCGGACGATGCCCATTAGCACCAGCACCAGCAGCACGGGCATCACCCAAAAGATGGCGGCGATGGAAAGCCGTGCCCACCTCGCGGCCATAAATTCGATCACAAAGGCACGGTTGAAGGCCATTGCCGCGGCAGTGGCGATTAAAACTATCACACTTGTAAACTGGTCCAGCCAGGGCGCTGGCACGCTTTGGCCCACAAAGAGACGCAGGTAACCCAAAATGGTGAAGCTGAACACTAACGCAGCAAGTTGATGGACCGCCAAAATTGCGATGAGCGGCTCGCGGTGCCGCCACCAATGGACAAAGGCCCACAAAAAAAATAGCAGCAAGAACGCCACAAAAATACCTAGCAGCAGGCTCTGCAAACTATCTTTGGCCGTCGCCTGCGCAAACGTCAAAGCTTCGACGTGAATCAGGTTGGTGCTGGTGGTTTGCAACCGCAGCCAAATGGTGCGGGGCGTCGCACTCATCGGAATGACAAAGTTGTGGTTGAGCGAACGATAGCCAAAGCCCGGCACCGGCTGGCGGTCCCCCACCTTTGGCGGGCTCACGTCTGTGGCTAGCGGGTCATACAAAGTGACCTCGTCAATGTAGCCAGGCTGAATCCGCAGCACGTACCAGGGCGCGAAGCCTGCAAGTTGTGTGACCCCGTCCTGTTGCGAAAGTGGGCTACCTTGCAGGTGCAGTCGCATCCACACCGCCTTTGAGCTGTATCCGCGGTTGAGCGGGCCCGTGTACGCCTTAAAGCCCGCGCCACGCGGTGCCTGCATGACGTCGTCCCAAGTCAGGGTGCCCGACGCATCCTCTAGGTAGGCCCGCTCCAAAATGGCGTCTTCTGCCAGGCTTGCAAGCGGGAGCAGCAGACCCAGGTGCAAGAGCACAATGACAGCGCGGCGGAGCGCAAGGGCACGCCACACCCAAGCTGAATAATTAACGATGGCTTTAAGGCTCATTGAATCTTCAACGAAAAAATAATCACCCCCTGCGGGAAACCGGCGCGGTGGATTATTGCAGAGCGTATTCTGACCCTCCAGCCTCATGGCGGGTGAGCCGCCGGTTAAAGCATCTGGTCGCGGGCGTGAAAGTACTTGCGTGCGTAGGCCACCAATTGGCCGTCGCTGGGATGGTCCACGGTTTCGACGCCGATCACCTTGGCCGACATGTCATGGTGATGGGCATGGATGTGCTTGATCAGCTGCAACTTGGCTTGGGCCGGTCCCACCACCAAAATTTCTTCAGCGCCAGCCAGCGCCGTCGCAACACGGTGGTAGTAGTCAGACTCTTCTGGGGCGCGCCCGCTACCGGGCTTGCCGGCCAGGGCGTGCAGCTTATGGTGAGGCTGGCTGGGATGGACGATTGACTTTTCGACATCGTCGCGGCTGATGTGCATGACATGGGCTTCTGAGTGGTCGATCCAGACGACCGCGTGGTAATGAGACAAATCAAGCTCCCGGTGGGTGTTGTTCAAGCTGCTCTGACAGCAGACCAATAGATCATGCGTCAGCCCGGGGGCAAGACCGGGCTGAATCGGCCTGGGCAGCGTCGTTTAGCCGGGTGAATTGCCGATAATCTGACTTACATCAACTCCCGGGCAGCTGACATGACGCCTCTTGAATTGCTCAGCCATTACGACAGCGGCCTGCCCTGGCCGGTAGCGCCCAGTGCCGCATCTGGTTTTGACGTGAGCGCCGCCTACCAGCAGGCAATGGCGGTGCGGGCGCTGCGGCTGGCGCGCGGTGAGCAGCCGCGCGGCTTCAAGATCGGCTTCACCAACCGCAGCATCTGGGCCCGCTACCAGGTCTTTGCGCCGATCTGGGGCACGGTCTATGACAGCACGCTGCGCTTTTGTGACGGTCAAGCTGCGCTGGACCTGGCCAGCACCTGCCAGCCGCGCATTGAGCCGGAGGTGGTGTTTGGCATGCGCACCACCCCGGCCCCTGGCGCCACGCTGGACGCGCTGTTTGCCGCCATCGAATGGGTGGCCCCTGGGTTTGAAATTGTGCAATCGCACCTGCCGGACTGGAAGTTCCAGGCGGCAGACACGGTGGCCGACGGCAGCCTGCATGCCCGCCTGCTGGTCGGGCCGCGCCTGGCCATTCACAGCGTCGCGTCGACCGCCGGGCAATTGGAGGCCCTGTTGGCCGCCTGCCAGGTGACGCTGCTGAAAAACGGCAGCCCGGTCGACACCGGCTGCGGCGCCAACGTGCTCGACAACCCGCTGCGCGCCCTGCACCATTTCTTGGGCGAACTGCGGCAATGCCCCGGCGCGCCCGAGCTGATGCCGGGCGACGTGGTCACCACCGGCACCTGGACCGACGCCTGGCCCGTGGCAGCGGGCGAGCAGTGGCGGGC
>CAMCZF010000249.1 GCA_945885775.1 Rhodoferax sp. OV413 | reverse complement strand
AGCATGCTGACCTTTCCGCACTTTGTGCCTCACTTCGACCGTGCGCACTGGACACTCCCTTTTGTGCTCGAACACCAAGCAGCGCACAGAGCGCGGCGCCCTTTCCTGTCCTGGACCGATGAAGGACCGGCCTTGTCGTTCGCGCAAGTGAATATAACTGTCAACCGGCTTGCGCATGGATTGGCCAATTTCGGCGTGCATCGCAGCGACCGGGTTTGCATTCTTTTGCCAAACTGCCTTGAATTTATTTTCACCTGGTTCGCTCTCAATAAACTAGGGGCGGTTGAGGTTGCCATCAGCGATGCGTACAAAGGGAGCTTCCTGGCGCACCCCCTGCAATTGGCGCAGTCCCATACGCTGGTCACCACGCGAACATTGGCTCAGCGATTGCTCGACATCGAAGACCAAATACCGATCCAACGGATTATCCTGGTTGATGAGCCGGGTGGTGACCCAAACTTGGCTGCGCCCGCGTTTCGCCGAATCAGTCTGCACCGGTTCGTTGACATTTTTTCGGACAACACCGCCAATCCGCCTGCTGTCGTGACTCCGCAGGATCCCGCGGCTGTGCTGCTGACCTCTGGCACAACTGGTCCGTCCAAAGGCGTGGTCATGCCGCACTCGCAGTTTTACTTCTTCGCCGAGGAGGACGTGCAACTCATGCGCTTGACGGAAGACGATGTGTACATGACAGGTTTCCCCTTGTTTCATGGCAATGCCCAATTTTTGACGGTCTACCCGTGTCTGATCGCAGGCGCACACTGCGTCGTCTATCCACGTTTCAGTGCCTCCGACTGGGCCGGTCGGGCCCGCCGCAGCGGTGCGACCGTGACCAATCTGTTGGGTGCGACCTTGGCCTTTATATGCGCCCAAAAGCCATCCGAGAACGACCGAGCGCACCGCATTCGCTGCATCTACGCGGCGCCATTGGCAACTGACTTGGCCGGACCGTTTTCCGAACGGTTTGGTGTCAGAGAATTTGTGGATGGGTTTGGGCAAACCGAGATCTCCAATGTGTTTATGACGCCTCCCGGCGCCGCGCGTCCCCCGGGGGCAAGCGGCGTGCTGGTGGATCAGTGGTTTGAGATCAAGTTGGTTGATCCCGAAACTGGCGATGAGGTGGCGCCTGGCCAATCGGGTGAGCTATTGGTGCGTCACAAGCACCCTGGAATTATTTCAACCGAGTACTTGGGGATGCCCGACAAGACCATCGAATCGAGAAGGGACTTGTGGTTCCACACCGGCGACGCGCTCAAGCGCGATGAACAAGGTTGGTATTATTTTGTTGACAGGGTCAAGGACGCGCTGCGAAGACGTGGTGAAAACATTTCATCATTCGAAGTAGAGGCAGTCTTGCGGAGCCACCCTGACGTCTCAGACTGCGCTGTGATCGGGGTAGCGGCTGACCAGGAGGCTGGCGAGGACGAAGTGATGGCCTATATCGTGCCGCGTGTCGGCACAACCCCTAACTTTGGTGATCTGGCGGCTTGGTGCGATGCCCGCATGCCAGCTTTCATGATCCCGCGTTATTTTGACACCTTGAGCGAGTTGCCCCGAACACCCACCGAGAAGGTTCGCAAGAAGGAACTGCGCGAACGTGGTCTGGGACCGCAGACTTGGGACAGAACTCGGCATGGCGTTGCAGGGACTGGCAAGACTGGTGCTGATCCAGCCAGGGCAACCTAATGTCAAACGCCCTCACGAGCCACAGCGAATGCATCTTGCTCACAACCCACGCCAAGGTCGCGCTGGTGACCTTGAACCGTCCGCAGGTCGGCAATGCGTTCAATGATGCCATCCGGACCGAATTACCCCGTTTGATAGAGGCCCTTGATGGCGATGACACCTATGCCGCGATTGTGATCACCGGGGCAGGGGAGCGCGGATTTTGTGTTGGTGCAGATATCAAGGAGAGCCGCACGATCGGCACTTCGGTGCAGGAGCGGCGGCGCATGAATGGCAACGCCTGGATTGATCGAGTCGCAGGGCGTTCCAAACCATTGATTGCTGCGATTCATGGCTACTGCCTGGGTGGCGGCCTAGAGTTGGCGCTGGCCTGTGACCTCCGCATGGCTGCGCCGGGCGCTGTATTTGGCTTGCCAGAGACTGGCTTGGGTTTGATTCCAGGGGGTGGAGGCACCCAACGCTTACCCCGCGTCATTGGACTGGGGCGAGCACTTGACATGATGTTGACGGGTGACCGAATCAATAGTGACGAAGCCCTCCGCATGGGACTAGTGACCCGGATGACCTCGGGTGTTGACACCTTGGTGGCCGAGGCTTTGGCAGTCGCCGCACGTATTGCGGTGAGGCCGCCGACCGCCAGTGCTTACGCCAAGGAAGCAGCCAAGGCTGGATTGGAAATGGATTTGCAGGCCGGCCTAAACCTGGAGAAAACGCTCTTCTCCCTGCTGATGAGCACCGCTGATCGTGCAGAGGCGGCAGCAGCGTTTAGGGACAAGCGTGAGCCGAAATTTAATGGGAATTGATTGGAATTTATGATGACAGATAAGCACATTGTGGTTGTGGGTGCCGGGCTGATGGGCATCGGCATTACCCACGCTTTTTTGGCGAGTGGGCATCATGTCACATTGGTAGACACCAACGGAAACGCGGTAAACCAAGCGCGGCAATCCATCACCAAGATTTTTGGCGACGGCGTGCGGCTTGGCAAGATGACCGAGTCTGATGTGGCAGATGCCTTGGCTCGAATGACGTGCGCCGAACACCTGCGGGCGGCATCTGGCGACACCGCCCTGGTTATGGAGACGGTGACCGAGAACTTGGTGATCAAGCAGGCGATCGTGCGCGAGGCTGAGGCCTGCTTTAAGACGGGCACGGTGATTGCCACCAACACATCGGCCTTGAGCATTACCGAGATCGCTTCGGTGGCCAAAACGCCCGCGCACGTGATTGGTATGCACTTTTTCAATCCCGTCCACAAGATGAAATTGGTCGAGATTGTGCGCGGGCTCGAGACTTCGGATGAAACGGTGGCACGGGCTCGAGGCTGGGCTTCGGCCATTGGCAAGACGTCCATTGAAGTCAATGAGGCGCCGGGCTTTACCACCAGTCGGATCTCGGCTTTGCTTGGCAATGAGGCCATGTGCATGCTGTCTGAGGGCGTTGCCAGTGCAGAGGACATCGATACCTCCTTGCGTATGGCGTTCAATCACCCAATGGGGCCGCTGGAGCTCGGCGACCTGACTGGATGGGATACGAGACTGGCGGTGCTCCAATACCTGCACCAGACGCTGGGTGAAAAATTCAGACCCTGTCCGCTGATCATCAAACTGGTCAAGGCTGGTCGCCATGGCCGCAAGACGGGGCGCGGCATCTATGAATACGATGACAAAGGCGTGAAGATAGCGAACTCTGGCGTGAGGCCTTTCTGATGCGTGATGTGATCATCGTTGAGGCGCTGCGTACGCCGGTTGGGCGCTTTCGCGGTGGGCTGAAACAGGTGCGTGCGGACCACTTGGGTGCGGCGGTTCTAGGCGAGTTGGTTGCCCGGTCGGGCATCATGCCAAGCGACGTCGATGACGTGGTGTTTGGGTGTGTCACCCAAGTCGGCGAGCAGTGCGGCAACATCGCCCGCACGGCCCTGTTGTCGGCGGGCTGGCCGGAGTCGATTCCGGGCATGACGGTAGATCGAAAGTGCGGCTCCGCAGAGGCAGCGATTCACGTGGCGTTCGCCAACATCGCTTCGGGGCTCAGCGACAGCATGGTGGCTGGGGGTGCTGAAAGCATGACCCGAGTGCCCATGGGTGGCAATCGTGATGTTCACGGTATTCCCTTTGGCTGGCAGCTTAACGAGCGTTTCGCGTTGACTTCGCAGGGAGAAGCAGCCGAACGCCTCTGTGACCTCTGGAGCCTAACGCGCGACCAGCTTGATGATTACGCGATGGCGAGCCACGGGCGCGCCGCCCGTACGGCCGATGCTGGTCACTTTGACCAAGAGATCGTCCCCATTGACGTCGGCCGCTGGTGTGAGCGTGGCGACGACCCTGTCACTGACCTGGTTGTGCGCAGCGATGAAACCATTCGCCGCGACACGAGTCGTGATCGGCTGGCCACGCTCAAGACCAGTTTTCGACCGGAGGGCGGTCGGGTGACTGCGGGCAATGCGTCCCAGATCTCAGATGGCGCCGCAGGTCTGTTGTTGATGGCCGCTGAGCGGGCGAAAGTATTGGGGCTGCGGCCCAGAGCCCGAATTCGAGCAGTTGCTGCGGTTGGTTCGGACCCCGTGCTGATGCTGACCGGGCCCATCGCCGCCACCCGCAAAGTGCTGGAGCGTGCGGGACTCACTTTGGATGACATTGATCTGTTCGAGGTCAATGAGGCGTTTGCGCCGGTCCCGCTGATATGGATGCAAGAATTCGATATCAGTCACGACCGTGTCAATGTGAATGGTGGTGCGATTGCTCTCGGCCATCCTCTGGGTGCAAGCGGAGCCCGGATCATGACGACCATGCTTCATGAACTGGAACGCCGCAAGGGCCGCTTTGCCCTACAGACGATCTGCTGCGCCGGCGGTCTCGGCACGGCGACCATCATTGAACGATTGGGTTGATCATATGGACGCTATCAAGATTGGCTATTCTGGGCTGAACAGCAGCGTGATTGGCTTAGGCTGCATGGGCATGTCCGAGTTTTACGGTGAGCGCGATGATGCGCAGTCCATGCGGACGCTGGAGCGAGCGTTTGAGCTCGGTGTGACGCATTACGACACGTCTAATGTGTATGGTCGGGGCCATAACGAGCAGTTGCTGGCGCAATTTCTCAAGGGCAAGCGCAACCGTGTCACCTTGGCGAGCAAATTTGGCGTAGTGCGTGACCCGACGGGTCCGCAGGGCAGTACCTATGACCGGGATATCGACAATTCGGCTGCCTACAT
>CAMCZF010000248.1 GCA_945885775.1 Rhodoferax sp. OV413 | reverse complement strand
CGCCTCATGCTGACGGCGCGCAAGCTTGGTAGCGGGGCTTCCAACCGGGCGGCCCACACACATAGCAAATCACTTCCTGCAAGGAGCCCGCCGTCTTGAGGTCTTTCCAAATATTGCGCCACTCCATACTGGTCAAGCTAATCGGATTGTTCGTATTCGCCTGGGTGCTGAGCCCGTACCTCACTGGCTCCACCTCAGGCTCGTAAGTGCCCAACAGGCGGTCAATGAAAATGAACATGTTGGCATAGTTTTTGTCAACATACTGCCGATTGGTGCCATGGTGCACCCGGTGGGCCGACGGTGTGTTCAGGAACCACTCGGCAATCCCAAGCTTGGGCACAATTTGGGTATGCCCAACCACACCCCAGAGGGTGGATATCGTGCCAACGACCACAATGATCGTTGGATCGAGGCCAAGGATGGGCAAGAAGGAAAAGAACGGTATTTTGAACAGTGGCGCAAGCACCGGTTGGCGGAATGCCACAGCGAAGTTCATCTCTTGGCTGGCGTGATGGCTCAAGTGGATGGCCCACAGAAAACGCACGCGGTGGCTCGCGCGGTGCCATATATAAAACATCACATCAATGAGAAACAGCGCCACCAAGCACAGAAGCCACGGCGGCAAAGCCGCTTGCAGATCGATGAGTCGGTACTGGTAGGTGAATACCATGCAGCCAAAGAACAGCGACTTGGTCACCGCGCCCATGGCGACATTCCCGGCCAGCATTCCCAAAGTCCCCAGCGTATCGTCCCACTTGTAGTACCGGACGCCCTTGAGCGCCATGACGAGCACTTCTATGGCGATCAATGCAAAGACAATGGGCAGGCCGACAAGGTAGACCATCTCGTTCGTCACGCCGAGAAAACTGCGAATTTCCATCAATACCTCCGTCGCCGCCGATTCTTGCGCGTGCTCGCGCTTGCTTTTTATTCTATTCGGCAGACCCGAAAGAGGGAAAAACTTGAGCCCAGAAAACCCCAGTTTCATGGGGCTTGATGCTTGGCTTGCGGGGTTCTATCCACATGGCCTGATACGCGGCATCGACATAGCGCTGAAAATCATCGTGTCTGCGCAACAGACTGCCACACGCGCCTCTTTCACACGCAATACGCTGGACCTGGGTGAGCCCCGGAACGTGCTTGGCGACGTGGACGCACTTCGCCAAAGGGGCATCGACGCCCTGGCACAGGTCATGGAGACGCCGCCAACCCGGCGAGGCTCACCCCGCCAATTATTTGAATGAAATCGGCCTCTAGCCCCCGTCAATACTGGGTTTATTGCTATTTATTCAATAGCATATCACCGCCAGTCTGCTGGTACAGGTGCCGATAACCCCAGACTGCCCAGGCCACCAGGGACCAGAAGCCCAGCCGGATACCCATGGCGACCACGGTGCGCTGTTCATTAGGCGCACCGCCAAAGATATGCACAGCGAAGGCCAGGCTGACCAGCGCGGTTAACACCGCCAATAGCATTGCGCCCCATACCCCCCACTGACGCCTCAGCATCAATCCGTATGCCGTCAGCACGTAGCCAAAGCCACCCAAGAAATTGAACCACAAAACAAATAGCACCACGTTACCGGCCGCCGCCTTGGCTTGCGTACTGCCAAACAAGGCATTTGCGCCGCTGTAAACGGTGAGCACGCCAAAAATAATGGCGACGCCGCTCAGGACATTGATCAGTCGGTAGTGCTTCATGGGCTTCTCAAGATATCGCAAATCTCGAGGCTACCCAAAATTTCATGTCTGCAACTTGATGTTGAACAATGGGCCGTGCCACGGATGAATAGACCGCCTCAAGGCATCAATTGCTCGGCGCAACCGCTCACTTGACGCAGAATTTCTGAAGCCTCCCGCTCCGACACCGATTCGCCGGTCCACGCTGCGAACTGGTCCGGGCGCACCAGCACCAGGCCTGCACGGTAACGTTCGCGCTCACCCTCACGCGTATCTTGCACCACGGTGAGGGGCAAGCCCAAGGCGTCAGCCGCGGCAACAAAGGGTTGCCAGTGCGCAGGATTGGCACCGAAAGCGAGCAGGCTGAACCCATCTCCCAAGGCCTCGAACACATTGCGACCCATGGACAGGGTCGCTGGCGCCAGGTGGTGGCCAGCACGGGCCACGAACTGGTGGCTGCCCACGGCGCTGCCGCCATGGCCCGTGGTGCCTGCGGGGCCGCAGACCACGGGCGAGCCCTCGTAATGAGGCTCAAAAGCATGCACCTCACCCACCGCGCCAGACGCGCGTCGTTGCCACTGCGCTTCGAACTCTGGCAGATCGCGCTGCGGGTCGTGGCTGGCCAGGAACTCGCGGTCGGTCTCGATCGATTTGGCGATGAAGTCCCTGATCGTGGACGCGAACACCGGCCGTCTTTCGGCGTCATAAGAATCCAGCAGGGCCGCTCCGCCCCAACCCTGCAAAGTGGCGGCCAGCTTCCAGCCCAGATTGCGTGCGTCTTCAAGCCCCGAGTTCACCCCGTAGCCGCCATAGGGCGGGTGGCTGTGTGCTGCATCACCAGCGATGAAGAGGCGGCCAGCGCGGTAGGTATCAGCCAGTGCAAAACGCAGATCCCAGAAGCCGATATGTTCGAACTCGACATCGAATGCTGCGCCCACTGCCTCGTGCAGGTACTGCCTGAAGTCGAAATTGTGCTGCGTCGTTCCGGGCGGGACCGGCGCATGGAAGAACCAGGTGTTGCCCAAGTCAACCCGGCCGAAAAACTTCCAGTAGCCATTCAATTCAGGGTGCAGTACGTTGTAGAACGACTTGCCGGGGTAGCGCTGCAACAGCGTGTGCAGCTGGGGGGCGCGGAACACCAACAACACCATCTGGCGGTCATGGTCCGACAGGGTCTGGGAGATGCCCGCCTGCTGGCGAACCACCGAGCGGCCACCGTCGCAACCCACGACATAGTCCGCTCGCAGCGTCTGGCGCAGCGGCCCCTGGCGCTGCGAGATTTCCAAGCGCACGCCCGTGGCGTCCTCCGCCACACTATCTGCCTTCCACCCGAACAGGGTGCGAACCTGGGGCAGCGCCGCCACGCGCTGGCGCAATACCCGCTCGGTAGCGTACTGCGGCAGGCGTTCGTTGGCCTGAAAATAGTAAGGCTTGACCAGATCGCGCTGCAGCCAGTCGTAGCTGTAGGTACCCAGCAAGGTGCCATAGGCCGTGAGCCCGCCGATGCCGTACTCGGGCGGAATGACCCTGGCCGCACGCAGGGCCGGTTCGGCGCCCCAGAAATGGAAGTGCTCCATGGTGCGCTGCGTGAGGTTCTGCCCCTTGGGAATCGGTTGGGGCTGTTCATGTGCCTCGACCAGCACGCAGGGGATGCCACGCTGTCCAAGCTCAACAGCCAGGCCCAGGCCAACCGGCCCTCCCCCCACGATGACCACAGAGCTTGATTGCGCCACGGCGGCTGCACTACCCTCAGAATCTTCCACTCATTCCCCTCGATCTGCGTTGTGCCCGCCAGGTGATGGGTTCATTGCCCCTGTTTGCTGCACCCTCAGGCGCTCACTCGGGTTCAAGTTTGGCTTTTTTCACCAAGCCGGCGTACTTGGCCATCTCTGACCGGAACATGGCCTGAGCCTGCTCGGCGCTGCTGATTTGGATGGTGTTGCCCTGTTTGGCCATGGTGTCTTTCACGGCTGGGTCGTTGAAAGCGGCCACCACGGCGTCGTGGATGCGCTTGACATTGGCCGGGCTCAAGCCCTTGGGTCCGATCAGGGCGAACCAGGCCTCGACCACATAACCCGGCAGGCCCTGCTCGACAAAGGTAGGGATGTCTGGCGCCGCCGCGGTGCGCTGGGCCCCACACATGCCGATAGCGCGCAAGGCACCGCTCTTGATATGCTGCTGCACGCTGGGCAGGGCCACGGTGCCAAACTCCACCTGACCACCGATCAAATCGGTCACCATCGGGCCCACGCCCTTGTATGGGATGTGGCGGGCCGAGACCTTGGCTTCGTCCAGAAACATTTCGGCCGCCAGGTGCAGGATGGTGCCTGTGCCGCCGGAGGCAAAGTTAAGCTCACCGGGGCGGCTTTTGAGCAGGGCCACGAACTCCCGGCTGTTGGTTGCGGCCACTTTTTGCGGGTTCACCACCAGCACCACGGGCGTACTGCCTATGAAGGCGATGGGCGTGAAGTCGCCCGGCATGTCAAACGGCAAAGACTTGAGCACGCTGGGGAAAATAACCACGTTGTTGGACACCACCGACAAGGTGTTGCCATCTGGCGCCGCCTTGGCCAGCGTCTGCAAACCCACCACGCCACCCGCGCCGGGTTGGTTCTCAACGACGACGCTGGCCCCCAACGCTTTGCCCAATGCCGACTGTGCAGCCCGGGTGATGGCGTCGACGCCGGAGCCGGTCGCATTGGGCAATACCAGCCGCACAGGTCGGTCGGACTGAGCGTTGGCCAAACCCGGCACCCCGCTCAAGATGGTGGTGGCAGCAACACTGCCGACTGACAACAGCGCTTTGCGCCGGTTGACGAAAGTCGAATTTGGCATAGCTAGATCTCCAGAGTTGTGGGTGTTGGCAGAACGCGCTGACATTAGAGCGCAAATTTAATGAGGGTTACGGCGAGACGTGACCAGCCGCGCTAACAGCCGTCTGAATCGCCAGATGGCGCGGACCTGCCAAAATGACGGTGTTAACTTGGTTGACTATCTTTTTTACTGAGAGGATCCTCGTCATGAAACTGTTGATCACTGGCGGCGGCGGCTTTTTAGGCGCCCGACTGGCTCGCACCCTGTTGGCTCGCGGCCACCTGGCGGGACAAACCATTGAGTCCATGGTCTTGACCGACCAAGTGAGTGCGCCGCCAGACCTGCTCGCTGACCCGCGCGTTACACAGCGCACCGGCCCCTTGCAAGCCCAGTGCCCCGCGCTCCATCATGAA
>CAMCZF010000247.1 GCA_945885775.1 Rhodoferax sp. OV413 | reverse complement strand
CAAATTGACTCGACAGCGATGGGTAAACATTTTTCAGCGCCGGCATCAGCACCACGTGGCGGAAAATCTGCGGACCGGTCAGGCCCATCGACACCCCAGCTTCAATTTGAGATCTAGGCACGCTCTCAATACCGGCGCGAACGATCTCTGCGGTGTAAGCGCCCAGGTTGATGGTGAGGGCGAGCACGCTGGCGGTCATGACGTCAAGCTTGATCCCAATGCCTGGCAAGCCGAAAAAAATAAGAAACAGTTGAACGATCAGCGGGGTGTTGCGAATCACTTCCACGTAGACCCGGGCCATGCCGCGCAGCCAACTGCGACCGTAGACCAGACTGACTGCGACTGCGATGCCCAGTACAAAGCCTAAGCCGATGGTGATGGCGCTCAGTTGAAGCGTGACCCACATGCCGTCGGCAATGGCCTCTTTCTGGGCAAAGACGTCTCTGAACTGAAAAGTGTAGGCCATTTTATTTGTAAAATTATTTTTCAATAATTTAGCGAATATCCTTGCATGGAGCTTCAGTCTAGGGCGGCAGTTTGGGGGCAAGGAGGGTAAAAACCCTTAAGCTTGAATACTTTTTGAGGGCAGTTGTTTCGTAGAGAGAAATTAAAGACCAAACTCTTCACTGGTGAAAAATTATTTTGCTTGTAATTCGGCATTAAGCTATCTCAATGGCCAACTCATCCCCTAAGTACACCGCGCCAGCTCTGGACAAGGGCTTGGATATTCTGGAAGTGCTTGCCAACGCCGATCAGCCGATGAGCTTGAATGCCCTGGCCAAAGCGATGGGTCGGACCGTGAGTGAAATTTTCCGCATGGCGGTTACCCTTGAACAGCGGGGTTACCTCATCCTGGACGATAACGACCGGTATAGCCTGAGCCTGAAAATGCTTGAGTTGTCGCACCGGCAACAACCGCTCAGGTCTTTGGTGGCCACGGCAACCCCCTTGATGCGGGAGTTGGCTGGCCGGGCCTACCAGTCGTGCCATTTGAGTGTCTACCATGATGGGCAGTTGCTGGTGGTTGCCCAGGTGGATGCGCCTGGGCCGTTCACGATGGGCGCCAAGGTAGGTGCACTGGGCAAGCTCAGTGATACCGCATCCGGCAAGGTCTTGCTGGCTTTTCGCGATGACGCTGAACGTACCCGTATGCTGGCAGCGCAGATCCGTATTCACGGTGAGTTGGAGATTGACGCCGCGCAGTTGTTACGTCAGATCGACGAGGCTAGGCGCGACGGATCGATCACCTCGCCGAGCAGCCGCATACGCGGCGCCACAGATGTGTCGCGCCCTATTTTTGGCAATGACCGCGAGGTCGTTGCGGCCTTGACGGTGCCCCACTACGAACGGCTAGATCGCCCCCAAAGCCCCAGTATTCCGGACGTCGAAGGGCACGTCCGTGAAATTGCCGAGCGCCTGTCACAGCTGTTGTGCTACACCGGCCACTCTGAGCTGGAGTAGGCGCAGGTTGCGCTCTGCAGAGGCCGTTAGCTGAAAAAACTCTTGAGGCGGTCGGTCCAAGTGTCGCCACTGGGCGAATGCTTGCCGCCACCTTTTTTCAGCGACTCATCGAGCTCGCGCAGCAGCTTGCGCTGGTGCTCGCTGAGTTTGACCGGGGTTTCGATCACGATGTGGCAATACAGGTCACCAGGGTAACTGGAGCGCACGCCCTTGATGCCTTTACCACGCAACCGGAACTGTTTGCCGGTCTGGGTGCCTTCTGGAATATCGATCGCCGCCTTGCCGGCGAGGGTGGGAACTTCGATCTCTCCGCCCATTGCGGCCGTCGCAAAGCTGACCGGCACGGAGCAATGAATGTCGTCGCCTTCGCGCTCAAAGATGTCGTGCTTCTTGAGCCGAATCTCGATGTAAAGGTCGCCTGCTGGACCCCCGTTGGCGCCTGGTTCGCCATTGTTAGCGCTGCGAATGCGCATGCCGCCGTCGATACCCGCCGGGATCTTGATCTCAAGCGTTTTCTGGCGTTTGATCTTGCCCTGGCCGCTGCAGGCTGTGCAAGGTTCAGGGATCACCTTGCCTGCGCCGCGGCAGGTCGGGCAGGTCTGTTGCACACTGAAAAAGCCTTGCCGCATCTGGACTGAGCCAGAGCCATGGCAGGTGCCGCAGCTCTTGACCTGGGTACCTGGCTTAGCGCCGCTGCCATGACACACGTCGCAATTGTCCCAACTCGGAATGCGAATCTGGGCGTCTTTGCCACGCGCGGCTTCCTCAAGCGTAACTTCCATCGCGTAGCTGAGGTCGTTGCCCCGGAACACCTGCTTGCCGCCGCCTGCGCGGCCGCGTTGCTGGCCAAACATATCGCCAAAAATGTCACCAAACGCCTCGGCAAACCCGCCATAGGCCTCGGCTCCGCCGGCACGCATGTTGGGGTCAACACCGGCATGGCCGTGCTGGTCATAGGCCGCACGCTTTTGGGGGTCCGACAGCACCTCATAGGCTTCCTTGGACTCCTTGAATTTTTCCTCGGCGGCCTTGGACCCCTCCCCTTGATTGCGGTCAGGGTGGTGCTTCATCGCCTGCTTGCGATAAGCTTTTTTGATGTCTTCATCAGAGGCGTTCTTAGGAACGCCCAGGACTTCGTAAAAGTCTCTTTTTGCCATGTTTGATCTTGCCCTGTTTCAATACAAACGCCGCGCTGAACCACCCTCGGCGATTCAACGCGGCGCGCGTGCCGTTCCGGCAGTCCTCAGGCTTAGCCCTTCTTGACTTCCTTGACCTCTGCGTCAACCACATTGTCGTCCGCAGCGGCCTGCCCGCCGGCGGGCTTGGCTGCCCCTGCTGCAGCACCAGCATCGGCGCTACCTGCTTCTTCGGCCGCCTGTTTGGCCTGCATGTCGGCGTACATCTTTTCACCGAGCTTCTGGCTCACGGTCATCAGGGCGGTGCTGCGCTCTTCAATAGCTGCCTTGTCTTCGCCCTTGATCGCTTCCTCAAGCTGTTTGACGGCGGCCTCAATCTTCTCTTTTTCACCGGCTTCGAGCTTGTCACCGTATTCGGTCAGGCTCTTCTTCACGCTGTGCAGACTGGCGTCTGCCTGATTTCTGGCTTGAACCAGTTCCAGTTTCTTCTTATCGTCCGCGGCGTTGAGCTCGGCATCTTTGACCATTTGCTGGATTTCGGCCTCGCTCAAACCAGTATTCGCTTTGATCGTGATCTTGTTCTCTTTGCCGGTGCCTTTGTCTTTAGCGCCCACATGCAGAATGCCATTGGCATCAATGTCAAAAGAGACTTCAATTTGCGGCGTGCCCCGAGCCGAAGGTGGGATACCCTCTAGATTGAATTCGCCCAGCATCTTGTTGCCAGCGGCGATCTCACGCTCACCCTGAAACACCTTGATGGTGACGGCCGGCTGGTTATCTTCTGCCGTTGAGAAGGTCTGCGCAAACTTGGTCGGGATGGTGGTGTTCTTGGTGATCATTTTGGTCATCACACCGCCCATGGTCTCAATCCCAAGGCTCAAGGGCGTCACGTCCAGCAGCAGCACGTCTTTGCGGTCGCCGGCCAGTACCTGGCCCTGAATAGCGGCACCGACGGCCACGGCTTCGTCCGGATTGACGTCTTTGCGAGGCTCTTTGCCGAACAGCTCCTTGACCTTTTCCTGCACCTTGGGCATGCGCGTCATGCCACCCACCAAGATCACGTCATGGATGTCGGCCACGTTGACGCCGGCGTCTTTGATCGCAGTGCGGCAAGGCGCGATGGTGCGCTCGATCAGCTCTTCTACCAGCGACTCCAGCTTGGAGCGGGTCAGTTTGATGCTCAGGTGCTTGGGCCCTGATGCGTCGGCGGTGATGTAGGGCAGGTTGATGTCGGTCTGCGCACTGCTAGAGAGTTCGATCTTGGCTTTTTCAGCAGCTTCTTTGAGTCGCTGCAGGGCCAACACGTCTTTGCCCAGGTCGACGCCCTGTTCTTTCTTGAATTCGCCGATGATGAAATCGATGATGCGCTGGTCGAAATCTTCACCGCCCAGGAACGTATCGCCATTGGTCGACAAAACTTCGAACTGCTTTTCGCCATCCACATCTGCAATTTCGATGATAGAGACGTCGAACGTGCCGCCGCCCAGGTCGTAGACCGCAATCTTGCGGTCACCCTTCTCGTTCTTGTCCAGGCCAAAGGCCAGCGCTGCTGCGGTCGGTTCATTGATGATGCGTTTGACTTCAAGGCCGGCGATGCGCCCGGCGTCCTTGGTGGCCTGGCGCTGGGCGTCATTGAAGTAGGCCGGTACGGTGATGACGGCCTCGGTCACGGCTTCGCCCAAGTAGTCTTCTGCCGTTTTTTTCATTTTGCGCAGGACGTCGGCGCTGACCTGCTGCGGCGCGAGGCGGTTGCCACGGGATTCGACCCAGGCGTCACCGTTGTCGGCCGCCACGATCTTGTAGGGCATCAGGTCGAGGTCTTTTTGCACCTCTTTTTCAGTGAACTTGCGGCCGATCAAGCGTTTGACGGCAAACAAGGTGTTCCGGGGGTTGGTCACCGCCTGGCGTTTGGCAGAGGCGCCGACCAGCACTTCACCGTCTTCTTGGTAGGCGATGATGCTCGGGGTGGTACGCGCACCTTCAGAATTTTCAATCACTTTAGGGGTGTTGCCCTCCATGATGGCCACGCAACTGTTGGTGGTGCCGAGGTCAATGCCGATGATTCTTCCCATGATGAACTCCTGTATTCAGATGTTTTGAACTTGCGTCTTACTTGAAGCTTTTCAAGCCACGCGAATGATTATTTAGGTGCGCTAACTGTTACCAAGGCTGGCCGTAACACACGTTCAGCGATGGCGTAGCCCTTTTGCAGGACGGTAACGACCGTGTTGGCGTCCAGTTCCGACGGCACGACGCTGATCGCTTGGTGTTGGTGCGGGTCAAAGCGGGTGCCAGCGCTTGGGTTGATCGCCACCACTTTGTTGCGCTCGAAAGCGG
>CAMCZF010000246.1 GCA_945885775.1 Rhodoferax sp. OV413 | reverse complement strand
GCTCCAGCCGCAGCGGCGGTCAGGGTCAGAATGCCAGTGGCCGCTTGACGCGCTCGCAGTGGATCGAACGCTGGGGCCTGGATGTCGCCAAAAAGCTCGACCGCGAGATTCGCACCGGCTTTGAGAACTTCAAGGCACTGACCGAGGAGATCGACTGCGATGCTACCGACGGCGGCCACCTCTACCTGGCACACCGGCCCGAGAAAATGGCCTACCTGCGCAACGAGCACCGGGTGCGCAATGAAACTTTTGGCTATAAGACTCGCTTGTTGAGCGCCGAAGAGGTGCGCCGCGACTACTGCGACGAGCGCGATACCGCAGGCGCCATGCTCGAAGCCGAAGGCGTGGGCGTTCACCCGCTCAAATTCACCTTCGGGCTGATGCGCAAGGCGCGCGCACTGGGCGTGAAAGTGCACACGGCCAGCCCCGTGCAGGGCTGGACCACGATCAACGGCGTGCACCATTTGCGCACCCCGGGTGGGGTGGTGCGGGCCAAGCGGGTGGCAGTTTGTACCGGCGGCTACACCGGGCAGGGGCTCAACCCCATGCTGAAGAACAAGTTGCTGCCCATCCTGTCGAACTCGGTTGTCACGCGGCCCCTGACGCAAGCCGAACTGGAAGCCACGAACTTCAAGTCGCACACCTTTCTCACCGACACCCGTACGCTGCGTTTTTACTACCGGCTGCTCAAAGATAACCGGCTGCAGTTGGGTAGCCGCAGCTCCATCACCGGGGCCGATGCGCAAGACCCGGTGCACCTCAAACTATTAACCGACGCCATCGCGCGCAAGTTCCCACCCTTGGCTGGCATCCAGATCGACTACTCCTGGTGGGGCTGGGTGGATGTGAGCCACGACATGATGCCGCGCATCAGTCGGCCGGAGCCGGCGCAAACGGTCTGGCATGCGGTAGGCTATGGTGGCAATGGTGTGTCGTTTTCCACCTGGGCTGGCAAGCGGCTGGCCGAGCGCGTAGCAGGCAAGGACGGCGGGCAAGCGGTGTTTCAGTTGCCGATCTACAGCTCGCCACTGGAGTACCCCAACTTGTTTGGTTTGGTGCGTTCCGAAGCCTTTGCGCCTTTCCGGCGATTTGGACAGTACTTTCTTTACAAGTGGTATTGGTTGATGGATGAGAAATAATTTAGATAAAGCATGGCAAACCTGCCGCAGCGCGGCCATTTGCTCATAAGCTGGTGATTGTTGGACCCGTAGATTCTCGTATTTTTACTACAAGGAGCAGACCATGAGCACGATTGACCGTAGACACCTTTTGCAAGCGGGCGCCGCCCTGACAGCCGGAAGCATTTTTGGGATCCCGCTCGACGTTGCGGCCCAGGCCGCCAAGGGTGGTGTGCTGGTGGTTGGCAGCACTCAAGCGCCTCGCCACCTCAACTCGGCAGTGCAAAGCGGTATCGCCACCATGATGCCAGCGGCCCAGCTGTTTGCCTCGCCGATCCGCATGGACAAGAACTGGAAACCACAGCCCTACCTGGCTGAGAGCTGGACGCTGTCCCCAGACAACCGAAGCATCACACTCGTGCTTCGCAAGAATGCTGTTTTCCATGACGGCAAGCCGATCACGGCAGAAGATGTCAAGTTCTCCATCGAGACCATCCGCGACAACCACCCGTTCAAGACCATGTATGGGCCGGTCAACGCAGTCACCATCAATGACCCGCAGACCGCGGTCATCCGGCTCGCCGAACCGCACCCCGCTGTGTTACTGGCCCTGTCAACCTCACTCACCCCGATCATTCCCAAGCACATTTTCGGCGATGGGACGGATGTCAAGATTCACCCGCGCAACGCCACTCCGGTGGGCTCAGGTGCTTTCAAGCTCGTTGAGTTCAAACCGGGTGAGCACATCATCATGGACCGCTTCGACCGGTTTTTCATGAAGGACGAGCCTAAGCTAGAGCGAATCATTGTCCGATTGTTTAAGGATCCGACCAGCCTCTTGCTGGCTTTCGAGCGTGGCGAAGTCGATGTCCACCAAGCGCTGACCGACCCACGCGAAATTGAGCGGGCGCGTAAGATCCCCTCAGCCCAAGTGTACAAAGCTGCGCCTGCTATCGGCCCGCTGACCTGGCTGGCTTTCAACACCAAGAGCCCGAAGTTGGCCGACAAGCGGGTTCGACAGGCCATCAATTTCGCCATCGATAAAAAGTACATCCTTGAGGCGATGCTCGGTAACATGAACGCGCGTGCCACGGGCCCTATCGCCATGGGCAGCCCGTACTACAGCGCCGATGTCGAAAAATATGACTTCAATCTTGGGCGAGCCACCAAATTGCTTGACGATGCGGGCCTCAAACCCGGGGCCAATGGCGTGCGCATGACGCTCGACATTGACGCCATCCCCGGCAGTGCCGATTTCAAAGCCATTCAGGAGTACATGAAGCCGGCGCTTGCCAAGATTGGCATCGAGGCCAACGTCCGGCTTTCGCCTGACTTCCCTACCTGGGCACGCCGCGTATCGTCGCTGCAATTCGAAGCCACTTTGGACTCGGTCTACAACTGGGGTGATCCGGTGATCGGCGTTCACCGGACCTGGCTCAGTTCGAACATCAAACCAGGGGTAATCTGGTCCAACACACAGAGCTACAGCAACCCAAAAGTTGATGAGTGGCTGGCCGCAGCCGGGCAAGAAATGAATCTGGCCAAGCGCAAAGAACTGTACAAGCAGATGCAAAAGGCCGTGGTCGACGACTGCCCGGTCGCATTTCTATACGAACAGGCCTTCTATGAGGCCTACCTGGGCAAGGTTCAGAACCCACCGAAGGGCATTTGGGGGTTGATGGATGCCGTCAACGAGAGCACGATCAAGGCTTGATCACCCGTCCAATTCGCAAGCCAAAAATACGCCAGCTTAAAAGCGCTTAGATGCTAAAAGTCGGTCTGGCCCTGTTACGCCGTCTCGCTTGGGCTGCAGGCTTGCTGGTCGCCGTACTGGCCATCAACTTCATGCTGATCCACGCCGCGCCGGGCGACCCGGCCAGTGTGATTGCGGGTGAAATGGGCGGCGGTGACGAGGCTGTGATGGCCAGCATCAAGAAGGCCTACGGGCTGGACCAGCCTTTGCCAGTCCAGTTCGTGACCTACATCGGCAAGAGCCTTCAAGGTGACCTGGGTCAGTCTTACACCTACAGCCGTCCGGTCTCAGGCCTGATCCTGGATCGCATCGGTCCGACCATCCTGCTGGTGCTCACTGCCCTTGTCTTTGCGATTGTGGTGGGCACCTTGCTAGGTGTCTTCGCCTCCCGACGGCCAGACAGCTTTGCCAGCAGTGCGGTCACCATACTGTCGCTGGTCGGCTATGCCATGCCCGTGTTCTGGACCGGCATCCTGCTGGTGATCCTGTTTGGCAAGGTCTGGCCCATCATGCCCATTGCCGGCATGCGCGACGTGCGCCAGTTCGGCGTAGGTGGCTGGAGTGCGGTGGTCGATGTACTGCATCATCTGGTCTTGCCGGCCCTCACGCTGACCATCATCTACTTGGCGCAATACAGCCGGCTCGCGCGAGCCAGCATGCTTGAAGTGCTGGGTTCGGACTACATTCGGACCGCACGGGCCAAGGGGCTGAACGAGTGGGTGGTGACCTTCAAACATGCCTTGCGCAATGCGCTGATGCCGGTTGTGACCATCGCGGGGCTCCAGTTTGGCAACCTGATCTCGGGCGCGGTTCTGGTGGAAACCGTGTTCAGCTGGCCCGGACTGGGTACGCTAGCGCTTGAGGCCATTTTGGGGCGCGACTACCCCACCCTGTTGGGGGTGCTGACCTTCTCATCGTTGCTGGTCATTGCGGCCAACCTGGTAACCGACCTGAGTTACCGCTGGATCGATCCGCGGCTGCGTGGCAAATGAGCGCAACACCGCCTACTGTCAATGTGCTTTCCCCCGCACGGGAAGCTTGGCGTGTATTCAGTCGCAACAAGGCCGCCATGCTGGGCTTGCTGTTGCTGGTCTGCATCACGCTGGTGATGCTGCTGGGTCCCGGCCTGTATGGCGTGAAGCCCTTTGACATCATGGGTGCCCCGTTCACTGAGCCCTTCACAGACCGCAAGTTGTGGCTGGGTACCGACTACTTGGGCCGCGACATCCTGGCCGGGATGCTGGTCGGTGGCCGTGCTACCGTGATGGTTGGGCTGGCCGCGGCCTTCATCACGGTGTCCATTGGCGTCACCATCGGCTCCCTGGCAGGTTACTTCGGCGGCTGGATTGACAGCATGCTGTCGCGGCTGACCGAGTTGTTTCAGGTGCTGCCAGCGCTGCTGTTCGCCATGGTGCTGGTGACCTTGTTCCAGCCCTCGCTGGTTGTGGTGATCGTCGCCATCGGCATGGTCAGTTGGACGGGGACCGCGCGGCTGGCACGGGCCGAATTCATGCGCCTGCGTGGTTTGGAGTATGTGAGCGCTGCGCGGGCCATGGGGGCCAGCCACCTGCGCCTGATGCTGCGTGAGATCCTGCCCAATGCGCTGCCGCCACTCATCGTGTCGGCAACCCTGATCATCGGTGTGGCCATTTTGTTTGAAGCAGGCTTGAGCTTCCTGGGCTTGTCAGACCCCAACGTGATGAGTTGGGGACTGATGATCGGCTCAAACCGGCGCAACATTCTGGAGTGCTGGTGGGCAGTGAGTTTCCCTGGCGCAGCGATTTTCATCACGGTGTTGTCGGTCAGCTTGGTGGGCGACGGCCTGAACGATGCGCTTAACCCCAAGCTGCACCTGCGCTGATGAACCCCATCCTGATGCCATGAGCACCATCGCCGAAGCAGCTCCTACGCTGTTGGAAGTCGGTCAACTCGGCGTCGAGTTTCAGACCCGGGGTGGCGTTGCCCGGGTGCTTGACGATGTCAGTTTTAGCGTGCACAGGGGTGAAACTTTGGGCCTGGTGGGCGAGTCTGGGTGCGGCAAAAGCATGACCGCGCTGGCCATGATGCGCCTGATCCCGACCCCACCGGGGCGCATCACCTCGGGGCGCGTAGCACTCGACGGGCGAGACCTGCTGACCCTGAGTGAGCCCGAGATGCGCCAGTACCGGGGCAACCGCATCTCGATGATCTTCCAG
>CAMCZF010000245.1 GCA_945885775.1 Rhodoferax sp. OV413 | reverse complement strand
CGGGCGAAGGCGCTACAAAGCGCGAAAACAGCCCGTAGAGGAACAGAAAACGACGCGATTTCGCGGGATTACTCGTGAAATCTCACTATCTGAAAATTAGCCGACCGCTACTCCATTTGGTTAGCGGTTGTTCAGAGCATCCCTAGGTTGCCCATGAGCTTGCGCGTGGCGGCCGGGTCGGTATCAAACACCCGGATCTCGCTAATTCCCAGAAGATGGCGGAAAGCCAGTGCCGATCAAGGCCAAACCAGCCCTTGGACGGGTGTCCACTGACGTACTTGAAGGCATAGGTGTCGCCGTCCGATACCGGCATCAGTTCGATGACGCCAGTCTCGGAATGGCTGAAGACCCGCGCTTGCTTGTCGAAGTCCTGCCAGCGAAGGTAGTCCGCTCGGATGGCTTCAGCTATGCCACGCAGGCATTCGGCCACGCCAAGGGTCCGCACGATGGCTACGACATCGTCGGCGCTCAGGAAATGGGTTTGGGCGGGTGTCGGCGTGTGCATGGTGTGTGGCGGACTGAAACAGTCAGAGGAAAGACCGACAGTGTCGTGACAGGACATGTCAATGTAAATCGCCAAAAATCCTATCTTTTTAATAAAATATTGTCATATTGATATTAAATATTCCCATAATGACAAAAATAGATGCCATAGACCAGCAGCTGCTTTCCCTGCTTCGCCAGGATGCGCGCACCAGTGTCGCCATTCTCGCCAGAAAACTGGGGGTCTCACGGGGCACGGTGGGCAACCGTATCGCCAAACTCGAAGACGCCGGCACCATCGTCGGCTACACCGTACGGTTGCGGCCCGACGCACGGCCACAGCAGATCAGCGCATGGATGAGCGTCGCCGTGGAAGGCAACGAGACCCGATCAGTGATCGGCAGCCTGCTGGGGGAACCCGGTGTGGCAGCCCTGCACGACACCAATGGCCGCTGGGTCCTGCTGGCCGAATTACGCGCAGCGAACCTGTCCGAGCTCTCGCGCGTGCTGGAGCGCATCCGTCTGGTGCGCGGTATCAGCAGCACTGAGACCAGCATCCACCTAGAGACTTACCGCGTCGCCTGAGTCGCTCAGTTGACGTTTTGGGCGGTGAATGCGTCAACGCTTGGTGGCGCAGTCGTGGATCTGAGCCAGACACCTTCAGGTTCAACGCTCGGGCGAACTAAACGGGGCTTGCTTCACAAGCACCGAGTTGGCATTTTTTTTGCTTCATGTCAAGGCCGTTGGCAATTCGCCGCGAGCAAGCTTGCTTTTGTCCAGTCATCTGTTTAGGAGTCTCACATGAAACGCCGTGATTTACTGATCGCCAGCGCCGCCGCAAGCAGCCTGGTCGTCCCCTCCTGGGTTGCCGCCCAGAGTCCAGCCTGGCCCACGCGCGGCCCAATCCGTTTGGCTGTTCAATATCCGCCAGGCGGCTTGGTCGATACCGTTGCCCGCTTGATGGCGCCCCACTTGCAACAAGCTTTGGGACAGTCGGTCGTTGTAGACAACCGGGCAGGAGCCGGTGGCCTGGTCGGCACAGAGTGGGCATCCAAGCAGACGCCCGATGGCTACACCCTGTTGGTAAGCCACGCGTCGGTGCACATTTATGCCACTGCAACGCGTAAATCAATGCCCTTCGACCCGGTGGACGATTTCAGCCATTTGGCCATGCTGGTGGAAGCACCCATGATGCTGATCGTGCGCGGTAACTCGCCTTACCAAACCCTGGCTCAATATGTCGAAGCTGCGAAGACCAAGCCAGTGCGCTACGGCTCCTCAGGGATTGGCTCAGCCAACCATTTGTTCGGCGAACTCTTGAAAATTGATGGCCAAGCCAAGGAACATGACCATGTGCCCTACCAGGGCAGTGCGCCGGCCATGCAAGATCTGATGGGCGGCCAGATTGACGGTGTGTTCGACCCCGTAACCACCAACGTGGCTCAGCTCAAGGCTGGCAGCCTGCGGGCACTGGGGGTGTCAACGCCTGCGCGATTGCCCGCCTTCCCCAACATTCCGACCTTTGCAGAGCAGGGTTTCCCATCGCTTGCCGGCTCGCAATGGCTCGGCTTGTCAGCGCCCAAAGGCCTGCCCGCGCCGATTGCACAACGCCTGACGGCCTTGGTGCCGGAAATCTTGGCTAAGTCAGATATCGCCAGCCGTTTGATTGACTTGCAAACGCTGCCTCGCAAAGATCCTGTAACTGGAGACGAATTCGTCAGGCTGATCAGGTCGCAGATCTCAACCTGGACAGCTGTGGCCAAGCGCGCCAAGGTGGAAGTGATCGTGTAACTGCAATCGCATTGGAGAAAACGGCGTGGCGCATACCGCGCCGTTTCAGAGGCTAACTATGGCGGGCGATTTACCCATGGAGCGCACTGCTGTCAGGCCAGCAGCGTCATGGCTGCGCGCTACGATGCTTTGGCAGCAAAAGTGCGAGGCCAGTTTTTTTGCCCCCACCAACTGCCCTGCGCTAAAACCACGCAGAAAGTTAACCAGTTCATGGTCCACACCCAATTTTTCGACTAACGCACTGGCTTGCCTCACATCGCGAACAGCGCCCAGGCTTACTTGCAAACGGGTTGCCTGCGGATACCAACGATTCACCACGCGCTTAGCTAGCAATGGCCGCAACGCCTCAATGCCGTAGCGCAAGCGCTTGGTCAAGATGCGGACACGATGTTCATCGTCGAGGTCGGCGGCTCCGCGGTAAGCGTCTTTAAGCTGCCGGTGCAGCCGTGCAATGCGGCGCCTGCTCCAGCGCCGCAGAGCGGATTTTTTGTCAGCTGCAGCGTCGCCGGCCTGCTGCAGGGCACACAAGGTTTGCAGCCACTGGGTGGCTGCGAGCAGATTGGCACCAAGCGCGGGCGCCAGAATTGCATCACGAACCGCTTTGCGCTGCAGTTGGGCAGCATCCGCCAACGCAAGCGCCATCGTCTGCCAGCCCTTTGTGCGCCGGGGGTCCCCGGCTGTGTAGGCCTGCGCCAAAGGCGGCAGTGTGTCAAGCTTCGCCACGTCGATGTTTCGCACTGCCCCCAGATGGGTCAACAGCGCATCGAACGCCTGCCAAGACGGGATGGCAGTGGCCTTTAGGGCGGGCCTAAACAGTCGCAGCGCACTTCTGAAACGTCGCCAGCCGACCCGGGCCTGGTGCAACACCTCAGGGTCGTCCGAACGGCACAGCGCGTTCAAATTCTCGGTGAACTGGCAGAACATTTCGCGCAGCACGACCCCCGCGGCCTCTGGTACCGGCAACTCACCCGCGAGCTTTGGGGGTTGGGCACGCCGGGGCGTGTCAATGGCATCCTGCGCCAACGCATAGCCGCGCTCAGCCTTACTCATGGTCGCGGGCAATACCGCCACGGAGGCTGCGATTTGTTGGGCGAGTTCGAACAGCGCCTTGGGCTCCCCCGCCAGAAGCTCCAGCTCCAACTCACAAATCGGCGCGCGCTTCTCGCCCGCCACAACCTGCCCGATGTCAAGCGCCACCTCAATCCTGCTGCCATCGCGCCGGGGCACCAGCCAGCTTGTGCGCTCGAAAGTGGGCTCAAAGCTGGCCTGCAGCGCCTGAAACACTGTGCCATCAGGATCAATACCAGCCCACGGCGTTGCCTGCAGGACCGCCATCGTCAGGCCACCGCTACCAACCGGCGACTCCCACTCACCGCGCTGGCTCAATGCCGATTTACTACGCCCCCCCGTCTTCAGGGTCTGCAGCCATTGTGTTCCGGTACCGCTGCCAACGCGACGCAGCCGCAAGGCGACGCCTTGTTGGCGTAAAAATTGCTGAGGCGTGTCGTAGTAGACGTTATGCAGCTGGTGGTGGGTTGGCTTGCGGCGCGCCAATACGGGCAACTTGGCCAGGCGCGCAAGCAAGCCCGACGGGTCCAAGCTTGGCAGAGACAGCCTTAACTCGACTTCGAACGAAGTGCCTACAAGAACGGTGGAGGTCATCGGTCTTGGCCTTTTTTCAATTCCAATGCGGCAATTTCTTGCTTGAACTGTAGGTCCAGCTCGTCGCTGTCCGCATACTTTTTTTTGCATTTAGACAGACCTGCCAGCAGCCAGCAACTGACCATCCACCATCTGAATCTGCCGGGCACAACGACTGGCCAGGGCTGGGTCATGGGTGACGATGAGACAAGCCGACTGCTGTGTGTGGTTGACGCTTTGCAAGAGCTCAAAAATATCATTGGCGCTGCGGGTGTCCAGGTTGCCGGTGGGCTCGTCGGCCAGGATCAAGCGCGGCGACAGGGCCAGCGCGCGCGCCACCGCCACCCGCTGCTGCATGCCACCTGAGAGTTGCGAGGGCCGCTTGTGCGCGGCATCCTTCAAACCCACCTGATCGAGCAGTCGCAAGGCAGCAGCCTGGGCTTGTGCGGTAGGCCAACCGGTATCAATGATGGCCGGCATCATCACGTTTTCAAGGGCGGTAAAGCCGGGCAGCAGGTGGTGAAACTGAAAAATGAACCCGATGCTGCGACCCCGCAGCGCGGTGATGGCGGCATCGCCAAGCCCCGCCGTGTCCTGGCCACCCACCAGCAGCTGGCCGCTGGTCGGTTTCTCCAATAAGCCGATCAGGTTGAGGAGCGTGCTTTTGCCCGAACCCGAGGGCCCGGTCAGCGCCGCAAAATCACCCTCCTGGATGCACAGATCTATGCCATGCAGCACCTCTGAGACCACGGGCGTGCCCAGGCCGTAGCTCTTGCGGATCTGGTGCATGTCAATGATGGGGGTCATGGTGTGGGCCTGCCATCAAACCCGGATCGCCTGCACCGGGTCCAGGCGGGCGGCCCGGCGGGCAGGCAGCGCGGCGGCCAACAAACCCACCCCCAAGGCCAGCGCGCAGGCCGACAGCACCACCCCCGGGTCAAGGTCGCCACTGAGCAAAGCCGTGCCGTCCGCATTGCGCGTGATACGGGCAAAAAAATTGAGCAGGCCCAGCGACAGTGCAGACCCCAAGGCCGACCCCACCAGACCGTACAGACCGCCCTGCAACAAAAAGACCGACATGATGCGCTGCGGACTCGCGCCCATGGCCCGCAAAATACCGATCTCCTTTTGTTTTTGCACCACCGACACCACCAGCACGCTGGCA
>CAMCZF010000244.1 GCA_945885775.1 Rhodoferax sp. OV413 | reverse complement strand
AGCGGATATGCATCGGGGCCAGCGGGCGAGTCTGGGAAACCAGACGGACCACGCAATCAAGGCCGGATATAAGTGAGCAGCCGACTTCTTCGCAACACACCACAAATTTCTCTTGCTACCCGGGAGGCATCCATATAAGCACATCATGGCCAGCAAAAGCGTATTGAATGATTCAAACCAGGTGACCCGCGCAGTGGCCCTGATCCAGCTTGGCGCCCGCCTGCAGGTGCTGGAGAGCGAAACCGACCTGTCTTACGAGCGCCTGTTGCGCCTGTACAAGGAAGTGGCCGGCCGCTCGCCCTCCAAGGGCCAGCTGCCCTTCTCCACGGACTGGTTCCTGACCTGGCAGCCCAATATCCATGCCTCGCTGTTCCTGAACATCTATGAGTACCTGAGCAAGGTCAGCGCGCTGGAAGACATTGACGCCATCATGAAGGCCTACAAGCTGTACAGCGAGCAGATTGCGGTGTGCGGGGTAGAGCCGCTGCTGTCGATCACCCGCGCCTGGCGCTTGGTGAAATTTATTGACAACAACATGCTGGGCACCACCAAATGCAGCAAATGCGGCGGCCATTTTGTGACAGACGCCTATGAAAATGCCCGCCACTACGAGTGCGGCCTGTGCACACCACCGGCCCGTGCCGGCAAGGGCACTGCCAACGGTGGCATCCTGCTGCACTGAACATGGCTTGCGGCGCAAGCCTAGAAATGGGGCTCCTTCGGGGGCCTTTTTTCATTAAGGGGCTGACATTTGATTCATAAAATAATGTATCGCGCGTTATAGTGCCAATATCTCCCATAGACCTTTTGTCATCATGTTTCACCTCAGGTTCCCACGCTCATGATTGTCATTGTTGGCTATGTGGTGTCCATGGGCTGCATCTTTGGCGTGTATGTGTTCCACGGCGGCAACATCCAGGTGATCCTCACGGCCCTACCGTTTGAGCTGGTCACTATTTTTGGTGGCGCGCTAGGGGCCTTCGCGGTGAATAACCAGCCCAAAGTGCTCAAGGCCACCATCAAACTGATCCCGCAAGCGCTCAAGGGCTCCAAGTACACCAAGGCGCGCTTCATGGAGCTGCTCGCGCTGCTGTATGACATTTTGCAAAAGGCGCGCAAAGAGGGCCTGATGGCGATCGAAAAAGACGTGGAAGAGCCCCACGAATCGGCGATATTCAACAAATACCCCAATGTGGGCCACGATCACCATGTGGTGGAGTTCATCACCGATTACCTGCGCATGATGGTCTCAGGCAACCTGAACTCGCATGAGATTGAGAACCTCATGGACAGCGAGATCGACACACACCACGCCGAGGCCCACGCCCCGATCGCTGCCATTGCCCGGCTGGCGGGCGCCCTACCCGCCTTTGGTATTGTGGCCGCGGTGCTGGGGGTGGTGAACACCATGGGCTCGGTGGGGCAACCCCCCGCGGTGCTGGGCGGCATGATTGCCTCCGCACTGGTGGGCACGTTTTTGGGCATCTTGCTGGCCTATGGCGTGGTGGAGCCGCTGGGCGGCCTGCTGGAGCAAAAGTCTGAAGACAGCGCCAAGGAATTGCAGTGCATCAAGTCGACCCTGCTGGCCAGCATGCAGGGTTATAACCCCTCCACCGCCATCGAGTTCGGCCGCAAAGTGCTGTTCTCCACCGAGCGCCCCACCTTTCTTGAGCTGGAAAACCATGTGCGCAAGAAATAGGGCAAGGGCGGTCTGACGTGGCAACCGAACCGGCCAAGTTACAACCGATCATCGTCAAGAAGGTCAAAAAAGGCGGCCACGCGGTACACGGCGGAGCCTGGAAGATTGCCTACGCCGACTTCGTGACCGCCATGATGGCGTTTTTTCTGCTGATGTGGCTGCTGGGCTCCACCTCAGAAGGCGATAAAAAAGGCCTGTCCGACTACTTTGCCTCACCGCTCAAGGTCGCCATGATGGGTGGTACCGGTGCCGGCCAAAGCAACAGCGTGATCAGCGGCGGCGGCAAAGACCTGACCCAGCAGGCCGGCCAAACCTCGCGCGCCGACAGCAGCAACCCGATCGAGAAAAAAGCGGCCATGGAGGCCATCAAGGCAGAGATTGCCAAGCAGGACGCCAAAAAATTAGACTCCCTGAGCGAAAAGATCAGTGCACTGATTGCCAGCAACCCGAAGTTGTCGGAGTTCAGTTCGCAGATCAGGATCGACAGCACGCCCGATGGGCTGCAAATCCAGATTGTTGATGACCAAAAGCGCCCCATGTTTGACAGTGGCAGCGCGGTCGTCAAACCGTACATGCGCGACATATTGCGTGAAATTGGCGGCGCCCTGAATGGGGTGGACAACAAAATTGGCCTCGATGGGCACACCGATCGCACACCCTTTGGGGCCGGCGACCGCGGTTACAGCAATTGGGAGCTTTCTGCAGACCGGGCTAATGCCTCGCGGCGCGAGCTGAGCCTGGCCGGCCTGCCCGAAGAGCGCATGGGGCGCATCATGGGGCTGGCTTCGAGCAATTTGCTCGAGGAAGAGAACCCGTTTAGCCCCATTAACCGCCGTATCAGCATACTGGTGATGTCGCGCGATGCCGAGGCACGTCTGTCTGGCGCCGGACGCACACCCCTGACTCCCAGAGCCGCGCCGGCGGCAACCGCGCCGGAGAAGCCATGATTCAAGCGACAATCCACTACTTTTGGGTCAGGGCCATGACGCATGGACCGCTGCACCGCTTCACTGAAAGGGCCCTTTATGGCTTCTGAGCTCCGTTTTTTAGTGGTGGATGATTTCTCCACCATGCGCCGCATTGTCCGCAACCTGCTCAAGGAGAGCGGCTTCACCGATTCGGAAGAGGCCGAGGACGGCGTGGTGGCTTTGCAAAAGCTACAAAACGGCAATTTCAACTTTGTGATCAGCGACATCAACATGCCGCACATGAACGGTTTCGAGCTGCTGGCCGAGATCCAGAAGATCGACAAGCTCAAACGGGTACCGGTGCTGATGGTGACCGCCGAAGCGCGCAAGGAAGACATTGTGCTGGCAGCGCAAAAAGGTGCCGCCGGCTTCATCGTCAAGCCCTTTACCAAGGCGACGCTTGAGGACAAGATCAACTTGATTTTGACCAAATACGGCATGAAGTGAGGCGGACCATGCAGACTGCTGACCCCACCCCAGGCACCACACATGACGCGCCAACCGGCCTGAACACAGACATCCACCACAGCATTGGGGCGCTCACGCGCCAGTTGCACAATGCCTTGCAGGCGCTGGGCTTGACCGATAAGTTCAAGGGCCTGGCCGGCGAACTGCCGGATGCCAAGAGCCGCTTGTCCTACATCTCCCGGCTGACGGGCGAGGCAGCTGAAAAAGTGCTGAACCGAGTTGACCTGGCCAAGGCCGATCATGACCTGATCCTGGCGCAGACCCGGGCCATGAGCCAACGCCTCAACGCGGCGCCGACGGCCATGCCCTCGCCCACCGAACTGCTGGCTTTTCTGGCCAATGTCGAGGGCACCACCCGGCAGGCTGACGAGCATCTGACCGAGATCATGATGGCGCAGGATTTTCACGACCTGACGGGCCAGGTGATTGCCAAGGTGGTCACGCTGGCCGCCAATGTCGAAGAACAATTGGTGCAACTGTTGATCCAGACGGCGCCACACGATGCGCTCACCAAGCCAGTCCCGGCCAACGGTGCGCCGTCCGAGGCGACTGCGCCCTACCAACCCGCCCTGTCAGGGCCAGCCATGAACCCGCAAGACAACCCGGATGTGGTGTCTGGCCAATCTGAAGTGGACGACCTGCTCGCCAGCCTAGGTTTCTAAGGCCGTATTTCTGAGGGGTGCGCACGGCAAAGTGCCCCCTGAATTGCCCGCTTTTCGGGCTTTAGTTCTCATCTTGCGTCACGACAATGGTGCCAACTTCACAGTTTGGCCACCATGGAATCCAGCAGTCAGGACCGCAATTTACCCGCCTCAGAGCGCAAGCTTCAGAAGGCTCGCGACGACGGTCAGGTCACGCGCTCGCGGGAATTGTCCAACCTTGCAGTGCTGGGCGTGGGCGCGATCGGCGTGCTGGCGCTGTCACCCCTGCTGTTTGGCCAACTCAAGACTCAACTGAGCCAGCAGCTGTCGTTTGATGTCCGCGTCATGGCCGACCAGGCCAGCATGCTTCAACGGCTGAATGACATGGTCAGCGTCGGGCTGCTGGGTTGCGTGGTGTTTGCGTTGATCGTGAGCGCCGCCGCCGTCTTGAGCACCGTGGCCGCCGGGGGTTGGGTGACCAGCCTCAAACCCATCATGCCGGACTTCAGCCGCGTCAACCCGCTTGCCGGCTTTGGTCGCATGTTCACCAAGGACAAGCTGTCCGAGGTGGTGAAGATGACGTTCATCACGGCGGTGGTGATCGCACTGGGCGCGGTTTACCTGAGCAGCAGCTTGCATTCGCTCGCGATGCTGGTTCTGCAGCCTTCCACGGCGGCCCTGGAGCACCTGAGCACCTGGCTGACCCGTGGCATGGGCATGCTTTTGTTGGTGATCCTGTTGGTGGCCATGGTGGACGTGCCCTTACAGATGTTCCTGCACAAATCCAGGCTCAAGATGTCGCACCAAGAGGTGAAACAAGAGCACAAGGAATCTGACGGTAACCCGCAGCTCAAGGGCAAGCAGCGCCAGCGTCAACGCGAGATCTCGCAGGGCAACAGCATTGCGGCCGTGCCCAAGGCTGACTTCGTGCTGATGAACCCGACCCACTTTGCGGTGGCGATCCGCTACGACGACAAGACCATGCGGGCGCCGCAAGTGGTGTCCAAGGGCGCCGACCTGCTGGCTTTCAAGATTCGCGACATTGCCAAGCACCACGCCATCCCGGTGCTGCAGTCGCCCATGCTGGCGCGGGCCCTGTACGCCAATGCCGAGCTGGACAAAGACATTCCGGCCAGCCTGTACACCGCCGTGGCCCAGGTACTGGCTTACATCTACCGGCTCAAGGCTGCCATGCGTGGCGATGGCCCTATGCCCGGGGAGCCGCCGCAACCTTTTGTGCCCGCTGAACTCGATCCCCTGTCCAAAGTCGTGGCTAACACGGTCAAACCATGAACCCACAACTCAAGTCATTGCAACAGTGGTTTGGTCGCTACGCCGCGCTGATCCAGGGCGCTG
>CAMCZF010000243.1 GCA_945885775.1 Rhodoferax sp. OV413 | reverse complement strand
CTGGTGGTGTCCGGTATCAACAACGGCGCCAATATGGGCGATGACACCATCTATTCGGGTACCGTCGGGGCTGCCATGGAAGGCTATCTGTTTGGCATTCCGGCGATCGCATTTTCGCAAGTGGAGCGTGACTGGGTGCAACTGCAGGCCGCCGCCCACAAGGCGCGGGACTTGGTGCTGCAGATGGCCCAGCAGCATTTGATTGGGACGAGCCCATGGCTGCTCAACGTCAACATTCCGAATCTGCCTTACGAGGCCATCGGCCATGTCAAGCTATGCCGCCTGGGGCGACGCCATGCGGCTGAGCCGGTCATTACCCAGGTCAGCCCACGCGGTGAGACCATGTACTGGATTGGCCCCGCCGGCGCCGCCATGGACGACTCTGAGGGCACCGATTTTCACGCCACCCAGCAGGGGTACATTGCGATGACGCCGCTCAAGGTGGACCTGACCGACCATGAACGTCTGGGCTACTGGGCCCAGACCGCTGCCAAGCTGTCGGGTCGCCCGCACGGATGAAGGAGCGTCCTAGCTTCCCCGCTCGTCTCGATCGTCCGGCGGGCCCAGCGAAAGGCCAACCGCTCAAAGCGGTGTCCGCCCCGGCCTTGCCTGGCCAAAATGCGGTGGTCAAGATGTCGGCGGGAGTACGCGGCGTCGGTCTGGACTCCAGTGCCGTGCGCATGAGCATGGTGCGCAAGCTCGAAGCGCAGGGTATCCGTGATCCGCGTGTTCTGTCAGCCATGGGTAACGTCGAGCGCCATCGCTTTGTGGACAGTGCGCTGGTCAACCAGGCCTATGAGGACACCAGCCTGCCGATAGGGCTTGGTCAGACCATCTCCAAGCCAGGTGTGGTCGCGCGAATGCTGGACTTGTTGCTGGATGGTCGCACGGGCCAAATGGGACGGGTGCTCGAGATCGGCACCGGGTGTGGTTACCAGGCTGCGGTCTTGAGCAGGCTGGCGGACGAGGTCTACAGCATCGAGCGTTTGCGTGGTTTGCACGACAAGGCACGGGACAACCTGCGTCATTTGCGGCTGGCCAACCTGCATCTGCTGTTCGGGGACGGCCGCGACGGCTACGCTGCAGGTGCGCCCTACAGTGCCATCATTGCGGCCGCCGGTGGCGAGGCTGTGCCGCCAGCATGGCTGGACCAACTCGCAATCGGGGGTCGACTGGTGGCACCCGTCAGCACTGGCGCGGTATCCGCTGGCACCCAAGCCCTGCTGGTGGTCGACAAACTGCCGCAAGGTTTGCGCCAGACCTTGCTCGAAGCGGTTAATTTCGTCCCTCTAAAATCGGGCCTAGGATGAAGGGACGTCAGATGTACGCAAAATACCCAGGGCTAAAGGCGATAGTGATGGGCTTGGCCCTGGGGCTGCTGTTGGGTGGCTGCGGCACTCGGGCTCCAGGCCCTGCGCCTGTCGAGGACCGCGGTACGCCGGTCAGCTTGGCGCCAGTCGCCATCGAAGTCACCCTGGCGCCCGTCGCGAAACCACCCCCCGGCATTGAGAATGCAGGAAAACCCGGTCATTACACCGTCCGGTCCGGCGATACCCTGATCCGGATCGGCCTCGACCACGGACAGTCTTTTCGAGATATTGCGCGCTGGAACAACCTCGACAACCCGAACCGTATCGAAGTCGGTCAGGTACTGCGGGTCGTGCCGCCGGCTGGTGCGGCTGCCGTGTCCAAGGCAGTCCCTCAAAGTAGCGTGTCCTCGGCGCCAACGCCTGCGTTGGCGCCTTTGCCCCTGGCGATTGACAAACCGGCGCCGCAGGTGGCCGCAGTTGCCAGTGCCCCGGCTGCGTCGGTTTCTGCCGCTGCGCCAGCCGTTTCTCCCGAGGACGACATATCCTGGATTTGGCCCACCAGTGGTCCGGTGCTGGCCGGCTTCGATGAGGTCAAAAACAAGGGTCTCGACATTGGTGGTGCGGCTGGCGACCCGGTCCTGGCAGCGGCAGATGGCCGTGTGGTCTATGTGGGCGCCGGTTTGCGTGGCTACGGCAATCTGATCATCCTTAAGCACAACAACACCTACCTCACGGCTTACGCCCACAACCAGACACTGTTGATCAAGGAAGACCAGACCGTGCGTAAGGGTCAAAAAATTGCCGAGATGGGCAGCAGCGATGCCGACCGCGTCAAGCTTCATTTTGAGGTGCGTCGCCAGGGCAAGCCGGTTGACCCGAGCAAGTACCTCCCGCCAAGGTAAGGCATGACCGACGAACCTACTGCAATCCCAACCGTAACGCCCCCTGGTCTTTGGGTTGAGTCGCTAGATCTGGACGCCCAAGGCGTTGCTCACCGGCCTGACGGCAAGGTGGTCTTCATTGAGGGGGCCTTGCCGTTTGAGCGTGTGGATGCGGTTGTGCATCGCAAAAAAAATAACTGGGAGCAGGGCACGGTCACCCTGATTCACCAAGAGTCGGCGCAACGGGTCACGCCCGGTTGTCCCCATTTTGGCCTGCATCCCGGCGCCTGCGGTGGCTGCAAAATGCAGCACCTGCATGTGGCGGCCCAGGTGGCCGTCAAGCAACGGGTGCTGGAAGACAACCTGTGGCACCTGGGGAAGGTCAAGGCCGAAACCGTGCTGCGGCCGATTGAGGGACCCGCCTGGGGCTACCGTCATCGCGCTCGCCTGTCAGTGCGCTATGTCAGGAAAAAGGGCACGGTTCTGGTGGGGTTTCATGAGCGCAAGAGCAGTTATGTGGCCGACATGAAGGTTTGCCCGGTCTTGCCCCCTGAAGTCAGCGCCTTGTTGATGCCCCTGCGGGAACTGATTGGCTCGCTTGACGCGAAAGAAACCTGCCCACAGATTGAGTTGGCCTGCGGTGATCAGGTGATCGCACTGGTGCTGCGGCACCTGGAGCCATTGAGCCCCGATGACCTGGAGCGTTTGGCCCAGTTTGCCCATCAGCATGCCCGGGTGCAGTGGTGGCTGCAGGCCAAAGGTCCCGATACCGCCAAATTGATGACGCCCGGCGGCCCCCCCTTGCAGTACACGCTGCCTGACTTTGGGCTCACCATGCCCTTCAAGCCGACCGACTTTACACAGGTCAACCCCTATATCAATGGGGTGCTGGTGAGCCGGGCGCTGCGTTTGCTCGGTGTGCAAAAACACGAGCGGGTGATTGACTGGTTTTGTGGTCTGGGCAACTTCACGCTGCCGCTGGCCACCCAGGCCCGCGAGGTGCTGGGGGTGGAAGGCAGTGACGCACTGATCGCCCGCTCTCGTCAGAATTTTATGGAAAATCAGGCTCTAGGCCCCGCCAGTCATAGCTTGTGTGCTACTAATTTTGTAGTGAGAGATTTGTTTGAGATGACACCGGTACTGCTCGCTGCAGACGGTGCGGCAGACAAGTGGCTTGTCGACCCTCCGCGCGAAGGCGCTTTTTCATTGGTTAAGGCGCTGGTTGAACTGCATCAGGCCCAGGCCGGATCGGGCGATGGCGTTGCAGCCCAAGCCGCCTCAGGCTGGACGGCGCCCAAGCGCATTGTGTATGTCAGTTGCAACCCGGCGACGCTGGCGCGTGACGCCGGCTTGCTGGTCCACCAAGCGGGCTACCGGTGCTCTGCCGCCGGCGTGGTGAATATGTTTCCGCACACTGCGCATGTGGAGAGCCTGGCCGTATTTGATCGCCAGGACTGAGTTCGCCGGGTGGTGATACCCGGCTGTTTCCTTAGTTGGTGGCCTTGGCGGGGGGCTTGGTCGGCACTTTTTCTGTAGCCTTGTCAACCGAAGCGGGTTTCTTGGCCGCCGTTTTGGTCTCAGGTTCGGGTTCTGGAGCGTCTTTGGCAGCCTTGCCCTTGCCGGTCTTGGGTTTCACCTCCGGCAGCACTTCTTCAACTGGCTCGGTTGTTTGCACACTGGCACGCACGCCTTCGATCTTGTTTTCGCGCATGTACTCGTCCATGGCTTTCCAACCGGCAAATACGGCGGCCTTGGACGCCTCTTCATTCAGCGCGTAGCAGTCTTCGATGCTGCGCAACCCATGCCGGCAGGCGCCGCCCACAGCCTTCGCCTCGGCTTCGCGCAGGGCAATGCGGGGGTCAGGTCCCATGCCTGGAATTTCGCAGGCGGTAAGCAGAAGGGCAGCAGCAGGGATGAGCAGACGCAGAATCATGGATGGGGGTACCTAAGGGTTTATCGGCACAGCTTGCCGCGGATTAAGCGCATCTGCCCATTTGAGCAAAAAAAAGACCCGGGAAGGGCCTTTTTTTCGAGCTCATAAACGTTTCAGTCGCGTTCGCCACCAAAGATGCCGAGCAAGGCCAGCAGGCTCTGGAATACGTTGACGATGTCAAGGTAGAGGGCCAGTGTGGCGCTGATGTAATTGGTTTCGCCACCGTCAACAATGCGTTTGATGTCGTACAGCATGTAGGCGCTGAAAATACCGATGGACGCTACCGACAAGGCCATCATGCCTGCAGTAGAGCCAACAAATACATTGATGACCCCACCGACCACCAGCGCCATCGCGCCAACAAACAACCACTTGCCCATGCCCGACAGGTCGCGCTTGATCACGCTAGAGAGGCTGGCCATGACAAAAAACACGCCTGCCGTGCCACCAAAGGCCGTCATGATCAGTTCCGAGCCATTCTTGAAGCCCAGCACCATGGCAATCATGCGCGACAGCATCAAGCCCATGAAAAACGTAAAGCCAAGCAGTACCGGCACGCCAGCGGCCGAGTTTTTGGTCTTTTCAATGGCGTAGATGAAACCGAAGGCCCCGGCCAAAAATACCACTAGGCCAACCCAACCGCTCATCGCTTGAGCCAGACCCATGGCCACCCCAAGCCAAGCCCCCAGCACGGTTGGCACCAGGCTCAAGGCCAGCAGCCAATAGGTGTTGCGTAACACTTTGTTGCGCTCTGCCGCAGTCGACACTTCACCGTAACTGCGATCCAATGATTGAACGTTATTCAGCATGGTCATACTCCTTCAAAACCCGCACTGCGCGGGCAATCAGATTCTAGATGGAATCGAGTTGCTTTGCCGCCAACAGGACTTATGCTTGGCGCCTGTATGTAAATAGGACTCTCTTTGTGAAAAACAAGCCGACACTGGAATTCTCGGACCTGAAGGGCATGGCTGCAGCCGCAGAACTGGAAGCCCTCAACCACAACTGGGCCGTGACCATCGCCATCGTGGACGACGGCGGCCACCTGCTGTGGC
>CAMCZF010000242.1 GCA_945885775.1 Rhodoferax sp. OV413 | reverse complement strand
CCCCTGCAGCAGCGATGGTAATTAGCACGCAGCGGACCAATCACACCGCAAGATCAGGCTGGTGGGGCGTTCGGCGCAGCGGCATCAAGGGGGAGCCCGCAGGGCGGAGGACAGCCGCGGAGCCGAATGCCCCACCGGCCTGATCCAGCAGGAACCGTGCCCTGCGGAGTTTGATATGCATCGAAGATCAATCCGAGATTGAAGCACCCTAAACCGCCTCCATCTAAACGATGAAAGGACGCCGCCATGACCGACCCCCTGCACATCGTCTGCCCGCACTGCCACACCACCAACCGGGTCCGCCAGGCCGACCTGGCCCAAGCGCCCGACTGCGGCGGCTGCCACAAGCCGCTGTTTGTGGCGCACTCGCTGGCGCTGACCGAGCCGCTGTTTGACCGCCACGTCAGCCGCAGCCAGATCCCGCTGCTGGTCGACTTTTGGGCGCCCTGGTGCGGACCCTGCCGGCAAATGGCGGCGGCTTTTGAGCAGGCGGCCGCTCAGCTTGAACCCCAGGTGCGGCTGGTGAAGGTGGACACCGAGGCCGAGCAGGCGCTGGGCGCCCGCTTCAACATCCGCAGTATCCCCACGCTGGCGTTGTTTGCCAATGGCCGCGAGGTGGCGCGCCAACCCGGCGCCATGGGTGCCGCCGACATCGTGCGCTGGACCCGCGCCCATTTGTGAACGCGCCTTGGCGCGAACCGGTAACGCCGCGGTAACCGGCGGCCGCGTGGCGCGGTAGCATCGGGGCCCACCTGATGCTCGCTATCACCCTGACGACCGCCATGCCAACCACCCCATTGCCGCCTGCTGAAACATCCCCCAGCAGCACCCTGCCGACCTTCGAGCGCACCCTGCGACCCTGGGGCTGGTACGAGACCCTGACCGAGGCGCCGGGTTACAAGGTCAAACGTATTGGCGTGGCGCCGGGCCAGCAACTCAGTTTGCAAAAACACCATCAGCGCGCCGAACACTGGGTGGGTGTGGTCGGCGTTGGCCGGGTCACCGTGGGTGAGCGCGTGCTGGATGTGCTGCCGGGGCAGCACGTCGACATTGCCCTGGGCGAGGTGCACCGGCTGGCCAACCCGGGACCGGGGCCTCTTGAAATCATTGAAGTGCAATTTGGCGACTACCTGGGCGAAGACGACATCGTGCGCCTGCAAGACGTCTACGGCCGGGCCTGAGCCGTGCCGGCCCGCTAACACCAGGAGTTTTGACCAATGAGCCCAGACTTATTCACCCCTGACTTTCGACTCCCGGCAGGCGCCAAACCCGTGGCCTGCGTGGACATTGGCGGCACCAAGGTGGCGGTCAGTGTGGCCACTGCCGCAGGCGTGCAGGGTCGTGTGACCGAACCCACGGCTCGGACCGGCGACGAGGGTGCCCTGGCGGCGCAGATTCTGCGGCTGATTGGCCAAAGCTGCAGCAGCAGTGGCACGGGCCTGGCGGACATCGCGGCGGTAGGCGTGGCCTCCTGCGGGCCCTTCATCATGCAGCAGGGGCTGATCGAACTCGCCGCACCCAACATCTGTGGCGGCCTGGCCGGTCCGGCCCGGGGCCTGCCCAACAGCTGGGTCAGCGCCCGGCTGGAGGCGCCATTGCGTGATCACTTTGCCCGGGTTCGGGTCGAAAACGACGGCATCGCCGCTTTGGAGGCCGAGCGCCGCTGGGGCGCGCTGCAGCAAGACGGTCGGCCACTGGACCACTGCGCCTACCTGACCTGGAGCACCGGCATCGGCATGGGCCTGTGCGTGGACGGCCACGTGCTGCGCGGCAAAAACGGCAATGCCGGCCACGCCGGCCACAGCTTTGTCAGCGACAACCTGGACGCCCTGTGCGGCTGCGGCAATGTGGGCGACGTGGAAGGGCTGGTGGGCGGCAACGCCATCGGCCGCCGATTTAGCCCCCTGGGCTATCCCGATTCCGCTACGCTTTTTGTAGCTGCTAAGGCAGGTGACACAAGGGCTGGAGCCTTAATTGATGACTTATGCCGGGTCATGGGCCGCACCCTGTACAACCTGATTGTCACCCTGGACCTGCAGCGCATCAGCATCGGCGGCAGCGTGTTCTGGCACCACCGCGACTGGCTGCTGCCCAAGCTACGCGCCGAAGTGGCGGGCAAGTTACCAGCGCTGACTGAGGGCTGCGAACTTGTGCCCGCCGGCCTGGGCGAGCGCGTGGGCGACTTTGGGGCGCTGGCGCTGGTGGCCTAGACGTCGTTCCCGCACCGCCCCGTCGTTCCCGCACCGCCCCGTCGTTCCCGCACCACCCCGTCATTCCCGCGAAAGCGGGAATCCAGGAATTCATGGATCCCCGATCGAGTCGGGGATGACAGAAGGAGTCAGGGATAACGCAGGGCTGGTCGGGAATGGCGGAGGGGTCGGGGATGAACCACTAGGGTTAGCCCTAGTAGCCCCTTTCTATTAATTAATTAACAATTAATTAATTCGAGCCATCGGGTGATGGCGCGAAGCACCCCTGCTCCACGTCTGGCCAGTCGCGCCGCCGGAGCCCACTTCAGGAGACAACAACATGTTCAAGGTATCCCAACTGGCCGCTGCGGTGGCGATGGTGGTCACGGCGGCCGCGGTGCAAGCCGGCGAGGTCGAGGTGCTGCACTACTGGACCTCGGGTGGCGAAGCCAAATCCGTGGCCGAATTGAAAAAAATCATGCAAGCCAAGGGCCATGTCTGGAAAGACTTTGCCGTGGCGGGCGGCGGCGGCGACAACGCAGCCACCGTGCTGAAAAGCCGAGTGGTGTCGGGCAACCCACCGGCCGCAGCCCAGATCAAAGGCCCCGCCATCCAGGAATGGGCTGCTGAAGGCGTGCTGGCCAACCTGGACGCCACCGCCAAAGCCGAAAAGTGGGACAGCCTTCTGCCCAAGGTCGTGGCCGACGTGATGAAGTACAAAGGCAACTACGTGGCCGCGCCGGTCAATGTGCACCGCGTCAACTGGATGTGGGCCAACGCCGCCGTGCTGAAAAAAGCCGGCGTGGCGGGCATGCCCAAGACCTGGGACGAGTTTTTTGCTGCCGCCGACAAGGTCAAGGCCGCCGGCCTGATCCCGGTCGCCCATGGCGGCCAGAACTGGCAGGATTTCACCACTTTTGAATCGGTGGTCCTGGGTGTGGGCGGTGCCAAGTTCTACAACGACGCGCTGATCAAGCTCGACGCCAAGGCGCTGGGCAGCGACACCATGAAGAAATCTCTGGAGACTTTCCGCAAGGTCAAGAGCTACACCGACGCCGCCGCACCTGGCCGCGACTGGAACCTGGCCACCGCCATGGTGATGCAGGAAAAAGCTGCCTTCCAGTTCATGGGTGACTGGGCCAAGGGCGAGTTCCTGGCCGCTGGCAAGGCACCAGGCAAAGACTTCCTGTGCGCAGCAGCCCCCGGCACCGCCAACGCCTACACCTTCAACGTTGACTCGTTTGCGATGTTCAAGCTCAAAGACGCCGGCGCGCAAAAAGCCCAGGGCGACCTGGCCGCATCCATCATGGGCACCGAGTTCCAAGAGGTGTTTAACCTGAACAAGGGCTCGATCCCGGTGCGCCTGAACATGAGCATGGCCAAGTTTGACGACTGCGCCAAAACCTCCAGCAAAGACTTTGTCGACACCGCCAAGACCGGCGGGCTGGTGCCCTCGGTCGCCCACGGCATGGCCATCAAGCCGGCGGCTGAAGGCGCCATCAAGGACGCCGTCAGCCAGTTCTGGAACGACGACAAGATCTCGGTCGCCGACGGCATGAAAAACATCGCCAAGGCGGCTGCGACCAAGTAAGCCTTGCCGTCATCCTCGGCTTGATCGGGGATCCATGAAGGCATGGATTCCCGGTCGTGGCCGGGAATGACAAGCCACCGTCATCCCCGACCTGATCGGGGATCCATAACGGCATGGATTCCCGCGTGCGCGGGAATGACGGCTCGACCGGGGATCCACCTCTCTTTTGAAATGTAGTGTTGACTCACCGATGAAATCCCTCGAAACCCTGATTCCGAAGCTGGTGGTCGCACCCGGCTTTGTGCTGGGCTTTGCGTTCATCTACGGCTTCATGGTCTGGAACGGGGTGTTGTCGGTGACGGGTTCGCGCATGCTGCCCAATTACGACGAGTTCGTGGGGCTGGAGCAGTACAGCCGGCTGTGGGAGATGGACCGCTGGTGGGTGGCGCTGAAAAACCTGGGCATTTTCAGCGGGCTGTACGTAGGCGGCTCGCTGCTGCTGGGCCTGCTGCTGGCGATTGTGCTGGACCAGAAGGTGCGGGCGGAAGGCGTGCTGCGCACCATTTACCTGTACCCCATGGCGCTGTCTTTCATTGTGACCGGCACCGCCTGGAAATGGATTTTGAACCCCAGCCTCGGGCTGGAAAAGCTGATGCACGACCTGGGCTGGGCCAGTTTTAAGTTCGACTGGCTGGTGCAGAGCGACACCGCCATTTATTGCATCGTGATTGCCGGCATCTGGCAGTCGGCCGGCTTTGCCATGGCGCTGTTTCTGGCTGGGCTGCGCGGCATTGACGACAGCATCATCAAGGCGGCGCAAATCGACGGTGCCTCGCTGCCACGCATCTACTGGCGCATCATTTTGCCGATCCTGCGCCCGGTGGTGTTTTCTACCATTTTGGTGCTGGCGCATCTGTCGATCAAGAGCTTTGACCTGGTGATGGCCCTGACCGCCGGCGGCCCGGGCTTTGCCACCGATGTGCCGGCCACCTTCATGTTTGTCATGAGCTTCAACCGCGGCCAGATCGGGCTGGGCGCGGCCAGTGCCACCATGATGCTGGCCACCGTGGCGGCGATTGTGGTCCCCTACCTGTACAGCGAACTGCGCGCCAAACCCCATGACCGCTAAACACCTGTCCCGGTTCATGCTGTACGCGCTGCTGCTGCTGGCGGCCTGCTTTTTCCTGGCGCCGCTGTATGTGATGCTGGCCACCTCGCTCAAAGACGCGGCGCAAATCCGCTCGGGCAACCTGCTGAGCCTGCCCACCTCGCTCAATTTTGAGGCCTGGGAACTGGCCTGGTCCACCGCCTGCACCGGCGTGGACTGCCGGGGCCTGCAGCCCTATTTTTGGAATTCGGTGCTGATGGCGGTGCCGGCGGTGCTGATCTCCACCGCCTGGGGCGCCATCAACGGCTATGTGCTGAGCCTGTGGAAGTTTCGCGGCAGCGAGTTGTTGTTCGGTTTCATGCTGTTTGGCGTGTTCATGCCCTT
>CAMCZF010000241.1 GCA_945885775.1 Rhodoferax sp. OV413 | reverse complement strand
ATTCGGGCCGGTGCGCGGCGCTTTGGCGCGGGCGATTTTGCCCAGCCGATTCCAGTGCGGCAGCCGCAGCGGCCCGATGAACTGGGTGAACTCGCGGCCACCATCAACACCATGGGCGCTGACATCGGCCAGATGCTGGACGCCAAACGGGCGCTGCTGCTGGCCATCAGCCACGAGCTGCGCAGCCCGCTGACCCGTGCCCGCCTTAACACCGAGCTGCTGCCGGAGACGCCCGAGCTGCAGGCCAGCCGGCAGGCGCTGCTGACCGACCTGGCCCTGATGCGTGACCTGATCACTGACCTGTTGGAGAGCGAGCGGCTGGCCAGCCCGCACGCCGCGCTGCAACGCGAGCCGACCGACCTGGCCGCACTGACCACCGAGGTGGTGGCCGGGCTGGTCGGCGCCCCGCCAGTCCAGCTGGTCTTGGCCCCCGGCCTGCCGCTGCTGGCGTTGGACCGCAGCCGACTGCGCCTGCTGCTGCGCAACCTGCTGGACAACGCGCTGCGCTACAGCCAGGGCCAGGCCCAGCCGCCCGTGCTGACGCTGCAAGTGGAGCCCGCGGCCGGCAGTGGCGCCGGCCCCGGCCTGCGCCTGACGGTGCGCGACCATGGCCCCGGCGTGCCCGAGGCACAGCTGGCGCAATTGGCCCAGCCTTTTTTCCGGCCCGACGCGGCGCGCAGCCGCAGCGACGGCGGTGTCGGGCTGGGCCTGTACCTGTGCCGCCTGGTGGCCGAAGCCCATGGCGGGCGCCTGCAGCTGCGCAACGCCGCGCCTGGCCTGGAGGTGACCGTGACCCTGCCAGGATATGCTATATAAAGTAGAGCAAACTAACCATATACAGCAAGGGCTAGAGCCTGATTTCTTATAAATTTTCTGAAAGACCGTACTGATGTCCACCCTGATTTTGTTGCCTGGCTTGATGTGCGATGCCAGCGCCTGGGCGCCGCAGGTGGCGGCGCTGTCGCCGCAGGCTCGCTGCCAGGTGCAAGACTACGGCCTGCGCAATTCGCTCACCGCCATGGCCCAGCAGGTGCTGGACGAGGCCCTGGCGCCGCGCTTTGCCTTGGCAGGGCATTCGATGGGCGGCCGGGTGGCGCTGGAGGTGCTGCGACTGGCGCCGCAGCGCGTCACGCACCTGGCTTTGTTAGATACCGGCACCCACCCGCGGGCGCCGGGCGAGGCCGGCGATAAGGAGCGCGCCGGCCGCTTGGCGCTGCTGGCGCTGGCGCAAGCGCAGGGCATGCGCACCATGGGTCAGCAGTGGCTGCGTGGCATGGTGCACCCCGCCGTGCTTGATACGCCCTTGTACGAGGCCATGCTGGCCATGGTGGCGCGCAGCAGCCCGGCCCAGTTTGCCGCCCAGATCGAGGCCCTGCTCGGCCGGCCCGACGCCGCGCCCCTGCTGCCCGGTATTGCCTGCCCCACACTGGTGCTGACCGGGCGCCAGGACGCGTGGAGCCCGCCCGCGCAGCACGAGGCCATGGCGCAGGCCATCCCGGGCGCGGTCTTGTCCATCGTCGAAGACTGCGGCCACATGAGCACGCTGGAGCAAACCCAGGCGGTGAACGCAGCGCTGACGGCCTGGCTGGCGCGCCCGGCGGCATGACAGAATGCCGCCATGACTGAGTGCGACATTGCGATTTTTGGCGCCGGCATCGCCGGTGCGTCACTGGCCTGGCGGCTGGCCGGCCACCTCCGGGTGCAGTTGCTGGAGCGCGAGGCGCAGCCCGGTTACCACTCAACAGGCCGTTCGGCCGCGCTGTTTCTGGAAAGCTATGGCCCGCCAGCGGTGCGCGCCCTGACGCGCGCCAGCCGCGCCTTTTACCAGCAGCCGCCCGCCGGTTTTGGCGACAGCCCGCTGATCAAACCGCGTGGCGCGCTCTACCTGGCCACGCCGGGGCAACAGGCCCTGCTGGACCAGTTGCGGCACGATTTGACGCCCACCTGCCCGGGGCTGGTGACGCTGGATGCGGCGCAAATCCTGGCCCGCGTGCCCTGTTTGCGCGCCGACCAGGTGCTGGCCGGCCTGTATGACGCCAGCGCTGAAGACATGGATGTGCACGCCATCCACCAGGGCTTTTTGCGCGGGTTCTTGCAGCACCGCCGGGCGGCTGGCAGTGCGCTGCGCACCAACGCGCAATTGACCAGCGCCCGGCATGACGGGCGCCACTGGCAGCTGCAGTTTGCCGATGGTCAAAGCCTGCAAGCCACCACCGTGGTCAATGCTGCTGGCGCCTGGGCCGACGAGCTCGGCGCCCAGCTGGGCGCCCGCCCGATCGGGCTGCTGCCGCACCGTCGCAGCGCCTTCACCTTCCAGCTGCCCGACGGGCTGGACGGCGCCAGCTGGCCGGCGGTGATCGGCGTGGACGAGAGCTATTACTTCAAGCCCGACGCCGGCCGCATGCTGGGCTCGCCCGCCAACGCCGACCCGACCACACCGCACGATGTGCAGCCCGAAGAACTGGACATCGCCCTGGGCATCGCGCAGATTGAAGCCGTGACCCAGTTCAGTATCCGCCGGCCCGCCAGCACCTGGGCCGGCCTGCGCTCCTTTGTGCCCGACGGCGAGATGGTGATCGGCCACGATGCCGACACCCCTGGCCTGTTCTGGCTGGCGGCGCAGGGCGGCTACGGCATCCAGAGCGCCGTGGGCGCCAGTGCGCTGGCCGACTCGCTGCTGCGTCGCGTCGCCCTGCCGGCGGAACTGGTGCAAGAGGGCTTGGATCCGAGCGCCCTGTCGCCCGACCGGTTGAGCCGGGTGGCTCGGTCGGCCTGAGGGGCCACGCCCAGCTCAGCGTGGGCGCCTAAAGCGCAGCACCCGGGTCGCCAGCAGCGTCTCGGCCAAAAAGCACAGCAGCGCCAGTAAAAAGCAGATCACGCCTGACAGGAAGCAGATGGTGGGCAGGCGTAAAAATTCCATTGAGGTGGTCTCGCCCAGAAACAGCGTCACGATCGTCAGGCCGATCAGCAACGAGCAAAAAGTTAGCAGCGCCACGCACACATTGACCAGCCAGCCGCGCTTGCGCAGGTCGTCCAGCTCGGCGTAAACCGCCGCTGTGGGCGCAGCATCAGGTCGCGCGTCCAGACGCTCCTCCAAGGTCCGCGCCCGGTCGATGATGCGGGCCAACCGCCCGGTCACCGCACCGATCATGGCCGCCACCGCCGTCAGCAGAAACACCGGGGCCAGCGACAACTGAATGCCGTGGGTGACAGAGCCGGGGTCAGCTGAAAAAAACATGGTGGCTTTCGCGGAGGTGGCTAAGCCTTGAGTTTAGGGCCCGGCTTGCCCGCTATAGTGGTTGGCCCAACCCTATCCGCAAGGCTAATGCATGAACCTGATCCGCCTGGCAGACCTCAGCTCTGCCGACGTGCACCACATCTGGGGCCTGGTTGGCCAGCCCGCCACGCCGCTGGCCGGCACGGTGGCCTGGTCGTTTGAGGGCTACGGCATCCGCACCCGCACCACCTTCATCCAGGCCTTTCGCGAGCTCGGGCTGGCCTTCACCGAGCTGCCCAACCTGCTCAAAACCGGTGAGCGCGCCCGCGACCTGGCCGGTTACCTAGACCCGTTCTATGCCATGTACGTGGTGCGCGAGTCCAACCACGCCCGCCTGGCCGAGTTTGCGGCCGCCAGCCGGCGACCGGTCATCAACGCCATGTCCAGTGACGGCCACCCCTGCGAGGTGCTGACCGATGCCTATTACGTGGACACCGAGCTGCGGCCCTTGGCTGGGGCTCGGGTCTGCCTCTGGGGCCCACCGACCAATGTGCTGCGCTCCTGGCACGAGTTGGCGGCGGTGCTGGGCTTGCAGCTGACCCATGCCTGTGACGCTGCCTTTCACCAAGCCACGCCCGGCGTGCAATTCACCGAGGTCTGCCCCACCGACATCGACATCGTCATCACCGACGGCTGGCCGTCCGGTGTGGAGGCGCCGGCCTGGTCACTGACCGAAGCCCACCTGACCCAAATGGGCCAGCCCAAACTGCTGCCCACGCCGCCATTTACGATGGGTCGAGAGCTGGCGTTTGACCCGCTGCACTATGCCGGCTTTGCCGGTTACCGGCAAAAAGAGCTGCTGCTGCCGGTGCAAAAGGCGATCCTGCGCCATTGCGCCGGTTAATTGATGCCCATCGAAACTTACTTGCCATCATGATCACCTACTACAACCGCCACCACGCCCTGCACCAGGGCCGCCTGGAGATGTTTCGCGGCGAGCTGGTGCCGTGCTTTGAAGTGCCGGCGCGCGCCGATCAGGTGCTGCTGGAGCTGCAGCGGCGTAACCTGGGCCCGGTGTTGGACCCGCACACCTTCGATGACGCGTTGCTGGCACGCGTGCACAGCCCGCGCTACCTGGCGTTTTTGGCCAGCGCCTGGGACCAATGGCTGGCGCTGGACGCCGGCAACGCGCAGCGCGATGTGCTGCCATCAGTCTGGCCGGCGCGCGGTTTGCGTACCGATGTGCTGCCCGACAATTTTTCGGCGCGGGTGGGGCTGTTTGCGTTTGACGCCGGCACGCCGCTGACCGCCGGCAGCTGGGCCGTGGCCCGTGCCGCCGCGCACTGCGCCCAGAGCGCGGCGCAGGCGGTGCTGGGCGGGGCGCCAGCCGCCTTTGCCCTGAGCCGGCCACCCGGGCACCATGCCGGCGCCGACTATTTTGGCGGCTACTGCTTTCTCAACTACGCCGCCCTGGCGGCCCAACACCTGCGCGATGCCGGCCTGTCGCGCGTGGCCGTGCTGGATGTGGATTACCACCACGGCAACGGCACGCAAAGTATCTTTTACGAGCGCCCAGACGTTTTCTTTGCCAGCATTCACGGCGACCCGCTGACCGAATACCCCTTCTACCTGGGCCATGCGGACGAAACCGGCGCTGGTGCGGGTGCCGGCTTCAACCTGAACCTGCCGCTGCCGCGCGGCAGCGGGTTCGAGGCCTGGTCGGCCGCGCTGGAAGTTGCCCTGGCCGCCATCAGCCGCTTTGGCGCCGAGGCGATAGTGGTTTCGCTGGGCCTGGACACGTTTGTCGGTGACCCGATTTCCGGTTTTTGCCTGCAAAGTACCGACTACCTGCGCCTGGGCGAACGCCTGGCCCGCGTCGGGCTGCCCACTCTGTTGGTGCTCGAAGGCGGCTATGCGGTGGACGGGCTGGGGGTTAACGCGGCTAATGTCTTGCAGGCGTTTGCCTGACCCGCCGGCTTACCCTCATCTGAACAATTTGCACATTCGGCCCGAGGAGCTGTCGCTTTTGCGCGCCAGCGG
>CAMCZF010000240.1 GCA_945885775.1 Rhodoferax sp. OV413 | reverse complement strand
CGCCGTGCGCCAAGCCGTAGCGGAGCTAGCCGCCGCGTCCCCGCCGGAGCCTAACGCGCTCTAAAAACCCGCCCCGTGAAGAGTCGGTACTTCTTCCAGCTGGTCGCCTTGTCGGCGCTGTGGGGCACCGGCTTTTTACTGACCCGGATCGCCACCCCTGTGCTGGGGCCCAGCGTTGCGGCCGCCGCGCGTATCGGGCTGGGCGCCATCACGCTGGCCATGATCATGCGGCACCAGAAGCTGGACTGGCCGTGGCAACACTGGCGAGAACTGTTGCTGCTGGGCGCCGCCGCCATTGCCTTGCCGCATTTCCTGAGTGCCTGGTCCTCGCTTTATTTGCCATCGGGGTACAGCGCGGTGGTGGGCGTCACGTCTGTGCTCTTTGGGGCCTTTGCTGCTGCCTGGATGAAAGACGACACGCTGACCTGGACCAAGCTGGTGGGCTGCCTGCTCGCCTTTAGCGGTGTGGCACTGGTGGTCAGGCTGGGGCCCATTGGCCCCTCGCCCGAGGTCTTGGCCGGCACGGCCCTGGCTGTAGGCGCCTGCTTTTTCACCGGATTCAGCATGCCCCTGCTCAAACGGGCTATCCAGCGCATGCCGCCCTTAAGCATCACGGCCGGCATCCACGCCTTTGGTTTTTTACTGCTGCTGCCCGGTGCCCTGTGGAAACTACCCCAGGCCCAATTTTCATGGGCAGCCCTTTCAGCAGTGGCGCTGATGGGGGTGATCACCTCGGGCCTGGCCTATTGGCAATACATGCGCATCGTGCAACATGTCAGCGCCGTGGCGGCCCACAGCTCCACCTTCATGGTCACCATTTTTGGGGTGATCTGGGGGCATTTAGTTTTGGACGAGGTGTTTACCCTCGCCTCTTACGCCGGCGGGGCGCTGGTGTTGCTGGCCACCATGATGGTGACCGGCTTTAACCCGCTCAGCCCGCGCGACCGTAAAACCCCAAGCGCTCCTCCGGGCTGAACATCACGCCCGGCGTCTCGTAGTAGCACAGCACGGCAATCATCCGGTCTACGGCGCCTTGCACCGGCGTGACCCGGTGGGCCGTATTTTTACCGCGAAACACATTCAAGGTGCCCGCTTGCAGATGCAACAGGCGAGCCTCCGGGTCGCGGCCCTCCAGCAGTTTGGCGACACCGTCGTAGTTGGGGTCTGTGTCTGTGCGCAGGTTGGTTCGGTACTCAAAATCACCCCCCTCATCGGGCGCTTGCAGCAACAGTGTGGTGGTGAACTCAGACCGGTCAAAATGCCAATTCAGCGCTTCCCCATCACGGTAGGCGATCACGTTGGCACAGGCCAGAGGGTCTGGCATCACATACAAAGCCGGCCGACCCATGGTGGCCGCCAAGAACTGCGCCAGCGGGGGGTATTCGTACACGGCCATCACCAAGCTGCCGGGCATCTGATCGGCACACACCGTGTGGTTGGTGGTCTGCACCTGGCGCAGCGCCGGGTGGTCGGCTGCCAGTCCGGGGATTTCGGGCTTGAAATAGATGTTGTGACGCCGCTGGTGCAGGTAAGAATCGCTGGCCATCACTGGCGCAATTTCAGCTGCTGCCTGGGCCGCCACACCGGGCCGCAAAAACCCCTCAAGGCTGAACATGCCGTTCTGCTGCAACGCAGCCTGTGCAGCCGCCACCATGTGGTGCCAGTCCTGGCTGCCTTCGCGGTCCAAGGGGTAACGGTCCAGGTCAATGATGTGTCTCAAAAGCGGCTCCTCAGTATGAAGCGCCCGATCTTACTGCGGCTGCAAGCGGGGCTTGGCGCACCGCCCTCAGAGGCTTATTTGGTTGACGCGCTTGGACAGAGCTTCGGCACTTTCTTTGCGTTCGCTGTAGCGGTCGACCAGGTAGGGGGCCACATCCCGCGTCAGCAGCGTGAACTTCACCAGTTCTTCCATCACATCGACCACCCGGTCGTAGTAGGCGGACGGCTTCATGCGCCCGGCCTCGTCAAACTCCATAAAGGCTTTGGCCACCGAGCTTTGGTTGGGGATGGTGATCATGCGCATCCATCGCCCCAGAATACGCATCTGGTTGACGGCGTTGAAGGACTGCGAGCCACCACTGACCTCCATCACCGCCAGGGTCTTGCCCTGGGTCGGACGCACAGCGCCTATCGACAAGGGGATCCAGTCGATCTGGCTTTTCATGATGCCGGTCATCGCGCCATGGCGCTCGGGCGAACACCACACCATGCCTTCTGACCACGTGGCCAAATCACGCAAAGCACGCACTTTGGGGTGGGTATCTGGCGCCGCATCAGGCTGCGGCAAATCTTGCGGGTCAAATACCTTCACCTCAGCCCCCATGGCCTCCAGCAGGCGCGCCGACTCCAGCGTCAACAGCTTGCTGTACGAGCGCTCACGCAAGGAGCCGTACAGCATCAAAATTCTGGGTGGGTGGGTTGACGGTGCCATGGCCGATAACTGGCTCTGGCTTGGCAGCCTGAAGCTGGCCGGGTCGATGGCTTCTGAGGGCATGGTCATCGCAGTTCAAGCGCCTGGCACTGAGGCGCCGCGCTCGTACCAGCCCTTAGAGTTATTGACGATGTACACCACCATCATCATCACCGGCACCTCAATCATCACACCCACCACCGTGGCCAGGGCCGCGCCAGAATTAAAACCAAACAGGCTGATGGCAGCCGCCACCGCCAGTTCAAAGAAGTTGGATGCGCCAATCAAAGCCGACGGGCAGGCCACCGAATGCTTTTCGCCCACCGCGCGGTTGAGCCAATAGGCCAGGGCCGAGTTGAAAAACACCTGAATCAGGATCGGCACCGCTAGCAATGCAATGACCAGCGGCTGCTGCAGAATGGCTTCGCCCTGAAAGGCAAACAACAGCACCAATGTGAGCAACAGCGCGGTTATCGACCAGGGCCCAATTTTGGCCATGGTCGACTCAAAAAAAGCCGTGCCCCTGGCCAGCAGCGCCCTGCGCAGAATCTGCGCCAAGATCACGGGGATCACGATGTACAGCACCACGGACGTCAGCAAGGTGTCCCAGGGCACGATGATGGCCGAGATGCCCAGCAGCAAGCCCACCAGCGGTGCAAAAGCAATCACCATGATGCTGTCATTCAAGGCCACTTGCGACAGGGTGAACAGGGGGTCTCCCCCTGTGAGGCGGCTCCAGACAAACACCATGGCGGTGCACGGTGCCGCGGCCAGCAAGATCAGCCCGGCCATGTAGCTGTCAATCTGATCCGGCGGCAGCAAGGGCGCAAACCAATGGCGAATGAACAGCCAGGCCAGCAGGGCCATAGAAAAAGGCTTGACCAGCCAGTTGACAAACAGCGTCACCCCAATGCCCTTGACGTGTTTGCGTACTTCACCGAGGGCACCGAAATCAACCTTCACCAACATGGGGATGACCATCACCCAAATCAGCAAGCCCACTGGCAGGTTGACCTTGGCAAACTCCATGTGGCCAATGGCCTGGAACACGGGTGCAAAGAACTGGCCCAGAACGATGCCCACAACAATGCAGAGGAACACCCACACCGTCAGGTAACGTTCAAAAACGCTCATGGCAACCCCTGCGGCCGGCTTGGCATTGACGCCAGGTTCAGCTTGCATGGATCTGACCCTCAGGCTTGGGCCAACTGCCGGGCGCTGGTCTGCAACACGGCCTGTTGCAGCTTGGCATCAGGCAAACTGCACAACAACTCCAGTCGTCGCTTGATGGCGTGCAGAGTTTTGCGGGTTGCCTCGCGCTTGTCGTCTTCAGAACCATTGCCCTCAGACGGATCCGGGTAACCCCAATGCGCGGTGGCCGGGTGCCCGGGCCAAAGCGGGCAGACTTCACCGGCCGCGTTGTCACACACCGTGATGATCAAGTCCATGTGGGGCGCATCTGGCTCCGCGAACACATCCCAGCTTTTGCTGTTCAAGCCCTCGGTGGCGATCCCAGCGGTTTCCAGCGCCTTCAAACCCAGCGGGTTCGGCTGTTGGTTCGCACGCGGGCTGCTGCCGGCCGAATAAGCGCGAAAGCGGCCACCGCTCATGGCGTTCAAAAGCGCTTCGGCCAGGATGCTTCTGGTGGAATTGTGCGTACACAGAAAAAGCACGTTGAGGGGTTTAAGTGGGGTAGTCATGGTTGGTAGCTCCAGGTCGGTGGTTAACAGTCGCATGCGTTGGCAAGCGCCGGCAGGCAGGGTTGGCCCTGGCAGCAGTTTTGGGTGAGGTAAGCCAGCACCGAGTTCATGCGGTCAAACTGGGCCCGGTAAACCAGGTTGCGCCCAACCCGCTCCTGGCTGATGAGGTCGGCATTCACCAGTTCTTTCAAATGAAATGACAGCGTGTTGGGCGCCACGCCCAGGCTTTCAGACAGGGCGCCCGGGGTCAAACCGGCCTGACCAGCCACCACCAGTGAACGAAACACCTCGAGCCGTGATGACTGGGCGAGCGCGGCCAGGGCTTTAACAACAGCGATTGATTCCATATTTCGATGATACTCGAAATAATTGACTGACAAACCGACCCATCCGTGACACCAGCCCTTCAATGCCGGTGCCTGTGGTGCGCGTCCGGGTAGTGGTCATGGGCGTGGCTTAGCGGCTCGTGCCGATGCGGGTGCGCATGCTTGCCCGTTGTGAACGGGCCGTCAGCATGGGTGTGCTGGTGGTGCTCGTCGTGCTCATGCTCGTGGTCATGCAGCATCGCTTCGTGGGTATGCAGATGCGAATGTTGCTCGGTCAGGTGGAGCCACACCCCTGCCGCCATCAGGGCGCCGGCGACCAGTAAGGTCAGTGTCACCGGCTCACCGCCCAACAAGGCCAGGGCTGCGCCAAAAAACGGCGCCACTGAAAAATAGGCTCCAGTACGAGCCGCACCCAAATGCCGCAGGCCCACCACGAACAGGGCCAGGCTCACGCCGTAGGCCAGAAAACCCACCACCATGGCCGCCGCCACCGTCAAGCCACCAGGCAAAGCGTCGCCCACTGCCCAGGCCAGCAGCAGATTGACGCTGCCCGCCACCAACCCTTTGACTGAGGCGATCCAGGTGGCGTCGTTGAGCGCCACCTTGCGGGTCAGGTTGTTGTCCAGCCCCCAAGCGAAGCAGGCACCCAAAATGGCGAGTGCAGGCCACAGGCTGGCAAAACTGACCGTGCCGGGCCAACTAAGAACCACCGCCCCGGCGGCAATCAGAACCATCCCCAGCGCAATGCGTCGATCAAAATTTTCGCGGAAAGCCACCCAAGCCAGCACCGCCGTAAAAACCCCTTCGGCATTGAGCAACAAAGAAGCGCC
>CAMCZF010000239.1 GCA_945885775.1 Rhodoferax sp. OV413 | reverse complement strand
GCGCCCAGCTCTTTCACAATGCCAACCAGCGGCGAGCTGGAGGTGCACACCATCTCTTGGGTACCGGCGCGCAATGCCTGAGTGGCCGGCAGGTCACCACCGGCCGAGCCGCCCCAGAAGGCGTTGATCTTGATCTTGCCACCGGTCTTGGCGTTGAGCACCTCTTGCATGCGCTTGACACCCAGGCCCACGGGGTGGTCTTCGTTGACGCCGTTGGTGAACTTGATGGTGCGCTCAGCAAATTGGGCGAAAGCCGAAGTTGCGACCAACAGGGTGGCGGCCATCAAGGCCGAGGTGAGGGTTCTGCGTTTGAACATGTTTGTCTCCTTAAAAGTTAGACACAGGGTTGAAAAATCATCGCATCAGCCAGTGCAGGGGCACCAGCACAATGTCCGGGAAAAGCACCAACAAAAACAGCACGACGAGTTGCGCGCACAAAAAAGGCAACACGCCCTTGAAGGCGTCGTCCATGCTGATGCGCGCCACGCCGCACACCACATTCAACACGGTTCCCACCGGCGGGGTAATCAGGCCAATGGCGTTGTTCATGATGAACAGCACGCCAAAGTACACCGGGTCAATGCCGGCCTTGAGCACCACGGGCATCAGCACCGGCGTGAGAATCAGCACGGTCGGGGTGAAGTCAAGCGCAGTGCCCACCACGATGATCAGCGCCATCATGATGAACATCAGAAGTATCTTGTTGCCCATGAAGGGCGCCAGCATGCCGGCCACCTCGGTCGGAATATTGGCCACCGTGATGAGCCAGGCGCTGACCATGGCCGCAGCCACCAGGAACATCACCACAGCGGTGGTTTTTCCAGCGGCCAACAGCAGGCCATAGAGCGCCGACCACTTCAGTTCGCCATAGATGAACTTGCCCACCACAAAGCTGTAAACCGCAGCCACCACCGCCGCCTCGGTGGGGGTGAAAACGCCAAACTTCATGCCGCCAATGATCACCACGGGGAGCGCCACGGCAAAGCCACCCTGCGCCGTGATGCGAAGGCGCTCCGGCATGGGTACCTTGCGGCCGGGCCGCACGTTTTCCTTCTTGGCCAGCCACCACCAGGTCAGGCCGATGGCCAGGCCCATCAACAGGCCGGGCACGATGCCGGCCAGAAACAACTTGGTGATGGAGACATTACCCGCCACGCCAAAGATGATCATGCCAATGGAGGGCGGGATCACCGGCGCGATGATGCCGCCCGAGGCGATCAGGCCCGAGGCACGGCCCACGTTGTAGCCGGCGGCCCGCATCATCGGGATCAGCAGGGCTGCCAGGGCAGCGGTGTCAGCCACGGCCGAACCGGACAGCGACGCCATGATGACGGCGGCGATCACCGTCACATAACCCAAACCACCTCTGAAGTGCCCGACCCAGGCCATGGCCAGGTTAACGATGCGCCGGCTCAAGCCGCCCGCGTTCATGAACTCGCCAGCCAGCAGAAAGAAGGGCACGGCCAGCAGGGGAAAGTTGTCGGCCCCCTCGACAAAACGCTGCGCCAAAATCTGGCTGTCAAAAATGACCAGCCCGCTGGTCGCAGCCAAAAAAGCCATCAGGGTGACGCCACACACCAACAGGGCGTAGGCGATCGGCATGCCAATGGCCATGGCGGCGAGCAGGCTCAGAATGAAAACAGAGACGGTCATGGCGCTTGGCTCAGGCTTTGACGGTTTGCAAGGTCTTCTCGACGTCGGCCAGCCCTTCGGCTTCCACCACCTGGATCAGCTCAGCCTCGGTGATGCGCCCACTCAGCAAGCGGTACAGCACACGGATATTCATCATGCCCATCACCAGGCTGACCACATAGCCGATGCCGAAGACCCAGATCATTGACAAACCGGCCACCGGCGACACATTGGTCACCTGCAAGTCATGCATCTTCCAAGTGCCCAGCATAAACAAGCCGTTGCAAAAGAGCATCAAACTCTCACTGAGGAACAGGCAGATTTTTTTTCCGCCCCGGGACAGGTGCTTGACCAGGGTGTCAACCCCGAGATGACCGCCTTCGCGCATGGCCACCATGGCGCCAATGTAGGTGAGCCAGATGAAGCAGTAACGCGACATCTCGTCCGAGATAGTGATGCCCGAGTTAAAGGCATACCTTAAAAACACATTGCCAAACACCATAGCCACCATGGCAACCATCAGGATCACCACCAGGAATTCCAGCAACTTGAAAAAATAGCGCGGCACAACGTGCATTCAAAAACCTTTAGGTTCGGTCGGTGTCGGCGTCACATGGCGCAGCCCCGGCCTCCACTTTTTTCAGGTGGACTCGTACAAATATCATATGATCTTTGCGAACCGCCGGGCTTTCGGGTAAACCCTGTTCGACCCCTTAATAACGGAGACAAAGCAAATCATGACCACCAAACCCAAGAAAAAACCCGAAGACCTCCGCAGCCAGCAATGGTTCGGCCGCCAGGACCGCGACGGCTTTGCCTACCGCAGCTGGCTCAAGGGCAAGGGCATTCCGCAAGACCAATTTGAAGGCCGGCCGGTCATCGGCATCTGCAACACCTTCAGTGAACTCACCCCCTGCAACTCCCACTTTCGCACCATCGCCGAGCAGGTCAAGATCGGCGTCTATGAGGCCGGCGGCTTCCCGCTCGAGTTCCCGGTGATGTCCCTGGGTGAGGTGCTGTTGCGGCCCACTGCCATGCTGTACCGCAACCTGGCCAGCATGGACGTGGAAGAAAGCATCCGCGGCAACCCGATCGACGGCGTCGTGCTGTTAATGGGCTGCGACAAGACCACCCCCTCGCTGATGATGGGCGCCGCCAGCGTCGACCTGCCCACCATTGGGGTCAGTGGTGGCCCCATGCTCAATGGCAAATGGCGCGGTCAGGAACTGGGCTCAGGCACCGGGGTCTGGAGCATGAGCGAGCAGGTGCGTGCTGGCACCCTGAAACTGCAAGAGTTTCTGGAGGCCGAGAGCTGCATGCACCGCAGCCACGGCCACTGCATGACCATGGGTACCGCCAGTACCATGGCCAGCATGATCGAAGCGCTGGGGGTGGGCCTGCCCGGCACCGCCGCCTACCCGGCGGTCGACGGCCGGCGCAATGTGCTGGCCCGGTCGGCCGGTCGGCGCATTGTGGACATGGTGCACGAAGATTTGATTCTGTCGCGCATCCTCACCCGGCAGGCCTTTGAGAACGCCATCAAGACCCTGGCCGCCATCGGCGGCTCGACCAACGCGGTGATCCACCTGATTGCCATGGCTGGGCGTATCGGCCTGAAGCTGACCGTGGAAGACTTCGACCGTCTGGGCAGCGAAATGCCCTGCCTGGTCAATCTGCAGCCCTCAGGCAAATACCTGATGGAAGACTTCTGCTACGCCGGTGGCCTGCCTGCGGTGATGAAAGAAATCGCCGCTGACCTGCACCTGGACGCCATCACCGCCAACGGCAAAACCATGGGCGAGAACATCGCCGGAGCCGAAAACTTCAACCAGGACGTCATCAAGCCGCTGAATGCACCCTTTATGGAAAAAGCCGGCATTGCCGTGCTGCGCGGCAATCTGTCGCCTCGCGGGGCGGTGATCAAACCCAGCGCCGCCACACCAGCACTGATGGTCCATACCGGGCGTGCCGTGGTGTTCGAGAACATCGAAGAGTTTCACCGCCTGATCGACGACGAGTCGCTGGACGTCGATGAGACCTGCGTGCTGGTCTTGAAAAACTGCGGACCCAAGGGCTACCCTGGCATGGCCGAGGTGGGCAACATGCCGCTGCCGCCCAAGGTCTTGCGCAAGGGCATCACCGACATGGTTCGCCTGAGCGACGCCCGCATGAGCGGCACCGCCTATGGCACCGTGATCCTGCACACCGCCCCCGAGGCTGCCGCTGGCGGACCGCTGGCAGTGGTGCGCAATGGCGACATGATCGAACTCGATGTTCCCAACCGCCGGCTAGAGCTGAAGATCAGTGATGAAGAGCTGAACCAGCGCCTGTCTGAGTGGAAGGCGCCACCGCCACCGCTGGACAGCGGCTACTGGAAGCTGTATGTCGACCATGTGCTGCAGGCCGACGAAGGCGTCGACCTCGATTTCTTGGTGGGTCGACGCGGCTCTTTCGTACCGCGCGACAACCACTGAGCCGAGTCAGCCGCGAAAGCGCCGGCGCGTCAGCGCCAATGCCAGCCAGAAACCAGCCACCGCGTAGGCCACCAAGACCAGGCCATGCTGCAGGGCCTGGGGCGGCCATTGGTCCATGAACAGGGGCCGCACCAGTGCCACGGCATTGGTGAGCGGCAGCCAATCCGACACCAACCGCACGACCGTGGGCAGTTGCTCCAGCGGGAAAAAGATACCGCTCAGGAACATCATGGGGGTCAGGCACAGCGTGAAGTAGTAGGTGAAAAAGTCGTAGCCTTTGGCCAGCGCATTAAATACCAGCGCAATGCAACTGAAGGTCATACCCACACCCAGCAGGATCGGCCAGGCCAGCAGCAGCTTGGGGCTGGCGCTGATGTTTAAGGCCAACATCACCAGCAGAATGGCGCTCACCGTGAACAGCGACTTAAACGCGGCCCACAGCATCTCGGCCAGCACCACGTCGTCCAGGCTGACCGGGGCATTCATGATGCCGTCCCAGGTCTTTTGCACATGCATGCGCGAAAACGCCGAATACAAGGCCTCAAAGGTCGCTGCATTCATGGCGCTCATGCAGATCGAACCGCTGGCCAGAAACAAAATGTAGGGCACCTTTACAGCCGCGCCGCCGTCAGCGCCCGCCACGCTGACCTGCCCAACCAGGGCCCCCATGCCGTAGCCAAACGCCACCAGCCACATCAGCGGCTCGGCGATGTTGCCGACCAGGCTCGGGATCGCCAGCTTGCGCCAGACCAACAGGTTGCGCAGAAACACCGGCCAAAAGCGCAGCGACAGCTGCGGCGCGCGCCAGATACTAGGCGCACTTGGCGTGATATCGGTCGTGCTCATGTCAACCCTCCTCCCGAATCTGGCGCCCGGTCAGCTTGAGGAACAAATCCTCCAGATTGGCCGGTCTGTGCAAGGTACGCAGTTGGGGGTAGGCTGACAAGGCTTGCAGCAAGGGCTTGGCGTCTTGCGTGTAGAAAAACACGGTTTCACCGCTTTGCTCAACCCGGCCCGCCATGGCGCGCAGGGGAGACGTCAGCAGCTCTGCCGCACCGGCGCCAAAAACCTCGACCACATCAGGCTCCAGGTGCTCGGCAATCAGGGCCCGTGGCTCCCCTTCGGCAATTTTTCGGCCGTGGTCGAGCACCAGCAACCGGGAACACAGCCG
>CAMCZF010000238.1 GCA_945885775.1 Rhodoferax sp. OV413 | reverse complement strand
AGCACCAGATCGTCGGTGCAATAGGGCAGCACCTTGAAGCCGGCCTGGATCAGCAGACTGGCGGCCGTGGGCAGGTTGAGCGTGTCGGGCTGCAGCGTGTAGTCGTCGCCGATCAGCTCGAGCTTGATCCAGTCGGTCTCAAACACCTCACGCGCCATCTCGGCGGTGGTGACGGCCTCCTGAATGCTGTGGCAACCGGCGGTGTTGGGCAGTACCGGCACCGCCATGGCCTTGAGCAGCTGCCAGAAATCTTGCGACTCGTGGCCCTGGGCCGTTTGCCGACGCAGCGAAGCGGTGACCATGGCGGGGCGGGCGCCGGCCACGGCGTCGGCCATGACCTTGGGCGAGGGGTAGCGCGAGGTGCCCAGCAGCAGCCGGCTGGCAAAGCGCTCGCCATAAAGCACCAGGTCGTCGTTGTCGGGGGTCATGGGCTCAGCCTCCAGTCAAAGGTGAAATCAGTTCAATCCGGTCCTGCTCGTGCAGCAGGTGCTGCGCATAGTTGTGGCGGGGCACAAACTGCAGGTTAACGGCCGCAGCAAACGGTGCTCGCACCCCTGCCACCGCCACGGCGTCGGCCAGTGTGGCCCCGGCCGGTAGTTGGTAGGGCTTTTGGTTGATGAGCAGGTTCAAGGGGGTCATGCGGATCAATCGGTGTGGATGGGCAGGCCCCAGCCGTGGGCCAGTTGCGCAGGCTCGCCGCGCAGCAGCGCCAGCGTGGCGTCCAGCAGGGCCGGGGCGATCAAGAAACCATGGCGGTACAGGCCGTTGACCTGCAACGCCCTTGGCCCCAGCCGGCGCAGGGCCGGCAGGTTGTCGGGCAGGGTCGGGCGTGCCTGGACGCCCACCTCCAGCAGGCGCGCCTCACCAAAGCCCGGGTGCACCGTGTAGGCCGCACTCAGCAACTCCAGGGTAGAGCGCACGCTGGCTGGCGACAGGTCATCGGTTTCGATCTCGGTGGCGCCCACCACAAACACCTGGTCTGGCTTGGGCGCAATGTAGATCGGGTAGCGCGGGTGGACGAGCCGCACCGGGCGGGTCAATGTCACATCCGGCGCGTGCAAGCGCAGCACTTCGCCCCGCACCCCACGCAAGCCGGCCCATTGCGGCCGCGCGCCCAAGCCACGGCAGTCGACCAGCCAGTCGGGCTGGCCCGCCCGCCCGGGCTCAAAATCAGCCGGTGTGCGGTGGCTGTGCCAATGCAGCGCCACGCCCTGGGCCTGCAGGCTGTCGAGCAGGGCCTGCAAGAGTTGGCGGTTGTCGAGCTGGCCTTCGCCGGGCAAGAGCAGGCCCTGGCTGAACCGGCCCGCTAGACCGGCCTCTTGCTCACCCATGCCAGCGGCGTCCAGGAGTACCGGCGCTGCCAGCGTGGGCAGTTGCTGCTGGTGGCGTTGCAGCTGCTGGCCCAAGCGTCGGGCTTCGGCCGCGTCTTGGCGGTGCCAGACCACCAGCGTGCCGTTCTGCTGAAAAAACACCGGCTGCGCCAGCGTGGCCAGAAGCTCGGGCCAGCGGCCAAGACCATACTGGCCCATGCGCACCACCGGCAACTCGGTGATGGCCGACTCGGCCAGGGGTGCCAGCATGGCGGCGGCCACCCGGGCGGCGGAACCTGTGGCGTCTGGCCCCTGAGCCTCGTGCACCTCAACCCGGTGCCCTTGCTGGGCCAGCGTATGCGCCAGAAGGCGGCCCATCAAGCCGGCGCCCAGAATCACCGCGTGCATGGCAAACCCCTCTGCGGGTTTATCCCCAGCCCAGCGGCCCAGCAGCCCAGCGCCTGCGCATAATCCCGACCATGAATCAGATCACTAACACCAGCCAGACCAGCCACACCCGCAGAACCCCGCCGGCCACCCGCTATGCCCGCGTCCTGAGCATTGCTGGCTCTGACAGCGGCGGTGGCGCCGGCATTCAGGCGGACCTCAAAACCTTCGCCGCATTGGGCTGCTACGGCATGACCGCCGTCACCGCGCTGACAGCACAAAACACGGTGGGCGTGCAGGGCATTCACCCGGTGCCGGCCGCCTTTTTGAAGGCGCAACTGCAGTCGGTGATTGACGATATTGGCGTCGACGCAGTCAAGATCGGCATGCTGCATGCCCCGGAAATCGTCGAGGTTGTGGCCTGGGCGATTGACCATTACCGGTTGATGAACGTGGTGCTGGACCCGGTGATGGTGGCCACCAGCGGCGACCGTTTGATCGCCAGCGACACGGTGCAGGTGCTGGTCCGCGAGTTGTTTCCCCGTGCCGCCCTGATCACCCCCAACCTGGACGAGGCGGCCCTGTTGTTGCAGCAGCCCATCGCCGATGCCGAGGGACTGGACGCCGCCACTGAGGCCTTGCTGGCCATGGGCGCACAGGCGGTGTTGCTCAAGGGCGGCCATTTGCCGGGGGATGCGCTGGTGGATGTGCTGTTGCAGCCGGGCCAGCCCATGTTGCGCCTGACCAGCACCCGCATCCCCAGTCGCAATGTGCACGGCACCGGTTGCACCCTGTCGTCGGCCATCGCCGCTTACCTGGCGCTGGGGCTGGGGCTGGTTGACGCGGTACAGGCGGCGCGGCACTTTATTCGCGCCGCTATTTCCGAGGGCGCTGCTGTTCAGACGGGCCAGGGGCATGGGCCGCTCAACCATGGCCATGCGCCGCTGGCGGCGCATAGGTTGCCGCTGTGATCATGCCTTGGCCTGGGTAAGCCGGGCGAGCGCAAAGGTGACAGCCAGGACCGGCAGGCTGGCACCCCATTGCGGCGCCCAGGCGTGAAGTGCCTGAAACAGGGCCACGCCCAGCACCCAGATGGCCGCTGCTGCCCAATCCACCCGCCGATCGCTGGCCGGTCTAGACAGCCCACCCAGCGCAAGTCGGCCAAGGATCACGCCGTAAAGGGGCACGAAGATTGAGCTGAGCTTGAGCAGAAACGGCTCCAGCTCATGCATGGGCAGCACCAGCGCCAGGCCGGTGCAGACCAGTGCAATGGTCAGGCCCCAGGCCCGCACGGAGACGCGCGACAGTAAGCTGTTGCCAGAGACCGCTGCCGAATACACGTCGCCGTAGGCGTTGTCCAGCTCGTCCAGCAAGATCAGGCCCAGCGCCAGCAGGCCGCCCTGTGCCACCAGCAGCGCAGTCACCAAACTTGCATCCGGCGCCGAGACGCTGACCACCAGCACCCCCAGCGCGTAGCACCAGGTATTGGCCAAGGCATAGCCCAGCCAGGTGCCGCGCAGCGTGCTGCGGCCATTGATGCCGTGGCGGGCGTAGTCGGCCACCAGCGGCAGCCAGGACACGGGCATGGCGATCACCAGGTCAATAGCGGCCCAAAAACCCATGCCGCCATTACCCGGGCGCTGCCAGAAGGCGCCAAAGCCTTTGTCGATGGCCAGGCTGCCGAATTGCCAGGTGAGCCACATCAGCGACAGCACCACCAGTGGCAGGCCAAAGCGGCGGACAAATTTGCGCACCAGGGTCAGCATAGAGCCCATCATCAGCAGCGTCAGCACCCCGCCCCACAGCAGCGTGGCCCAAACCACGCCAGCCTGGCTGGGCGGCCAGTCGAATGCTTTGGCGACGATGGCCTGGGTGCCCTCGCGCATGATCACCAGCTCAAACGTGGTCCAGCCCAGCAGTTGGACAATGTTGAGGAGAACCGGCAGCCGGGCAAACGCGCTGCCAAAGACCCGGTGCATCAGCCCGGCGCTGGACAGGCCACTGTCGCAGCCCAGCTTGGCCGCCCAGGCCAGCAAGCCCGCCCCCAAAATGGAGCCGAGCACAATGGCCAGCAGGGCGTCTTGTGTCCCCACCGCGGGGACCAGGTAGGCGCCAACCTGCATCACCAGCAGGCCAACGCCGAGACTGAACCAGAGTGAGCGGTGGGCACTGGCGTCAAACACCCGTGCATCAGGGCTGACCGGGGTCAGGGCGGAAAAATTGTCCAGGTTTGCCATTGCGTATTTCCAGCAAAAATGGCAGTTCGGCATGGCCCGAGGCGCTAAGCGGTGGCGGTAGTCGCCACAGCGGTCTTGAGCCGGCTTCCCTGCGCGAGGATTACCTCAATCAGGTTCAAAGGGACTTTCTCAGCTGCGCCCGGTATAAGACCGGACACGGCACCCCTAGCGGATTGCACTTGCGGTGCAACTGAAAACGATTATGACAGTAAATGCAGCTGTGTCAGCCGTGAGCCGAGTCAGTGCGTATCAGCGCCCCAGCGCCCACACCGCAGCCAGGCCCATCCCGAGCATAAGCACGGCCAGGGTTAGCCAGCGCACCCGTACCCGGTTGGCCTCCACCCGCTGCACCAGCTGGGCGTTTTGCTCGGCCAGGGTCTGGACCAGTGCCGTGGAGCTGAGCAATTGCTGGCGCAGGTCCGCGAGGCCGGCCTCTTGGCGGGCAAGCTGCCCTTGTAGCAGCGCGAGCAGCTCTGCAGCAGGTAAATCTTGCGGCTCAGCCGTTGGTTCTTCTGGCGCCGACTCTCCGGCCACACCAGCCTTTTTGGCCACCGTGCTCCACAACTTCTTGGCACCATCAGCCACCTTGGGCGCGCTGCTGATCACATCGCTCCAGGGCACCATTTTCAGTACCGACATCCAGTCTGCTGCCATGTTCGCCCCTTATGTTGAGTTTTGCGGCAGCTAAAGTGTAGGGTAGACGGAGTACCCTCGAAACCATGTTGAACAAGCATAAGCCCAAGCCCCCACACCGTCCCTTCAGAGCCCCGTGGCCCCGAGCGAGCGCGCTGCTATGGCCGTCCCTGCTGCTGGCGCTGTGCTGCCGCCTGGCATCGGCGCAGCCCCTGCCTTTTGGATTGTTCGGCGATACGCCCTACAGCGCCTGGGAGCGGGCACAACTGCCGGGGTTGATGGCCGATATGGCCGCGGCAGACCCGGCCTTTGTGGTCCATGCGGGTGATTTCAAAAGCGGGGGAGACGCTTGCAGTGACGCTCTGTTCCAGGATCGGCTGGCCTTGTTCCAGGCCTCTCGAGTGCCGCTGGTCTACGTGCCCGGCGACAACGACTGGACCGATTGCCACCGCCGCAGCAATGGCGCCTATGACCCGCTGGAACGGCTTGAGCGTTTACGCGGGCTGTTTTTTGTTAGTGAGTACTCGCTGGGCCAAAAGCCTATGCCATTGCTGCGCCAAAGCGCAGATCCAGCGTTTGGGCGCTACCGCGAGAACGTCCGCTGGGAGGCCGGTGGTGCGCTCTTCGTAACCCTCAACCTGCCCGGCAGCGACAATAATTTTTATGGCGTGCCCGGACAGACCGGCCCGGTGCCCGAGTTTGTAGCGCGCAGCGC
>CAMCZF010000237.1 GCA_945885775.1 Rhodoferax sp. OV413 | reverse complement strand
CGGAGCCGTTGGTGCCCAGCACGCCGATCTTCGCACCTGGAAAGAAACTGAGCGAAATGTCTTTGAGAATATGCCGCTTGGGCGGCACGATCTTGCCGACGCGGTTCATGGAGAAAACGTATTGAGCCATTTGACTTGCGGTGTGAGGGGAAAAGGAAAAACCATCATTATCAGCGCTTGCCCGTCGCGTGCTCTAGACCGTGCGACAATCTGTCATGTTGCGGCGTATCAGTTGCTCGCGACGCCGGTACCTTGCCGGGAACCAAGCCTTGCGCAGCGGTTCCACTTTTGTATCCCATCTGCCTTTGACTGACGCGGTGCCACAGGCACCAAGACAGGCCGATGCCATAGCGCCCAGGATTGGCGCCAAACTATGAACTTTGAAGAACTCAACCTGGCCCCGGCCATTTTTAAGGCCGTGCTCGAAGAGGGCTACGTCACACCCACGGCCATCCAGGCACAGGCCATTCCGGCCGTGCTTGCCGGGCAAGACCTGCTCGGCGGGGCCCAGACCGGCACCGGCAAGACGGCCGCCTTTGTGCTGCCCATCCTGCACAAACTGATTGCGGCCCCCGCACCGCGCAACAAATTCGGCGGCCTGGGCATCCGGGTGCTGATCCTGACGCCAACCCGCGAGCTGGCAGCGCAAATTGAAGAGTCGGTGCAGACCTACGGCAAATACGTGGAGGTCTCCTCCACCGTGGTGTTTGGCGGGGTCGGCATGAACCCGCAGATTTCACGCGTCAAAAAGGGCGTGGACATCCTGGTGGCCACGCCGGGTCGTCTGCTCGACCTGCTGCAACAGGGCGTGCTGGACTTGGGCCAAGTACAGATTCTGGTGCTGGACGAAGCCGACCGCATGCTCGACATGGGCTTCATCCACGATGTCAAAAAAGTGCTGGCTGTGGTGCCCAAGGACAAGCAAAGCCTGCTCTTCTCGGCCACCTTCAGTGACGAGATCCGCGAACTCGCCGCCACGCTGCTTAAAAATCCGCAAAGCATCCAGGTGACACCGCGCAACACCACGGTGCAGCGCATCACCCAGCTGATTCACCCGGTGGGCCGCGGCAAGAAAAAAGCGCTGCTGGCGCACATCATCCAGGAGCACAACTGGAGCCAGGTGCTGGTCTTCACCCGCACCAAATTTGGTGCTAACAACGTGGCCGAGTTTCTGACCAAGAACGGCATCCACGCCATGGCCTTGCACGGGAATAAGAGCCAGGCCGCACGCACACAGGCGTTGGCGGGCTTCAAAAGCGGTGACATCCGAGCCCTGGTGGCGACCGACATTGCCGCGCGCGGCATTGACATCGACGACCTGCCCCATGTGGTCAATTACGAGATTCCCAACGTCTGCGAAGACTATGTGCACCGCATCGGCCGCACAGGCCGGGCCGGCGCCGATGGCACGGCGGTGAACCTGGTGTGTCTGGACGAAGAAGGCTTCATGCAAGACATCGAGCGATTCACCAAGCAAGATATCCCTGTGCAGGTGATCGAAGGCTTCATGCCCGAGCCCGGCGAAAAAGCCGAACCCATCGCCATGGGGCGCCAGACCATCTGGGGGGGAGCCGGTAAACCGCCAAGCCGCGACGTGATGCAGGCCGCAGCCCGCAACGCCCGCACCGAGATGCTGCAACGGGTGCGCGACAACAAAGGCCCGCAAGGCGCCTCAGCAGACCGCGGCCCACGGGGTGGCAATGGCGGTGGCAATGGTGGTGGTGGCGGCAGCCGGGGCGGCCATGCCGGTGGTGGTGGTGGTGGCGGTGCCCGCCAACCCAACCCCTTGGGTGACGGCGCCAGCCGCGGACCGCGCGCAGCGCAGGGCCGTGGTGGTTACGGTGGTGGTTACGGTGGTGGTGGCTATGGTGGGGGTGGGGGCGGCGGCGGTGGCGGCAACAGCGTCGGCGCGCCCAGAGCAGCCCAAGGCCAGCCTGACCCGATGCGCACCAGTGTCGACATGATGGCCGAGCGCGGTGGGCGCCGGGGCGGCGGCGGCGGTGGCGGTGGTTATGGCGGTGGCGGTGGCCGCAGTGGTGGTGGCGGGGGTTATGGCGGTGGTGGCGGCGGTGGTGGCAACCGGGGCCCAGGCGGGTCACGCGGCTCGTTCAACCGCTGAGCCAGCGCATCGTTACTATTAAATACATAGCTAATAAGCTAAGCAGGACAAGGGAATGAGCCCGATTTCTTCTAAAGTTTCATTCGGCTTGGCCGGTCGCGTCTGCCTGGTAACCGGTGGCGCACAAGGCATTGGAGAAGCCTGTGTGCGGCGTTTTGTTCACGACGGCGCGCGAGCGGTGCTGGTGGACATGGACGAGGCGCAGGGCCAGGTTCTGGCCGCCGAGCTGGGTGCCACCTTCATCCGCTGCGATGTCGGCGACAAATCCCAGGTCGACGCCATGGTCGCGCGCTGTATGGCCGATTTCGGCCGCATCGATGTGCTGGTGAATAACGCCGGCATCTTCAAGGCGGCCGACTTTCTGGAGGTCAGCGAGGCCGATTTTGATGCCGTGCTGCGGGTCAACCTGAAAGGCTCTTTTTTGGTAGGGCAAGCTGTGGCCCGCCAGATGGCCCTGACCGGCGGCGGCGCCATCATCAATATGAGCTCGGTCAACGGCGTGCTGGCTATCCCCTCGATTGCCAGCTACAACGTCAGCAAGGGCGGCGTCAACCAGCTCACCCGTGTGATGGCGCTGGCCCTGGCTGACCACGGCATCCGGGTCAACGCAGTGGCCCCTGGCACCATTGCCACCGAGCTGGCTGCCAAAGCCGTGCTGACCAGCGAGGACGCACGGGCCCGCATCCTGAGCCGCACCCCAATGAGACGGCTGGGCGAACCCTCAGAAGTGGCCGACGTAGTGGCCTGGCTGGCCAGCGATGCCGCCAGCTACGTCACCGGCGAGATCGTCACCGTGGACGGCGGGCGCATGACGCTGAACTACACGATGCCGGTGCAGGGCTGAGACTAAGCAGCGTAGTGCCGGTAGAACGTGCCTCGCGATCTTAGTGCTTGCTTTGGAGATTGCCACAACACCAAAATCACACCATCAGAGGCAAATGGGTGTGCGTCAAGGTGCGACGGATACCCACGTGGGCAGATAGATGAAAGAGTACGACGCATGACATATCGGGTTTATCGGTGGTTTGCAATTGTTGCAGGCTTGATTTTTCTTGCTACCCTGGCACGCGCTCAATCGCCGCCATCTGCAGTTACAGATGCTCAGGTTCGGTTTTGCCTAAGCCGGACAGACCCGCAATGCAAAAGGGTCGGCTTAGCGCTCCTAGACGAAGGCCGAATGACCGAAGGCTTTGAAATTTCTCGCATCTATGCGGAGCAAGGCGACGCGGATTTGCAAATGACCCTTGGCGCCCTGATCCTGATGCGCCGGACCCCCGGCAGTCCGCCGCATGGCAGGGTCTTTGGCAACCCGCGTGATTACGCGCAAGCATCACGCTATTGGTTTGAAAAAGCTGCACAAAACGGCAATCCTGCTGCGTTGCACTCGCTTGCACGAACCTACTGCTGCATTCCAGAACTGGGACTTGGATATTCTTCGACAGAAATTCAAGCCGCCTTACCCTATTTCCGGCGCGCAGCAGAGCAAGGCTATGCACCCTCGGCCTCTTTGCTTGGCTTAATTTACATGGTCGGCGATGGTGTTGCCCGTGATCGCGTGCTGGCCAGGTCTTTTCTTCGGGTGGCAGCTTCCAGCAACAGTCCCGACGCCAACGCCATTGAAGCCAGAACTCTGGCTGGCCAATTGCTTGCGAAGATTGACACAGATGAGCAAGCCGAGAGGCAGAAAGTCATCGACGACCGCCTTGCGCGCGAACGCTCGGACCTGTTGCAAGAACAACGACGCTTAGCGGACCTTGAACGCGCCCAGCGTGAACGCATTGCACAAGCCAATCGGATCGCGGCGGAAAAAGAGGCCGCTAGGCTGGCCAAAGAAGAGGAAGACCGCCAGAGACCTTTGCGTGAAGCCGCAGAAAGGGCACGCGTGGCTCAGGCGGATGAAGAGAGCCGCCGTCAATGCGACGCTGTGGCGCGGGTATGCCGTGGACGTCCTGATGTCAACATGCAGGTGTTGGAAGAGTTGTCGAGACAGTACCGCGTTGCTCGTCGTGAAATCCAGATCGCCAGAACCTTTGTGCAAAAAGGCTGGTTTGGTTGCAGTTGTACCGGCATATTTGAAACTCCGGTCGGGTCCTATGAATGCGGGATTCAGCAGAACAGCTCCGGGGTCGTCACCAGCGCGAGATGCGCGAACTAAGCGTTCCGGCCATCGCCAGGGCTGCATCTCAAAAAAAGCCTCTTCTCGAGCCCACAATATTGCGAGGCTGTCAGGACTTTAAAGTGGGCCTTTTCACAACCTTCCGACCTCGGAAAAGCAAAACGTTATGGGGTAATCTGTCAGCAGTTTATTGGGAAAAGGGAAGGAAATAGTTGACAACACCTGCGATAGCCTAATTTTCAAAGCACGAAGTGAAACGACAAGACTATGACGAAACACTTTCGGGCTGTTTCGGTCTCATTGAAGTGAATCGACTGCAGAGGCTGAATCGTGGCCAAACATGGCTGGCGCCCACTTCCCCACCCTCACAGTCCAGCATGCTAGAGTTACCCCCATGCGAATCCTCCACACCATGCTCCGCGTTGGCAACCTACAACGCGCCATTGATTTCTACACCCAGATCCTCGGCATGACGCTGCTGCGCAAATCCGAGAATCCAGAGTACAAGTACACCCTGGCTTTTCTGGGCTACGCCAGCAACCCCGAGCAGGCTGAGATTGAGCTTACCTACAACTGGGGCGTTGAGCAGTACGAGATAGGCACCGCCTACGGCCACATTGCCTTGGGCATGACCGATGTTTACGCCGCCTGCGAGCGCATCAAGGCGGCGGGTGGCAAGGTTACGCGCGAGGCTGGCCCGGTCAAGGGCGGCAGCACCGTCATCGCCTTTGTCACAGACCCCGACGGCTACAAGATTGAGCTGATCCAGCGCTGAGCATGACTGCCGGCATGCAGGTCGATGGGCGGGGCGTGCTGCTGGTCTTCGGGTCGGCCGTGGCCTGGAGTTTTGGCGGTGCGATTGCGCGCTTTTTGTCGGTGGCGGATTCTTGGACTGTCGTATTTTGGCGGTCGGTGGCGGCGGCCATTTTCCTGTTGGCGGTGATGCTGTGGCGCGAGGGCTGGCAGGGCACGCGCAAGCTGTTTCTGGCCATGGGCCTGCCGGGTCTGTGCGTGGGCCTGTGCTTTGCCATTGCCTCCAGCACCTTCGTGATGGCCA
>CAMCZF010000236.1 GCA_945885775.1 Rhodoferax sp. OV413 | reverse complement strand
GTGGTTCAACTTGTTGGCCATGGTGTGGTGGACGCGGCGCAGCCCGGCCTACCGCAGCACCTGGCCGCTAAGTCACTTTGAGCCGCCGCATTGGCCCACCCTGGCCGCGCAGCTGCGACTGGGCCTGCCCATTGGCGTGACCTATTTTGCTGAGACCAGCGCTTTTGGGCTGATTGCGCTGCTGGTGGCCCGCTTTGGCACCAATGAGGTGGCAGCACACCAGATCGCGCTCAACTTTGCGTCTTTCAGCTTCATGCTGCCGATGAGCGTCGGGGTGGCGATATTGACCCGGGTGGGGCAGTCCATGGGCGCTGGCGACGCACGGGCGGCGCGCTTTCGGGCTTGGGTGGGCATTGGCGTGGCGTTGGCCTTTGCCGGGGCGTCGGCGCTGTTCATGGCGCTGTTGAGCCAACAGATTGCCACCGCCTATACCAGCGACCGCGCCGTGGCGGCGCTGGCGGCTCAGCTGCTGCTGCTGGCCGCACTGTTCCAACTGACCGACGCCTCCCAGGTGGCCACCAGTTGCGCCATTCGCGGCTACAAGGTCACGCGGGCGCCGATGGTCATCCATATGCTGGCGTTCTGGGGTTTGTCGCTGCCACTGGGCTGCGTGCTCGGGTTGGCGCCAGGCTGGCTGCCGTTCGGGCCGGCAGAACCCATGGGGGCGCACGGTTTCTGGATCGCGCTGGTGGTGGCACTGACAGTGGCCGCCCTGGCCCTGACCGCCCTGCTACACCGTGTGGCCAGCAACCATCTGATACGCTCAAACCATGCCCGCCCAGCCATTGCCGACTAGCTCGGCCACCGCCACAACCGCGACCACCCGCACCGCCATGCCAGCGCAGCGGATCGTGCTTTTGCTGGCCTTGCTGATTGGCCTGCAGCCCCTCAGCACCGACCTGTACCTGCCAGCCCTACCGGCGCTGACCACCGGTTTTGGCGCCAGCATGACGCAGGCCCAGCTCACCCTGACCGCGCTGGTGTTGGCATTGGGTATTTCGCAGCTGTTCTGGGGCCCGGTATCAGACCGCTTTGGCCGGCGCCCGGTCTTGCTGGTCGGGATGGTGGCTTATGCGTCGGCCTCGGTCGCCTGTGCCATGGCGCCCAGCATGGACCTGCTGATTTTTTGGCGTGCCGTGCAAGGCGCTGCCATGGGCGCGGGGGTGGTCTGTGGCCGCGCCGTGGTGCGAGATCTGTACGAGCCGACCGAGGGTGCGCGGGTGATGTCCAAGGCCATGAGCGGCCTGGCCGTGATTGCCTGCGCCAGTCCGCCGCTGGGCGGTCTGCTGTCTGACCTGTTTGGCTGGCGGGTGGCGCTGACCACGCTGGCCCTGTACAGCCTGGTCACACTGGCGCTGCTGCTATGGGGCTTTGAGGAGACCGTTCCGCAAAAAAACCCGCAGGCGCTGGCGCCGGGCAAGCTGCTGGCCAACTGGCTGATGGTGCTGCGTCACCCCACGTTTCAGGCATTTTCGGCGCTGACCACCGTGTCTTACGCCGGTCTGTTCACCATTTTGGCGGCGTCGTCATTCGTCTACATCCAGGTCTTGGGCTGGAGCAAAACCGGTTATGGGCTGGCGATGCTGGCCAATTCACTGTCTTACATGGCCGGTACATTTTTATGCCGGCGCCTGATCACGCGCTTTGGCGTGCCGCATTCGGTCACGCTGGCCGGAGGCGTGACGCTGATTGCCGGCACGCTGATGGGCACCCTGGCCCTGGCTGGCGTGCAATCGGGCTGGGCACTGCTGCTGCCGCAATGCCTGTTCATGATTGGCCATGGCGTGCACCAGCCCTGCGGCCAAAGCGGCGCGGTGGGCCCGTTTCCCGAGGTGGCCGGCGCAGCGTCGGCCGTGAACGGCTTTTTGGTGATGCTGATGGCCTTTGCCGTGGGCAGTTGGCTGGGCACACACATGGACGGCAGCGTGCTACCGCTGGCGCTGGGCGTGTGGTTTTGGAGCGCCGTCACAGCCCTGGTGGCCTGGACCTTGGTGCGGCGTCATGGCCAGAGCGGCAAGCGCTGAACCGTGAGCCCGCACGTGAGCCCCCACGCTAAGCCCCTGCGCTACCTGGCCCTGGCCGGCCCCACTGCCTCCGGCAAAACCGCTGCCGCCCTGGCGATAGCGCTTGAGCTGCCGGTAGAGATCATCAGCGTCGACTCAGCCCTGGTGTACCGTGGTATGGACATCGGCACCGCCAAGCCCACCGCCACCGAACTGGCCGCCGTGCCGCATCACCTGATTGATATCCGAGACCCGCTGCAGGCCTACAGCGCGGCCGAATTCGGCACCGACGCCCGCCGGCTGATCGCCGACATCACCGCGCGCGGCAAGCTGGCGCTGCTGGTGGGCGGCACCATGCTGTACTTCAAGGCGCTGGCTGAGGGCCTGGACGACATGCCGAGGGCTGACCCGGTGCTGCGCGCCGAGATCGAGGCACGGGCACAAGCGCTGGGCTGGCCGGCCTTGCATGCCGAGCTGGCCGTTCTAGACCCGGTCACGGCGGCGCGGCTGAACCCGGCCGACTCGCAGCGCATCCAGCGTGCGCTGGAGGTGTGCCGCTTGAGCGGACAGCCCATGTCAAGCCTTCATGCTATAAAAAAGCTAGCTATAACCCCAATAAGCACGGGGCCTGAGGGCCTAAATGATTCAAAATTTCAGCCAGACCAGCGCCTGCTGATCTCGCTGGAACCCGCCGACCGGGCCTGGCTGCACGCCCGCATCGCCCAGCGTTTTGACAGCATGTTGAGCGCCGGCCTGCTGGACGAGGTGCGCACCTTGCGGGCCCGTGGCGACCTGCACCCAGACCTGCCGTCGATGCGCTGCGTCGGCTACCGGCAGGCCTGGGAAGCGCTGGACGGCCTGTGGCCCCTGGCCGAGCTGCGCGACCGCGGCGTATTTGCCACCCGGCAACTGGCCAAGCGCCAGATCACCTGGCTGCGCGCCAGCCCAGAGCGCCGGGCCATACCCTGCGAGGCGCCCGATGCGCTGGCACAGGTGTTGGCGCTGGCGCGGGCCTTTGCGCGACATGGAGACGACGGATGCAGCTGAGTGTGAGCAAGTTGGCCAAACACTATGGCGACTCGGTGGTCTTCAACCAGGTCTCGCTGGAGGTGAATAGTGGTGAGTTTGTGGCCATCGTGGGTGAGTCGGGCGTGGGCAAATCCACCCTGCTCAACTGCCTGGCCGGGCTCGACCACTGGGACCAAGGCACGGTGCTGCTGGACGGGCAAGACCTGGGGCGCCTGGGTGACGAGCCACTGGCCCGGTTGCGGCGCGAACACATCGGCTTTGTGTTTCAGGCCTTTCATGTGCTGCCGCACCTGAACGTGGCGCAAAACGTGGCCCTGCCACTGATGCTGCTGGGCCGCACTGACCCGGCCCGGGTGCAAGCCATGCTGACGGCGGTGGGTTTAGAGGGCCTAGGCCCGCGCCTGCCCCAGCAACTCAGCGGCGGCCAGTTGCAGCGTGTGGCCATTGCCCGAGCCCTGGTGCACCGCCCAGCCCTGCTGCTGGCCGACGAACCCACCGGCAACCTGGACCCCAGCACCGCGCTGCGGGTGCTCGACACCCTGGTCAACCAGACCCGCCAACACGGCGCTGCACTGGTGTTGGTCACCCACTCGCAGGCAGCAGCCGAGCGCGCCGACCGGGTGCTGCAGCTGACTGCGCAGGGGCTTTTTCCAACGGTTTAGCTTTCCAAAACGGCGTTTGGTGCACCGGTCAACCCTGTCGTCCCCAGCTCGACTGGGGATCCATGACCTACTGGATTCCCGCTTTCGCGGGAATGACGGGGTGGTGCGGGAATGACGGGACAATTGCGGGAATAGCGGGCAGCAGCCTGCCGGAGTGACATCTTGCCCAACCATGGCGGGGCCGGCGTGCCTGGTGCAGCGAGGTCAAGGCGGAGGGACCAGAAGCCGGCAGGCTGCTGGGCCCGGGGGACACGAGCGGCATCAGGCACGCCGGCTCCGCCCAACGCCAACGCCAACGCCAACGCCATCGCCATCGCCATCGCCATCGCCACCGCAATAATGCAGTACTCTTCACTCCAACCTGAAGCACGCCCCATGACCCAACACGAACTTGACTACCAAAGCCCCGCCGTCACCCAGGCAAGAGCTGATCTGGCGCTAGCCCTGCGGGCGGCAGCCCACCACGGGCTGTCAGAGGGCGTTTGCAACCATTTCAGCGTAGAGCTGGCCGATGGCTCGGGGCGCTTTCTGCTCAACCCACAGGGTCTGCTGTGGCAGGAAGTACAGGCCGACGACATTGTGCTGATCGACGTGCTGGGCCAGCGCCTGGCGGGGCGTCACCCGGTGGAATCGACTGCCATGCACATCCATTCGGCGATTCACCGACTGGCCGGCAAGGCCTGTGTGCTGCACACCCACATGCCGTATGCCACGGCGCTGACGCTGACCCAAGACCGGGCGCTGGACACCACCTTGTCGCAAAACGCCATGCGCTTTCATGGCCGGGTGGCGGCTGACCCGCACTACAACGGGTTGGCGCTGGACGCCAGCGAGGGCGAGCGCATCGCCATGGCCATGCACGGCGCCGATGTCGCGTTTCTGGGCAACCACGGCGTGGTGGTGTGCGGGCGCCAGATCGCCTATGCCTACGACGACCTGTATTTTCTGGAGCGTGCCTGCATGATGCAGGTGCTGGCCCAGTCCACCGGCCGGCCACTGGCGCCCTGCGACCCGGCCCTGGCAGCACGGGTGGGTGGGCAGGCCGAGAGCGAACGCCAGCAGTCCGAGCTGTTTTTTGAGGCGCTGAGGCGCACCCTCTGAGGCGCATGATCGAGCTGCTGCGCACCTTCTCGTGGCAGGAGCTGCGCCACCACCCCTGGCGCAATGCCGCGGCCGTGTTGGCGGTGATGCTGGGCGTGGCGCTGGCGTTTTCGGTGCACCTGATCAATGCCTCGGCGCTGGATGAGTTTGCCCAGGCCACGCGCTCAGTCAGCGGCCAGCCCGACCTGAGCCTGAGCAGCGCCCAGGGTCGCTTTGACGAGACCGTGTTTGAGTTGGTCGCTCGTCATCCGCAGGTGGCCAGCGCCTCGCCGGTGCTGGAGGTCAACACCCAGGCCACCGACAGCACCGGCACGCGGCTGTCGCTGCGCGTGGTGGGGGTAGACCCCATCGTGGTGGCTGCGGTGTCGCCCGACCTGCTGCCCCGGCCCGACGCTGGCGCCGACCGGCTGGCGCTGTTTGCACCTGCAACTGTGTTTCTCAACGCCAGCGCGCGCCAGCGGCTGGGCAGCGACGGCGTACAACTGCAAATCGGGTTGCAGCTACAGCCGGTGGTGGTGGCCGG
>CAMCZF010000235.1 GCA_945885775.1 Rhodoferax sp. OV413 | reverse complement strand
TGCGCACAGCACCGGCGTGCCTTTTTCCAGCAGGGCGCGCGGCGTGCCAGCCAGCCGGTCTGGCGCGTAAATGCCTGGAATGCGCAGAATGCTGCTGCGCACCCCGGCGGAGCGGCCCAGGAAGCGCACCGCGTCTTCAGCATCAATTCGGCGTCTAGCCCTTGGTGTATCTGGGTTAGGCGCTCTATTTTCTGTAGCAGTCGCACCCTGGCAATCGCCATAGACGCCGCTGGTTGATCCATACACCAGACCACTCGGTGGGCTGCGCCGGCGCAGCGCCCGGGTCAAGGCCAACGTGCGCGGGTCTTGCCAACCCTCCCCTGGCGGCGGCGCCAAATGCAGCACACGGTTTGCCAGGCCGGCCAGACGCTGCAGGCTGCGGCTGTCGTCAAGATTGCCTCGCAGCGGCGTGATGCCAAGTGCACGCAGTTCAGCGCTGCGGTTGGGGCTGGAGGTCAGCGCCAACACCCGCACCCGGGCCGGCAACGCCTGGGCCACACGCAAGCCCACGTCACCGCAACCAATGATCAGCAGGCGCTGCCGACGAAAACGCGCCGGCAGTGCGCCGGGACGGGTGGCATACAAACTGCCATGGGGTCTTGGGTTTGAGGGCAAAATCAGGGGCTTTCCCAAAAATGTGCAATCCCCCAAGGATACCTAACACCATGAGCCGCCCAGATGCCGCACCTGCGGCCTTCCAGATCAGCATCGAGCCTAGCGGGCGCAACTTTAGCGCCCATGCCGATGAAACCATGCTTGCGGCAGGCATCCGCCAGGGAGTCGGCCTGCCCTATGGCTGCAAGGACGGCGCCTGTGGCTCTTGCAAATGCAAAAAAATCAGCGGCATTGTGGTGCACGGCACGCACCAAAGCAAAGCGCTCAGCCCGGAAGAAGAGGCCGCCGGCCTGGTGCTCACCTGCTGCGGCGTGGCGCAGAGCGACGTAGTGCTGGAGTCACGCCAAGTCACCAGCGAAGGCGCTTTCCCGATTAAGAAAATGCCGACCCGGGTCAACCTGCTGGAAAAAAAATCAGCCGACGTGATGCTGCTCAAACTGCAATTGCCGGCCAATGACAGTTTCAGCTATCACGCTGGCCAGTATGTGGAGTTCATTCTGCGCGATGGCGCCCGGCGCAGCTACTCCATGGCCAACGCGCCGCACACACTCGCAGCCGGGCTGGAACTGCACATCCGGCACATGCCGGGCGGCAAGTTCACCGACCATGTGTTCAAGATCATGAAAGAGAAGGAGATCCTGCGGATCGAGGGACCGTTTGGCAGCTTCTACCTGCGCGAAGAAAGCGCCAAACCCATCATTCTGTTGGCCTCGGGCACCGGCTTTGCGCCGATCAAGGCGGTGCTGGAGCACATGCAGTTCAAGGGCATCACCCGCCCCGCCACCCTGTACTGGGGCGGCCGACGGCCGGCCGACCTGTACCTGAGCGATTGGGTGCAGGCACAGTTGGCCGCCATGCCGAATCTGCACTACGTACCCGTGGTGTCTGACGCCCTGCCCGAAGACGGCTGGAACGGGCGCACCGGTTTTGTGCACCAGGCGGTGCTGCAAGACTTTCCTGACCTCAGCGGCCACCAGGTGTATGCCTGCGGCGCGCCGATCGTGGTCGACTCGGCCCGCGCCGCCTACACCACGCAAGCCGGCCTGCCTGAAGACGAATTTTTTGCCGATTCATTCACCTCGGAAGCCGACAAGGCCTCTAACTGACCCAAAGCACCCGGCATCCTCGGCCACGACCGGGGATCCATCGCCCCCACAACCAAGTCGCCCACACCCCATGAAACTCAACACCCTGCTGCTGTCTGCCTTCGCCCTGCTGGCGGCCCTGACGAACCCCGCTGCCCTGGCGCAGGGCAAGCCCATCCGCCTGATCGTGCCTTATGCCGCCGGCGGCCCGATTGATGTGACGGCCAGGGTGCTGGCGGAGCGGGTCAAGGACAGCTTGGGCGCCGTCATCATTGAGAACCGGCCAGGCGCCGGCGGCAACATCGGTGCCGACGCGGTGGCCAAGGCCGCACCTGATGGCCTGACCATCGGCATTGCCGCAACCGCCACCCATGCCATTAACCCCTGGTTGTACAAAGCCATGCCCTACAACGCGGCCAACGACTTTGCGCCGATCACGCAGATGCTGCGGGTGCCCAATGTGCTGGTGATGAATGCCGAAACCGCCCAACGGCTCAAGATCGGCACCCTGGCCGATCTGGTGGCTTACGCCAGAGCCAATCCCGACAAACTCAATTACGGCAGCGGTGGCAATGGCAGCGCCGGCCATCTGGCGGGTGAAATGCTCAAGAAGGAAGCCGGTATTTCTGCCATGCACATCCCCTTTAACGGCGGCAACCCGGCTCAATTGGCGTTGCTGGGCGGCCAGGTGGACTTCAATTTCGACAACCTGGCCACGGCTGCGCCCAACATCCGATCTGGCAAGCTCAAAGCGATCGCGGTGACCACGCTGGCGCGCTCAAACGCACTGCCCGAGGTGCCGCCCATGGCAGACACACTCAAGGGCTTTGCCATAGACACATGGTGGGGCTTGGTGGCGCCGGCAGCCACACCCAAAGACGTGCTGACCCGCTTGAACCAGGCGTTTGTTGCCGCTTTGAATGCGCCCGAGACCAAAACCCGCTTTGCTGCACTGCTGGCAGAACCGGTACCGACCAGCCCTGAGACCTTTGGCGCGTTCATGGCGGCCGAGCGTGCCAAGTATGAGCCGGTGGTCAAAGCCAGCGGCGCTACGGTGGACTGAAGGCCTCTGGCCAGGGCCTCAGTCAGTACGGGCGCCCGCTTCAAACCATTGCTTGATCAACTGCCGCTCGGCCTCAGTCAAGCCGGTGGCGTTGTTCATCGGCATGGCACGGGCCACTACCACTTGTTGGTAGATGTTGGCCCCATGCTGTTTGACCAGGGCAGGGGAGTCAAGCCGCACGTTCTTCATCTGAACTTGCTCGCCATGGCAGCTGTAGCAATGCTGGGCCAGGACTGGCTGCAGCATTTGATAGCCAAATTGGCCTCCAAGCCCCGTATTTATTGGGTTCTTAGCTACTGAATTAGTAGCGCTAGCCATGGGGGCAGTCGCAATAGGTTCCGGACGCAGCCAAACGATAGCGGCAACAATCACCAGCACGCCGGCCAGCGCATAGGGCCAGGGGTGGCCGTGGCGACCCAGCTTGTGCCCATGGCGGAGCACAAAAAACTGCCGGATTGCGGCGCCAGCAAACATCATCACAATCAGCACCAGCCAATTTTGCGGGTGGTTGTAGGTGAAACTGTAATGGCCGCTGAGCATGGCGAACAGCACCGGCAGGGTGAAGTAGGTGTTGTGCACGCTGCGCTGTTTGCCGCGCTGGCCGTGCACCGGGTCCACCGGCTGTCCAGCCTTGATCGCCGCAATCACCTTTTTCTGGCCCGGAATGATCCAGAAGAACACACTGGCGCTCATGCTCGTGGCCAGCATGGCCCCCACCAGCAGAAAAGCGGCGCGCCCGGCAAACCAGTGGCAGGCTAACCAAGAGGCCAGGCACACCAGCAAGAACACCAGAGCGCCGACCATGGCTTCACCCTGCTTGCGCTGACCCAGCGTGCGACAGATCAGGTCGTAGAGCAACCAAAACACCACCAGAAAAGCCAGCGCCACGCCGATGGCAGTGGCTGGTGCCCAGTCCATTTTTGATTTGTCGATCAGGTAGGTGCTGGCACTCCACAGGTAAGAGACCGTGAACAAGGCAAACCCAGACAGCCAGGTGCTGTAACTCTCCCAGTAAAACCAATGCAAGTGGCTGGGCAACTTGGGCGGCGAGACATTGAACTTGACGGGGTGGTAGAAACCGCCACCGTGCACCGCCCACAACTCGCCGCTCACGCCCTGGCGTTTGAGGTCTTCATCGACCGGCGGCGTGAGGCTGCTGTCCAGGAAAACGAAGTAAAACGAAGAACCAATCCAGGCAATGGCGGTGATCACATGCACCCAGCGCAGCAGCAGGTTGGCCCAGTCGAGGTAATAACTTTCCATCAATATGCACCTTGTTTGGGCTGAACTCTATCAGGGCGGCTCAGGCCGGCAGTGTCAACAAAATCTGGGCCGCCACCGCCACCGCAATCACTTCCGGCTGTTTGCCGACGATGCCCGGCACGCCGATCGGACAGGTCACCTGCGCCAACTCCTGGGCGCCAAAGCCTCGTTCCTGCAACCGGTGGCGAAAGGTCGCCCACTTGGTCTGGCTGCCAATCAGGCCGATGAAAGGCAGGTCAGCCTGTTTGCGCTGGCGCGTCAGGCAGGCCGCCACCACGTCCAGGTCCTCGGTGTGGCTGAAGCTCATGATCAGCACCCGCGAGTTAGCGGGCAGCGAGGGCACGGCCCCCTGGACTGGGTCGGAGTGCTCGCAGCTGACATGCTCGGGTGTATCGGGCGGGAACACCTCGTCGCGGCTGTCGATCCAGCGCACCGCCAGCGGCAGGTCGGCCAGCACGCGCACCAGCGAGCGACCCACGTGCCCACCGCCAAACAGCGCCAGCGGGTGTCGAAACTGAGCCAGACGCTGGCGCAGCATGGCCGCGTCACCTGCCGTGACCAGCTCAAAACGCAGGTGAACCTCGCCACCACAGCACTGGCCCAGGGTCGGTCCCAGCGCAAAACGCCGGAGTTGACCCGGGTCAACATCTGGGCCAAGTGCTGGCTTGCCGACCTCGGCGAACTGACTGAGAAGCTGACGCGCATGGCTCAAGGCCTCATACTCCAGGCGGCCGCCACCGACGGTACCCATCGCCTCAGTGGCGAAAACACCCATCCAGGCCCCCACCTCGCGGGGCACCGAACCGCGAACCGACGCCACCGTCACCAGCACGGCTGGGGCCAGGCTCAGGCGCCAAAAAAGTTCGTCAAGGCAGTGCATAGCGATTTAAACCAGTATGGCAGGCTGGACGGACCGACACAAGGCCGGTATGCTCAGCGTCAACATCGCCCGGGTTAATGGGCCAAAACCAGATCAGCAAGCCGTTGGCATAGGAGTTCACACCATGTTTCATCGTCGCCTCAAATCCCACAACAGATGGCCCTGGGCGGGGGTTATCGTTGCGACGCTGATGGCCAGTTGCGCTACACCACCCCCCCCAAACGCCACTCCGACCGCGACGCCCGAACCGGTTGTCCCAAAGGCTGTCACCACGCCAACGGCCCAAGCCCCTGAGCGAGCCCCAGTGCAGCCTGTCGCAGCCGACGTCCCACCGGCAAAAGTCGTGGCCTCGGCATCCCCGGCTCCCGCCCGCCCTGCCCCCGCGGCTCCTTCTGCTGTACCTGCCCCTGCCCCCCGGGTAGCCTCTCCTATTCCCGCCCTTCCC
>CAMCZF010000234.1 GCA_945885775.1 Rhodoferax sp. OV413 | reverse complement strand
TCGGGGATCATCATCAAGCGGTAGTCAGTCAGCAACAGTGGCAGGTCGGCAAAGGGGGCGCTGAGAGTCATCTTGACCGTCTTGGCGTCCACCGCCTCGATCTTGTCGATCATCCTGATCGACGCGCGGGCCGGGGAATCCATTTTCGGGTCCTGCACCCGCTTCAGGGAATACACCACATCGGCCGCGCTGAAGGCTTTGCCATTGTGAAACGTCACGCCGTCGCGCAGCTTGAAGGTCCATTCATTGGCTGCGGGGTTGGAGGACCAACTCACGGCCAGGTCAGCGGCAGGCTTGCCATCGAGCCCAGGACGCACCAGCCGATTCATAACTTTCTCGGTCACGGTAAAAACCCGTCCCTTTGAGATCGGGTCGAGGTCAGAGGCGTTACCAAACTGCACCTCATGCGCCTGCCGCAGGGTGCCCGAAGGCGCCGCCCAGGCTATCGTGGCGCCGGTGAGCGCCGCCATTGCTATCACTAAAGTAATTTTTTTCAATTAATGTCTCCTGAAGAAATCATTGAGGACGCAGGTCCTGATTAACACCAATGGCCACGCCGGTCGGAGGCCAATCTCTGTCGGCCACGCAAGTATGCCTTTGCGAATAGACCATTACAAATGACTTTTAAAGCGGCTGTGGATAAAAATTATTACATCTATAACTGAGCCTACCGCAACAAATACTGGTCCAGCCAAGCCACCATCGCGCCCAAGTAATCCGGCGGATGGGTGGCGCCAGGGAAATCCGGGCCGTGGCCGGCCCCCGGAATACGAAGCAACTCGACCGGCACGCCTACGCCCTGGAGCGCAGCCTGCATCAGCTCAGACTGCTCGTAGGGCACCAACACATCGGCGTCGCCGTGCATCAGCAAACAGGGTGGCGCCGCGGGCGAGACGTGGCTAAGCGGCGAGGCTTCGCGGTAGGTGTGCTGCTCCGTCGCATAGCCACCGCCCGCCTCGCCCCGGTAGGGCATGCCGATGAAGCTGGCCACAATGCCGCTGCCGTTGCCGCTGGCGAACCGCGTCAGGTCCACCAGCGGGGCACGCGCTACCACGCACTGCACACTGGCGTCTTGTCGGTTGACGGGGTCAGCATCGTCCGCAGCACCCATGCTGGCCTGAGTGCCCAAGAGGCTCACCAAATGTCCGCCCGACGAGCCGCCGCAGGCGCCGATCCGGTCTGAGCGAATACCAAAGCGCTCGGCATGCTGGCGCATGAAGCGCACGGCGCGGCGGGCGTCTTCAATGGCGGCCGGGTATCGGTGACGGGGCGCCGCACGGTGGTTGATGGCGAACACGGTGTAGCCCGCGGCACACATGGCCTCGATGTAGGGCAGCCCGAGCGGGGTCTCTTTGAGCGGGGTGGCGTCATGGCCCAAAGGCGCGTGCCAGCCGCTGCCGTTGATATAAATGACGCCGTGGCCATTGCTGTGATCAGGCTGATGAGCATCGAGCAACAGCGCCAGGCCCGAATGCATGCCATAAACGATGTTGGACTGGGTGTGACGCATGGTTGGGCCTTGGTATTTTGCAAACGCGCCATTTTTGCATGCGCCCCGGTGCTTTTGTACCCAAGCCCAAGCCGCGCTTACGATACACCCCCATGTACCGACACCCCAGACTAATCGCCATCGGCGGTGGTGGCTTCACCCACCAGGCCGACCCCGCGATGGAAGACTTCATCATCGCCGCATCGGGCTGCTCGCGCCCTCGCATTGGCTTTATTGGCACCGCCAGTGACGACGACCCGGTCAAGATTGCCCGTTTCTACGAACGTTTTACACCCTTGGCCGAACGCCTCACCCACCTGGCAGCGGGCAGCACCGCCGCTGCCACTGCGCATTGGGCCGAGGGGCTGGACATCGTCTACGTCGGCGGAGGCCACACGCTGAGGTTGATCAAGCATTGGCAGGAAACCGGTATCGCTCAGGTGCTCATCGCCGCAGCGCAGCGCGGCGTGCTGATGGCGGGCGTCAGCGCCGGCGCCAACGTCTGGTTCGAACAGGCCTTGTCAGATTCAGGCGGCCAGGGCCTGCAAGCTGTGGCCGGCATAGGCCTGGTGACCGGAAGTTGCTGCCCGCACTACGACAGCGAGCCACAACGCCCGCCGGCCTATACCGCCGCCATTGCATCCGCCGTTTTATCGCCTGGCGTGGCCATCGACGACGGGGTCGCGTTGCTGATTGACGGGGACGGGCAGATGGCGGCATTTTCGGCGCGGCCTGGGGCCGGCGCCTACCGCGTCGCCCGCGACGCTCAAAGTGGCAAAGCTGCTTCAGCCTCGATCCAGGCGCACACCGCATTTACCGCTGGCACTGACCGGGCGCCAGGCCGGTTGAGCAAATAATAGCCGCGCGCCGGGTGCAGCTCCGTCTCAAATGGGCAGACCAGGCGCCCCGCCGCGACCTCGCCCGACACAAATGGGAAGGTTCCCATCACCACCCCCTGCCCCTCCATGGCGGCCTGCAGCGCCAGGTTCGAATCACGGGTCACGGTTTCACGCGCAAAGCGGAGGTCGGGCTGGCCAACCAGCTTGAGCCAGGCGTTCCACTCCTCGCGGTCCCACTGGTGAATGATGGGGTATCGAGCCAGGTCAGCGGGGCTGGTCAGCCCGCCGCGCTCAGCCAACAGTGCCGGGCTGAGAACCGGGCGGTAAATGACGTCCAGCAACCGATGGGCATCCAGACCCTGCCAATCACCGATGCCCCAATCCACCGCGACGGTGGCTACCAACTGCTCGGCATCGGTGATGCGCGGGCTGTGGTGCAGCACCAACTCAATGTTGGGGTTCAGCCGGTAAAACTTGCTCAAGCGCGGGATCAGCCAGCGGGCGCCAAAAATCGGGCCCACCGCCAGCGTCACCGTCTTGCGGTTGGACGAGATGTGGGTTTCCACCTCGGCCCGGATGTCATCAAAGGCCCGGCTCATCACCCGCGCCAGTGAGCGCCCCGCATCGGTAAGGAACACCTTGCGGGTCTTTCGTACGAACAGTTGGCAACCCCAGTCCAGTTCCAACTGCCGGATCTGGTTGCTGACGCTGGTGGGTGTCACACGCAGTTCTTCTGCCGCCGCCTTGAAGCTGAGCAAGCGGGCTGCCGCCTCGAACGAGCGCAAGGCGGTCAGGGGCAGGCGTTGCTGCGAGCTTTTCATGATGCTAGGCAGTGTACAGATAAATAAAAATTAAGGTATGAGCTTTAATTCATCATTTGTCGAGCCTTTTTGGATAGGGAAAAATGTCCCACTTGAGCTCGTTCACAGATCACTTCAGGTTAATCAAGGCATGTCCATAGGCCAAGCGCCAATCCACACCAGCGACGAGGCGCGCGCACTGGCCCGCCGACGCCTGCCGCGGCTGGTGTTTGACTACATTGATGGTGCCGCCGGCAAAGAGCGCGCGGCCGCTCGTAATCTGGAGGCGCTGGACGCCAGGCAATTGATGCCGCGCGTACTGGCGCCAGCTGAACAATGCGGCCTGGGCCAGACGTTTTTGGGCCAGACCCTTGGGCTGCCTTTTGGCATCGCCCCGATGGGCATGTGCAACTTGGCTTGGCCCGGCGCCGACCAGTTGCTGGCCGCAGAAGCCGTGCGACGCGGCATGCCACATGGTGTTTCCACTGCCGCTTCGAGCACGCTCGAGGCCATTGCCAAGCAGGCGGGCGCCTTGGCCTGGTTTCAGCTCTATGTGACTGGCACGCTGGAGGCCGCCTGGGGCTTGGTCGACCGCGCGAAAGCCGCTGGTTACGAAGTGCTGATCCTGACGGTCGATGTGCCCCGGGTAGCACCCCGGCCCCGCGACGTACGCAACGGCTTCACCATGCCGTTTCGCATCGGACCGCGCCAATTTATGGATTTCGCGCTCCATCCGCATTGGTCGCTCGCCAGCCTGATTCATGGCATGCCGGGCCCGGCCAATTTCGACAACGCCCCCGGCGGCAAGGGCTTTGACCGCCACGCCAGCCGCGCCGGCGCCAACTGGGCTTTTTTGGACGAGCTAAGGCGGCGCTGGGATGGTCAACTCATCGTCAAGGGTGTGCTCTCGCCCGATGACGCGCAGCGCATTAAGGCCGCTGGCGCCGATGCCATCTATGTCTCCAACCACGGTGGGCGACAGCTGGACAGTGCGCCGCCGGCCATCACAGCGCTGGCCAGGGTGCGCGCGGCCGTGGGGCCCGACTTTCCACTGGTCTTTGACAGCGGCGTGCGGTCGGGCGAAGACATCCTCAAAGCCCTGGCCTGCGGCGCAGACCTGGTGATGCTGGGCCGCCCCCTGCTGTACGCGCTGGGCGCAGACGGTGCGCGTGGCCTGGCCAGCCTGCTCGATGCCCTGGTGACTGAACTGGGCGTGGCCATGGCTCAGTTGGGCCTGGCCGACGTGGCTGACATCCGCGCCAGCCATCTGCTACCAAACGATTTTTGAACCCATAAACGGAGATACCATGAACGAGACAACAACCCCCAAACTGCGTGGCGGCGCCCTTCTGGCCAGGGCCCTGGTGGAGAAAGGCGTGGAGCACGTGTTCACCCTGGCCGGCGGCTTTTGCAACCCGGCGCGGGAAGGCTTCATGGACTGCGGCACGCGGGTCATCAACTGCCCCCACGAGCAGGTGGCCGGTCACCTGGCCGACGCGCACACCCGCATCACCCGTCAACCCGCGGTCTGCCTGGTCGGGCCGGAGGGCTTTGCCAACGCGGTGCCCGCGATGATGGAAGCCTGGGGCGAACGCTCACCGGTGATTTTTGTCACCGGCTCCAGCACCCTCAAACGGCGTGGTGCGGGCGGCTTCAAAGAGATTGACGACGTGGCGATTGCTGCGCCGCTGACCAAGCACAGCATCAGCATCACCGACGGCACCCGCATCAGTGAGTGCGTGGACCGAGCCTGGAAAATCGCCACCAGCGGCTACCCCGGCCCGGTGCACCTGAGCTTGCCGGTGGACATCATGTTCTCGTCATTCCCGGCCGACGCCGGGCGCGAGGAACGACCTTACCTGCGCAGCGCCACGCCGCCACCCCGCGCCTGGCCAGATCCCTCTGCACTGGCGCCCCTGCTGGCCCTGATCGCCTCGGCCAAACGCCCCATCCTGATTGGCGGCCATGGTGTCTGGTGGTCCGGCAGCGCGCCAAAGCTCGAAGCCACCGGCACGGCCCTGCACATCCCGATCTTCAACATACCCTACCACCAGAAGCTGCTGGGCGAGCACTGCGAGGCCTACATGGGCCTGGCGGACATTCACCAGTACCAGCCCTCGCGCCAGGCCCTGGAGGCCTGTGACCTGGTCATCATGATCGGCGGGCGCCTGGACAACCAGATGAACTTCGGCAACGCGCCGCTGTTTCCGGACTCGTTGCAACTGGTGTGCGTGAA
>CAMCZF010000233.1 GCA_945885775.1 Rhodoferax sp. OV413 | reverse complement strand
TGCGGCGCAGATGATCAGCCGTCAGAACCCATCGGCTTGGTCAACTGCTTTGAAGGGTTCTCAACCTTTGCATGCCAACCGCTGGTCAACGTGCACGACGTGGTCGTGCTCCCAGCGTACCGGGGCCGGCGGGTCGCAGAAAAGATGCTCGACTTCGTGACCGAAATTGCCCGGGAACGCGGCGCATGCAAACTCACGCTTGAGGTGCTACAGGGCAACCGGGCCGCCGTCAAGCTCTATGAGCGTGTCGGATTCTGTCACTACCAGTTGGACCCAACTATCGGGCAAGCCCAGTTTTTCCAGAAGTGGCTGAGTTAGGCGGTCTTTGAGCTCCCGCTGACGCAAGGTGGTAGAGCGCCGCAACTGTCAGTCATCATCTCGCTCAGTCAGATGTTTTTGTCATCATGCTGACACATAATGGTCAAACAATTCAAACTGGACTAACAAGACCACAGGCAGGGTTGAAATTGATGGCTACAACCGATCCCAACCCCGACTCAGTTCTTGTCCAACCTGCGCAAGCCCAGCAAGTGTTGACTTTGCTGGATCGCGACCACAGCATCCTGGCGTTTAACGAGCGCGTGCTCGACTGGGCTTACCGCACTGACGTTCCCTTGTTGGAACGGCTACGCTACCTGTGTATCGTGTCGTCCAATTTGGACGAATTCTTCGAGGTACGGGCTGAGCCCCACCTGTTGGCTAATCAGCGCCAGGACGACAAAGGCACGTACACGATCGCCTCCTTCGGCCGATTGGCGCATGCCGCGCACACCCTGGTGGCGCGGCAATATGCACTGTTCAATGATGACCTGATACCTACGCTTGAAAAAAAAGGCATCCGGATCATTTCGCACGGTGACCGCTCCAATGTACAGCGGCAGTGGGTCAAGCAGTATTTTCATAGGGAGGTCCAGCCCCTGCTAATTCCCGTCGTGCTTGATCCCTCGCATCCTTTTCCACAGGTGGCCAACAAGTCGTTGAATTTCATCGTTCGACTGAGCGGCCCAGACGCTTTTGGCCGGCAGAACGAGGTCGCGATCGTCAAGGTGCCACGCGTACTGCCACGCATGATTCAGATGCCAGCCAAAGTGGCCGGGGGCCCCCACTCTTTTGTATCGCTGTCCAGTGTGATTCGTGCCCACTTGGCGGACCTGTTCCCGGGCAGGCAGGTCGGCCAATTCTCTCAGTTTCGCGTGACCCGGCACTCGGACCTGGCTGTCGACGAGGAAGATGTCAAAAACTTGCGCACGGCCTTGCGCCAAGGCTTGCAGCATCGACATTTTGGCCAAGCCGTGCGTCTGGAAGTTTCAGCGGGCTGTTCGGATTTTCTGTCGGATTTCTTGCTCAGACAGTTTGACCTGCCACATTTCGCTCTGTATCGGGTACCGGGCCCTGTGAACCTAGTTCGCCTGACGCAATTGGTTGATCTGGTGCGCGCGCCTGAGCTGTGCTTCCCAGTCTACAAACCCTGCCCGCCAACCCAATTGACGCCTGGCATGTCATTTTTTGACCGACTCAAGCAAGGTGAAGTCCTGATCCACCAGCCATTTGAGAGTTTTGGCGGTGTGCTCGACTTCTTGCGCGAAGCGGTCCACGATCCGCAGGTCTTGGCGATCAAGCAGACCATTTACCGCACGGGCAGCGACTCGGAACTGATGGACTTGCTGCGCGAGGCGGTCCGTAGCGGCAAGGAAGTTACTGTGGTGGTCGAACTCAAGGCTCGCTTTGATGAAGAGGCCAATATCAACTGGGCGGAGGCCCTTGAGTCGATCGGCGCGCAAGTCTTGTACGGCGTGGTGGGGTTGAAGACGCACGCCAAGATGATGCTGATCACACGACGTGAAGGCCGGCAACTTAAACGTTATGCGCACTTATCCACGGGCAACTACAACCCGCGCACGGCTCGGCTGTATACCGATTGGAGCCACCTGACAGCAGATGCCGCATTGACGGCAGATATCGAACATGTTTTTGTTCACCTCGCCAGCCACAGCCGATTGCCTCGCATGAACCGCCTATGGTTAGCGCCGTTTCAACTGCACCGCAAATTAGTTGCCAGCATCAATGAGCTTGGACTAGCTGCCATTTCGGGTACGTCCACCCGTATCGTCGCCAAGATGAACGCCCTGACCGATGAGGCGCTGATTCACGCACTGATCCGCGCTGGCCAAAAAGGGGTCAAAATTGACCTTATTGTCCGTGGTGCCTGCATGTTGCCAGCCCAAGTCGCAGGCCAAACCGACAACATACGAGTGAGGTCGGTAATTGGTCGGTTCCTCGAGCACTCTCGTGTGTTTTATTTCCGTAATGGCGATGCAGAGGCCCTGTACTTGTCCAGCGCTGACTGGATGAACCGCAACATGATGCGTCGCGTGGAGTTGGCTTGGCAGGTGACAGACCCGCGGCAACGCCAGCGAGTCGTCGACGAGTCACTGGTGGCCTATCTGCAGGATGACATTGACGCTTGGGAGATGGGCCCGGACGGAGCCTATACACGGCTCCAGGCCAAGGGAAAACGCCGCGCACACGGTGCGCAAGGGGCCCTGATGGCCCGCTACGGCGGCATGAAGGGCGCTTGACATGGACCTAGTGCTATGGCGGCATGCCGAAGCTGAGGACTGGGTGACTGGCTGCAATGACGGGCAAAGAGCGCTTACGCCACGTGGCGTCAAGCAGGCGGCGAGAATAGGGGCCTGGCTTGATCGCCAATTGCCAGATGGCGCGCGCGTGTTCGTTAGCCCGGCACTCCGGACGGAGCAGACGGCCTTGGCACTGGGACGCAAATACAAGGTCAAACCTGAATTGGCCAGCGACGGTACAGCAGAGCAGCTGCTGGCTGTATCGCAATGGCCGGATGGTAAGGGCACCGTTCTTATCGTTGGCCACCAACCCGTACTTGGTCAAGTCATTGCCCAGTTACTCTGCCTCAACAGCAGCGATTGTGCTGTCAAAAAAGGGGCAGTTTGGTGGTTGCGTAACCGCGAGCGTGAATCCCAGGCGCAAACCGTGGTCGTGACGGTTCAGACCCCGGAAGTTGTTTAAGCCAAACACTGCGCTTGGTCAGCGCCAGGGCGTCGTGTGGAGCACCTGGAGCTTATGCGACCTCCGCTGTGGCTGGACGCCCGGTCTTGATGGCCGGTACTGCTTTCATGGCATTCATAAATGCGGCATCGGTCATCGCGGCCAATGCTTTGATGCCAGCGCGTATCAACTCGCCCTTTTTCGCGGGATGGTTTAAGGTTAGGGCGCGCTGCTTGAGCTCTTCAAGCACCAAGTATTCTGGCTTGGGAATGGTGAAGCTGTCCCGCACCAACTTGGCTTTCTTTGCCTTATGGATTTTCACGCCGGTAGCAGTCGAAGGCAACTTGGTCGCGGCTTTAACCAGTTTTGGCACGACCTCAACTGTGACCTTCGGCGCCGTTTTTCTTGTCGCTCGAGGTGGTTTTGGTGCTGCGACAGCGGTACTTGGCGCGCTTGCTTCAACCTTGGAAGACACTCCAGACTTAGGAGCTTTGCGGTTGGCGATGAGGGCTTGATTACGGGTAACCATTCAACTTCTCCTGAAAATAACTATTTATATAGTTTATACCGTTCTTTTCCTCCCGTCCATCGCGGCAATTTGTGTCATAATCTGGGGTGCCTATCAAGTCACGCTCGTCTGCTCTCGGAGTTCCAATGCCCAAGGCGTTTTTTGCCAGGCCAACACCTCTTCCCGCAGCAGATGGGTCGATTGAGGGAAGGACTTATCCCAGCCCTGAGCGTACTGAAGTTCGAAAGTCTTGCTTGTTTTGCGTGGGGCTGACAGGCACAGGCCATCCGTCAATGGCTCTCGACGTGCGTGACACAGGATCACCGCGATCCGCAACGCCAATAACTGATGCACGAAAGGAGTATCGGTGAAGTCTGCCTCCAGTTTGCGCAATTTGCCACGATGGCCCAGCACCAGCAGGCTGAGCTTGTGCAGTTCCGACTGCGTGAAGCCCAAGGCGTCGGATTGATCCAAGATGTAGGCGCCATGCTTGTGGTAGTCGCTGTGCGAAATATGGCTACCGATTTCATGCAGGGTGGCAGCCCAAACGAGTTTTCGGTGCAGTCTCTCGGATGCAAGGGGCTCAAGAGCCATAGAAGCGGTCTGGAGCTGAGTCAGGAGCAGGGTTGCGACTCGCCCAACCCGTTGACCATGGGTGGTATCGGCGCCAAATTTCATAGCCAGTCGATCGACGGATTTGGCGCGCACATCAGATGGTTCATGGTCTTGCCCCATGAGTTCATAGAGCAGTCCATGCCGAAGTCCGCCTGAGGCAACCCGCATTTCATCGATTTGAAGCAAGTCGAACAAGGCCCGCAATATGCTCAAGCCGCCACCAATGATGGCTCTTCGATCATCCCTCATGCCAGGCATGCGAATCTTGTCGGTGCTCTGAGCATTCAACACTTTGTCGAGCAGCCAGTCGAGGCCGGCCTGGCTGATCGTGTCGGTGGGCCAGCCGGCAGCGGCTAGCACATCACTCACCGCCCCCACGGTGCCTGCGGATCCGTACGCAAAGTCCCATCCGTCTCGCGGGTAGGCATTCAGTACCTCATCAAGCACCGCCTTAGCGCCAATTTCGGCCATCCGGAAGGCCGGCTTAGAGAATTGCTGGTCACCGAAGTACCGGTTAGACCAAGTGATGCTGCCAACTCGGAAAGACTCCATGCTCGTCGGAGTACGGCCTTGCCCCAAAATAAGCTCAGTGGAGCGGCCACCAATATCGAGCACTAACCGACGTTCTTGCCCTGGTGGCAAGCCCTGGGTGACACCTTGGTAAATGAGTCTGGCCTCTTCCCTTCCAGAAATGACATCGATGGGGAATCCGAGCACGCTGTTGCCGTGAAGTAAAAATTCATCGCGATTACGAGCCTCGCGCAGGGTTTGTGTTGCCACTGCCCGCACTTCATGGCCCTTGAAACCAGCCAAACGTTCACCAAACCTCGCCAGACAGTCCCACCCCCTTTGCATGGCCTCTGGGGTGAGCCTGCGGTCTTCATCCAGGCCGTTTCCTTGACGAACGGTTTCCTTCAAGTATTCGATTCGGTGAAACTGTCCGTGATCGATCCGACCTATTTCCAGGCGGAAACTGTTTGATCCGAGGTCGACTGCTGCGAGCCGAGTTCCATTCTGCATGCTGCTTGGTGAGGATTGTTACGTCAGTGTCCAGCATAGCATTGGCATCGACGATCGAGGCAAGTGCTCTGCCACAAGTTTGGACTCAGTAAACCTCGGGCACCATGATGTGCTTATATGGATGCCTCCCGGGTAGCAAGAGAAATTTGTGGTGTGTTGCGAAGAAGTCGGCTGCTCACTTATATCCGGCCTTGATTGCGTGGTCCGTCTGGTTTCCCAGACTCGCCCGCTGGCCCCGATGCATATCCGCT
>CAMCZF010000232.1 GCA_945885775.1 Rhodoferax sp. OV413 | reverse complement strand
CATCGGGTGACCTGACCCAGGCTCTCTACGTGTCAAGTGCCCTGAAGACCGGCCATGTGATGGTGAAAGACGAAGACATGTGCCTGCACTGCGGCCTGTGTGCCGAACGCTGCCCCACCGGCGCCTGGGACATGCAGAAATTTTTGCTCTACATGGCCCAGGCCGGACCCGCTGCAGGTCAACCCGCCATCGGCCGCAAGGAGATCGCATGAAACCCATTGAAGCCATCAACGACTTTGTCATCAAGTTTGCCAACGTCAACGGCTCTGGCTCGGCCTCGGCCAATGAGTTGTTTGCCAAGGCCATCCTGCGCATGGGCGTGCCGGTCAGCCCGCGCAACATTTTTCCTAGCAACATCCAGGGCCTGCCCACCTGGTACGAGGCCCGGGTTTGCGAGCAGGGCTACCAGGGCCGGCGCGGCGGGGTCGACATGATGGTCGCCATGAACCCCCAAACCTGGGACGCTGATGTGGCCGAGATCGAGCCGGGCGGCTACCTGTTTTACGACAGCACCCGGCCTATCCCGGCCAGCCGCTTCCGGGCAGACGTGCAGGTGATCGGCGTGCCGCTGACCGACATCAGCAACACCGCCTACACCGACCCGCGCCAGCGGCAATTGTTCAAAAACATCATCTATGTGGGCGCGCTGTCTGTGCTGCTGGATGTAGAAGCCGCGGTGTTTGAGAAACTGTTCGCCGAACAGTACCGGGGCAAAGAGCTGCTGCTGGACTCCAATGTGCGCGCCCTGCACCTGGGCCGGGACTATGTGAAGCAGCACCTGCAGGCCCCCCTGGGCATACGGGTGCGGCGCTCCGACCAGGTGGGCGACCAGATTTTTACTGACGGCAACAGCGCCGCCGCCCTGGGCTGCGTGTACGGCGGCGCTACGGTGGCCGCCTGGTACCCCATCACGCCGTCGTCCTCGGTGCCAGAGGCTTTTCAAAAATACTGCGACAAGTTTCGGGTGGACGCGGCCACCGGCCAGAACCGCTTTGCCATCGTGCAGGCCGAAGACGAGTTGGCCTCTATCGGTATCGTGGTTGGCGCCGGCTGGAACGGCGCCCGAGCCTTTACCGCCACATCGGGCCCCGGCGTGTCGCTGATGACCGAGTTCATCGGCCTGGCCTACTTTGCCGAGATCCCGGTCACCATCATCAATGTGCAGCGGGGTGGCCCGTCGACCGGTATGCCCACCCGCACCCAGCAGTCTGATTTGCTGTCGTGCGCCTATGCCTCGCACGGCGACACCAAGCATGTGATGCTGTTGCCCGAAGACCCGCATGAGTGCTTTGAGTTTGCCGCTGCCGCCCTGGACCTGGCCGACCGGCTGCAAACCCCCATCTTCTTCATGACTGATCTGGACATTGGCATGAACCAGCGCCTGTGCCAGCCTTTTGTTTGGGACGACCAGCGCGACTACGACCGTGGCAAGGTCATGACCGCTGAAGAACTGGAGGCCGGCAAAGACTTTGGCCGCTACAAAGACGTCGATGGCGACGGCATTCCGTGGCGCACGCTGCCCGGCACCCACCCCAGCAAGGGCAGCTACTTCACACGGGGCACCACGCGCGACCCCTATGCCCGCTACAGCGAGCGGGGGCCAGACTACATCTACAACATGGAGCGGCTGCTGCGCAAATTTGCCACGGCCGCAGACCTGGTGCCGCAGCCCGTGCTGCGACCAGCCGAGCTACCGACCCTTATCGGCGTGCTTTACTTTGGCTCTACCAGCCCGGCCATGCAGGAGGCGCTGGACCAGCTGGCAGCGGAAGGCATTGCCATCAACGCCATGCGGCTGCGGGCGTTCCCGTTCCCGGCCTCGGTCAAAGCCTTTCTGGACGAGCACAGCACCGTGTTTGTGGTGGAGCAGAACCGCGACGCCCAGATGCACTCACTGCTGGTCAATGAACTCTCGGTTGACCCGGCCCAACTGGTCAAAGTGTTGCACTATGACGGCACGCCCATCACGGCCCGCTTTATTGCCGGCTACATCCGCAAGGTGCTGCAACCGCGCGCACTGGCGCAGGGCAACTCCAACCTGAAGGAGGCCGCATGACCTACCTGGCCAAACCGGCTCTGCACCACCCCACGCTGACCCACAACCGTGTGGGCTACACCCGCCGCGACTACGAGGGCCGCATCTCAACCCTGTGCGCCGGCTGTGGCCATGACTCCATCTCGGCGGCCATTGTGCAGGCCTGCTGGGAGCTTGACATTGAGCCGCACCGCGTGGCCAAGCTCTCAGGCATTGGCTGCAGCTCCAAAACGCCTGATTACTTTTTAGGCGCAGCCCACGGTTTCAACACCGTGCACGGCCGCATGCCCTCTGTGCTGACTGGTGCCAACCTGGCCAACCGCGACCTGCTGTACCTGGGCGTGTCGGGCGACGGCGACTCGGCCTCCATCGGGCTGGGCCAGTTTGCCAATGCCATGCGCCGTGGCGTGCGCATGGCCTACATTGTGGAAAACAACGGCGTTTACGGCCTGACCAAGGGCCAGTTCTCGGCCACGGCAGACCGTGGCTCCAAGAGCAAAAAAGGCGTGGTCAATAACGACAGCCCCATCGACCTGGTGGGCCTGGCGCTGCAGCTCGGTGCCACCTATGTGGCGCGCGGCTTCTCAGGGGACAAGGCGCAACTCGTCCCTTTGATCAAGGGTGCCCTGGGCCACGGTGGTGCGGCTTTTATTGACGTGATCAGCCCCTGCGTGGCCTTTAACAACCATGGTGGCAGCACCAAGAGCTATGACTATGTGCGCCAGCACAACGAGGCGGTGAGCCGCATCGACTTCATCACGACCCGAGACGAGATCACCGCAGATTACCCGCCCGGCGAGGTGGTGGAGGTGGAGCAGCACGACGGCCGCCACCTGCGCCTGCGCAAGTTGCGCCAAGACTACGACCCGACCGACCGCTATGCTGCCCTGAGCTACATGAACGACCACCAAGCCCGTGGCGAGGTGGTTACCGGCCTGCTGTACCTGGAACCGCTGGCCACTGACATGCACAGCGCACTGCACACCACAGACACGCCGCTCAACACCCTGGGTGTGAAACAGCTCTGCCCGGGCGCCAAGGCGTTGGACAAGCTCAACGCATCCCTGCGCTAAAAGGCCACCCCAACCCCTGAGGAGCGCACCATGTCAGACCGCACCGTTTCCCAATGCATGTCGCAGCGCCAACTGGTCAGCCTGCCCCCCACCGCCAATGTGTGGGAGGCGGCGTGCACCATGACCAAGGCCAATTGCGGTAGCGTGCTGATCATCGACCAGGCGGGTGCCATGCTGGGCATATTGACAGAGCGCGACCTCATGACCCGGGTGCTGGCCAAAGCGCTGGACGCCAAAGCCACCCCGGTGGCCAAGGTCATGACCCACCAACCCCACTGCGTGCCGCCGGAGCTGAAGGTATCAGACGCGGTGCTGATCATGATCGAGCGCGGTTTTCGCCACCTGCCAGTGGTGGCCCCTGGCGGCAAGATATTGGGCGTGTTCTCGGTGCGCGACGCCCTGCCGCGCGAGCTAGACCTGGCCGTCAGCCTGGCCCAGTTTCATGACCAGGTGAATGACGCTTTGGGTTAATTGCGCCGCCCGCTTTGGGGTGGTCTAATCGCCAATTCCGGTTCTGGACGCGGTGTCTGGCGCCACCGACTTGCTAGCGATTCGCCCCCTGAATCATGGACACCACACCCCCCGTAGCGCCCAAACTGGTCACCAGCGCGGCTTTTAGTTATGTGATCAACCCCCGCGTGACCGTGCAGACCAGCATGGGCGCGGTGGTGGTGGAGTTGTACCCAGACCAGGCCCCGGTCACTGTGGCCAATATGCTGGCCTACACCAATGCCGGTTTTTACACCGGCACCCTGTTTCATCGGGTGATCCCCGGCTTTATGGACCAGGGCGGCGGCTACACCACAGGCATGGTGTACAAAACGCCCACCTACAGCGTCATCCCGCTGGAGAGCAACAACGGCCTGAGCAACCTGCGCGGCACCATTGCCATGGCCCGCACGGATGTGCCTGACTCTGCCAGTTCGCAGTTTTTCATCAACCAGGCCGACAACCTGTTTTTGAACTACAGCAACGCAGCCTCACCCGGTTATGCAGTGTTTGGGCGGGTGGTCACGGGCCTGGCGGTGATCGACAGCATTGCCGTGGTGCCACGCAACACATCTAACCAACCCACCACCGACATCACCATCACGTCGGTGCAGCAAACACTGGCGGGTAGCGCCCTGGCCGCCGCCGGCAGCACCATCAGCGTCAGCGACCTGGAGGCCGGCGCCAGTTGGGCGTACAGCCTGGACAGTGGCAGCACCTGGACGCCCGGCACCGGCGCCAGCTTTGCCGTGCCCGCTGGCAACTACGCCGCCAACGCCATTCAGGTGAGCCAGACCGACGACTCGGGCAATATCAGCCTGGCCACGGGCAAGCTCACAAGCGCCCTGATAGCGCAAACTGGCCTGAGCAGGGTGACTGTCTCTTTGGCCGACAACCTGCCCAGTACCGCCAACCTGAGCACCAACGCCGTGGTGTACACACTGGCCTTTAGCGAAGCCGTCACCGGCCTGGACGCCTCAGATCTCACGGTCATGAACGGCAGCGTCGGCGCCATTTCGGGCAGCGGCACCACTTGGTCGGTCAGCGTCACACCCGCGGCGGGTGTGGCAAATGGTGCCATCAGCCTGATGGTCAAGGCCGGGGCAGTGAGCACTGTCAACGGCGGTTACAACACCAGCGCGGTCAACAGCAGCCAGTTGGTGGATACCTTGGCCCCAGTTGCGCCCCTGCTGGTGCCCGGCACCGCTGTGCGTTATGTGCAGGCGCCACAGCTCACCCTGCAGACCAGCCTGGGCGTGGTACTGATTGAGCTAAACCCGGAAAAAGCACCGGTGACCGTGGCCACCGTGCTGGCCAACGCCAACAGCGGCTTTTATGACAGCACCCTGTTTCACCGCGTCGTGCCAGGCGTTGCGGTGCAGTCCGGCGTCTTGAGCAGCACATTGGCGGACAAGGCGCCCACCTACAGCACCATCCCGCTGGAAAGCAACAACACCCTGACGCACCAAATTGGCAGCGTGAGCATGTTGCGGGCCAGTTCTACCTCGTCGGATGGCGCCCAGTTTTTTGTGGATCTGGCGGCCAACCCGTCTTTCAATTACGCCAGCGCTGCGTCACCGGGCTACGCCGTGTTTGGCCAGGTGCTGTCTGGCATGAGTGTGATCAACAGCATGGCCCAGGTGCCGCTGAGCACCAACGGCGTGCCGCTAAGCCCGGTCACGCTGACCACCATGCAGCAAAGCCAGGCGGGTAGCGCCATCACCCGCGTCGGTACCTTTGCAGTGGGCGCTTTGGCGTCCACCACCGCCTGGTCTTACAGCCTGGACGCCGGTGGCAGCTGGGTCAACGGCAGCGGCAGCAACCTGGCCCTGCCCGACGGC
>CAMCZF010000231.1 GCA_945885775.1 Rhodoferax sp. OV413 | reverse complement strand
ATCAGCGACACGCGCCGCATCAGCGCCATGTCGGGCCCATGCTGCTGCGTGAGCTGCGCCAAGAAGTGGGCGTTGATGTCAAAGATGATCTGCAGGTGGCGCGGCAGCACCCGGCCCAGCACCTCCACCGGCCAGGTCTCCAGCGCCTCATGCATCAGCGTGTGGTTGGTGTAAGAAAACACCCCCTGGCACAGGCGCCAGGCATCGGCCCAGGGCAGGTGGTGCTCATCGAGCAGCAGGCGCATCAACTCGGGGATGGCCAGCACCGGGTGGGTGTCGTTGAGGTGGATGCTGACCTTGGCGCTGAGCTGGTCAAAGGTGCTGTGCTGGCGCAGGTAACGACGCAATAGGTCTTGCACGCTGGCGCTGACAAAGAAGTACTCCTGGTGCAGGCGCAATTCGCGCCCCGAGGGTGTGGAGTCGTCGGGATACAGCACGCGCGACACGTTTTCCGACTGGTTCTTGCGCTCCACCGCCGCCAGGTAATTGCCGCGGTTGAAGGCATTGAGGTCGATTTCTTCGGTGGCCTTGGCCGACCACAGGCGCAGCGTGTTGGTGGCCTGGGTACCGTAGCCGGGAATGATGGTGTCGTAGGCCATGGCGCGCACATCGTGGCTGTCCACCCACGCGTGGCGGTCGCCCTGGCGCACCACATGGCCACCGAACTGGATGCGGTAGTTCACCTCGGGCCGGGCAAACTCCCAGGGGTTGGTGGCTTTGAGCCAGTAGTCGGGCACCTCCACCTGGCGGCCGTCAACAATGGTCTGCCGGAACATGCCGTAGTCGTAGCGGATGCCGTAGCCGTAACCCGGGATGCCGAGCGTGGCCATCGAATCCAGAAAACAGGCAGCCAACCGGCCCAGGCCGCCGTTGCCTAAAGCGGCATCGGGCTCCAGCTCGGCCACGGCGTCCATGTCCACCCCTAGTTCGGCCAGCGCCTGGCGCACCGTGGCGTGCAGCTCCAGCGCAATCAGGGCGTTGCTGAAGGTGCGCCCCATCAAAAATTCCATCGACAGGTAATAGACGTGCTTCACGTCCTGCGCGCTCTTGGCGCGGGTGGTGTTGACCCAGCGCTCCACCAGCTGGTCGCGTACCGCATAGGCGGCGGCATGCAGCCAATCCACGGGCTGCGCCGCCTCGGGGTCTTTGCCAACGGTGAACAGCAGCTTATTGGCAATGGCGCGCTTGAGTGCCGCCAGATCATGGGCAGGGGAATCGACATCAAAGGAGGCCGGTGCGGCGGGTGGCAACGTGGAGACAGTCATGGGTCGGGTCGGTCAGGGGGTCAATAATTGTTGGTACAGGGCCCGGTAGGCCAGCGCGGCCGGCGCCCAGCCGAGCGGCTGGCGCATGCCGGTTTGGCGCACGCGGGCCCAGGCCGCAGGCTTGCGGTAGAGAGCAAAGGCGCGCCGCAGCGCGTGCTGGTAGGCGGCGTCGGTGAAGGGGCCGAACACAAAACCGGTGGCACTGTGGTCGTCCAGCGTGGCCAGGTCGGCATCGGTCACGGTGTCGGCCAGGCCGCCCACGCCGCGTACCAGCGGCAGGCTGCCGTACTTCAGGCCGTACATCTGGGTCAGGCCGCAAGGCTCAAACAGCGAGGGCACCAGGGTCACATCGCTGCCGGCAAAAATGCGGTGGGCCAGGGCTTCGTCATAGCCCAGGTGCACCGCCACGCGGCCCGGGTGGCGCTGGCACTGGTGCTGCAGGGCCTGCTCCAGCTGGGCCTCGCCGCTGCCCAGCACCAGCAACTGCCCACCGCGCGCCACGATCTCGTCCACCCCGGCCAGCACCAGCGGCAGGCCTTTTTGTCCGGTGATGCGGCTGACCAGCGCAAACAGTGGCGCATCGGCCTGCTCGGCCAGCCCGCTGTGGCGCTGCAGCGCAGCCTTGCACAGGGCCTTGCCGGCCAGGCGCTCGGGCCGGAAGCGGTGGCTGATCAGGGCGTCGGTGGCCGGGTTCCACACCGCCTCATCCACCGCATTCAGGATGCCACACAGGTGGTCGCGCCGCGCGCGCAACAGGCCGTCAAGTCCGCAGCCCTGCTCGGGCGTCTGGATTTCGCGGGCGTAACCAGGGCTGACGGTGCTCAGGTGGTCGGCGTAGTAGAGGCCGGCTTTCATGAACGACACCTGGCCGTGAAATTCAAGGCCATCGACCGCAAAGGCGGATGCCGGCAGGCCGAGCTCGCCAAAGACCGAGGCATCAAAGACGCCCTGGTAAGCCAGGTTGTGCACGGTATAGACACTGGGCACGTGGCCAGAGGCCGGGCCGGGCCAGTGCTTGAGGCAGGCGGGCGCCAGCCCGGCATGCCAGTCATGGCAGTGCACCAGCTGCGGTGCCCAGCCGCCATCGAGCCCGTGCGCCAGGTGCGCTGCGGCCCAACCCAACGCGGCAAAGCGGCGGTGGTTGTCGGCATAGGGCCGGCGCTGAGCGTCTTCATAGGGGTTGCCCGGCCTGTCGTACAGAGCTGGCGTCTCCAGCACATAGGCGCTCAGCAGCCCGGCGCCGCCGGGCACGCCAGCCAGCTGGCCCAGGCGCACGACAACCGTTTCACCCCAGGGCGTGCGGAACTCGCCTACCACCACCGAGTCCAGCAGCGCCTGCCGGATGGCCGGAAAGCCAGGCAAGACGGTGCGCACATCGCAACCCGCACCAGTCAATGCCTGCGGCAGTGCGCCCGCAATGTCGGCCAACCCGCCGGTCTTGAGCAGGGGAAAGATTTCGGCGCTGACTTGCAGAATACGCATCGTGTCTGGGGCAGGCCTCAGGCCGGTGCGCCTGCCAGTCGGCTGAGCATGTTGCGCGTGACCAGCACCACGCCGTTGCTGGTGCGCTCGAAACGGCGGGCGTCGAGTTCGGGGTCGTCCCCGATCACCAAGCCCTCGGGCAGGGTGCAACCACGGTCCACCACCACCTTGCTGATGCGGCAGCCGCGCCCGATGGTGGTGTTAGGCAGCAGCACCGCCTGATCGATCTGGCAGAACGAGTGCACCCGCACGCTGGAAAACAGCACCGAGTTGCTGACATTGGAGCCCGAGACGATGCAGCCGCCCGACACCATGGTGTTGATGGTGAGGCCGTGCTTGCCCTGCGCGTCCTGCACAAATTTGGCCGGCGGCAGCTGGCGCTGGTTGGTCCAGATCGGCCAGTCGTTGTCGTAAATGTCGAGCTCGGGCGTGACCGAGGCCAGGTCGAGGTTGGCCTCCCAGAACGCGTCAATGGTGCCGACATCGCGCCAGTAGGGCTTGGCCTGGGTCGAGGTGGACACGCAGGACATAGAAAACGGGTGCGCCTGGGCCCGGCCTTCGCGCACCGCCACCGGGATCACGTCCTTGCCAAAATCATGGCTGGAGGTGGGGTTGGCCAGGTCTTCGTCGAGCAGCCGGTACAGGTACTGGGCGTTGAAGATGTAGATGCCCATGCTGGCCAGCGACAGGGCCTCATTGCCGGGCATGGCCGGCGGCTGGGCCGGCTTTTCGACAAAATCAATGATCTTGCGCCGGGCGTCGATCGCCATCACGCCAAAGGCCGAGGCCTCGGCGCGGGGCACCTCAATGCAGCCCACGGTGCAGTCGGCGCCGCTGCCCACGTGGTCCTGCAGCATCAGCGAGTAGTCCATCTTGTACACATGGTCGCCGGCCAGCACCACGATGTACTCGGGGCTGCTGGACTGAATGATGTCCAGGTTCTGGTAGATGGCGTCGGCGGTGCCGCGGTACCAGTGTTCGTCGTCTAGGCGTTGCTGGGCCGGCAGCAGGTCGACCATTTCATTGAGTTCGGCGCGCAGAAAACTCCAGCCGCGCTGAAGGTGGCGCAGCAGCGAGTGCGACTTGTACTGGGTGATGACGCCGATACGGCGGATGCCGGAGTTGACGCAGTTCGACAGCGAAAAATCGATGATGCGGAACTTGCCGCCAAAGTACACCGCCGGCTTGGCGCGCCGGTCGGTCAGCTGCTTCAGGCGCGAGCCGCGCCCGCCGGCCAGCACCAGCGCAATGGTGCGCCGCACCAGCATGTGTGGCTGCGTATGCCGATCAAAAGGGGCTGGGGCTGGGGGGGTGTCTTGCATGTTTGTCTCCTGGCTGTTGTTGCTTATGGGCTTGTATTTTTGTTAGGGGAATCAGGTCGTGACGCTGGGGTGCGCCATTCCGGTCCAGTGGCGCACGCGCGCCAGCTGCTCGGCCAGCATCACCAGCGGCGCCAGGGCCTGCTGAACCGGCAGGTCATGGCGGGTCGGGTCGGGCTCATGGCGCTCCAGGTAGAGGCGCAGGGTGGCGCCTTCGGTGCCGGTGCCAGAGAGGCGAAACACCAGGCGCGAGCCATCTTGCAGGATCACGCGCACGCCCTGCTGCCGGCTCACACTGCCGTCCACCGGGTCGGTGTAGGCAAAGTCGTCAGCCAGCGCCACGGTTTGCCCGGCCAGCGTCTGGCCCGCCAAGTAGGGCAAGGCAGCGCGCAGCTCACGCATCAGGGCTTGCGCCCGCTCCGGCGCGATGCCCTCGTAGTCATGGCGCGAATAGACACAGCGGCCGTGCCGGAGCCAGAGCTCACGCACCAGCATGTCGACCGGCTGCCCGGTCACCGCCACCAGGTTGAGCCAGAACAGCACGGCCCACAGACCGTCTTTTTCACGCACATGGTCAGAGCCGGTGCCGTAGCTCTCTTCGCCGCACAGGGTCACCAGACCGGCGTCGAGCAGGTTGCCAAAAAACTTCCAGCCAGTGGGCGTCTCAAAGCAGGGGATGCCCAGGTCCTTGGCCACCCGGTCGACCGCGGTGGAACTGGGCATAGAGCGCGCCACGCCGCGCAGGCCGGCCTGGTAGGCCGGCACCAGCCGCGCGTAGGCGGCCAGCACTGCCAGGCTGTCAGAGGGCGAGACCACGAAACGCCGGCCGACGATCATGTTGCGGTCGGCATCGCCATCGGTGGCGGCCCCCATGTCTGGCGCATCGGCGGCGTACAGGTGGGCGATCAGATCGGCGGCATTGACCGGGTTAGGGTCAGGGTGCAACCCACCGAAGTCCTCGCGCGGCTCGGCGTTGACCACGGTGCCCGGCGGCGCGCCCAGTTCGCCCTCCAGCAGGGCGCGGGCGTAGGGCCCGCCCACCGCCCACATGGCGTCCAGGCGCAAGCGGAAACCCGAGGCCAGCAGGCGCCGGATGGCGTCGAAATCAAACACGCTGCGCATCAGGTCGGCATAGTCGGCCACCGGGTCAATCACCTCCACGGCCATGCCGTCGAGCGCCAGGGTGGCCAGGGCATCGAGCGGCAGGTCGGGGCTGTCGCTGGTGTGGATCACCTGCAGCTCCAGGCTGCGCTGGTAGATGGCCTCGGTCAGCGCCTCGGGCGCCGGGCCGCCATTGGCCACGTTGTACTTGATGCCGAAGTCGCCCTCCGGCCCGCCGGGGTTGTGGCTGGCCGACAGCACAATGCCGCCACTGGCGCCATGCCGCCGAATCACCGCGCTGACCGCCGGGGTGGACAGGATGCCGCCCTGCCCCACCAGCAC
>CAMCZF010000230.1 GCA_945885775.1 Rhodoferax sp. OV413 | reverse complement strand
CCCCGCGCGGCCAGGCAAGCGGCGGAGATCATCTCTGCGGAAGCCGGCAAGCCCCTGGATGAGATCAGCAGTGGCCCAACGCGTTTTCTGGCCAAGCGGGTCGGCGCCATCGGCCGCAATGCCAAGGAATGGGTGGTGCTGGCCCTCATCCGGCTGGCCTCGACCGAGCCGGAAGCGGCGGCGAGCCTGCTTGAAAACCACTGGAGCGTGCACCTGACGCCGGAGCAACGCTCCTGGGCCTGGGGCGTCATTGGCAAGCATTCAGCGCAAAAGCTATCTGACCAAGCTAACGAGCACTTCGCCAAAGCGCGTGACAGCGACCTTAGCGACGAGCACCTGGGCTGGAAAGTGCGCGCCGCCATGCGCTTTGCGCGATGGAAAGACGTGCTCGCGGCCACCCTCGCCATGAGCCCAGAGGCGCGTCAGGAGTCGATCTGGGTCTACTGGCGCGCTCGCGCCCTGCTGCAATTGGCCAAAACCGAGGGCGAGCGAGGCGAGACCACACGCCTTTTTGAAAGCATCGCGGGGGTGCGCGGCTTTTACGAACAACTGGCCATGGACGAGTTGGGCCAGCGGGTGACAGCCCCACCTCGACCCGATGCCCTGACCGAGCTGGAGAAAGATGCTGCCAAGCAGAACCCGGGGCTGCAACGCGGTCTGTACGCGATCCAAATCGGCCTGCGCAGCGACGGGGTGCGCGAGTGGAACTACAGCACCAATTTGCACCAACGCGGCGGCATGAGCGACCGCGAACTGCTGGCCGCGGCTGACCTGGCCTGTAGCCGTGAGGTCTGGGACCGCTGCATCAACACCAGCGAGCGGACCAAAGCGGTCGTCGATTTTCAGCAGCGCTTTCCCATGCCCTTCAAGGACGCCGTGCTGGCACGCGCCAACCAGATCGGGCTGGACCCGGCGTATGTGTATGGCCTGATCCGGCAGGAAAGCCGTTTCGTGATGGACGCCCAGTCCCATGTAGGCGCGGCTGGCCTGATGCAGGTGATGCCGCCCACCGCACGCTGGACTGCCAAAAAAATCGGCCTGACCGATTTCAAACCCCACCAGATCACCGACCGCGACACCAATATTGCCATTGGCACCGGCTATCTCAAGCTGGTGCTGGACGACTTTGCCGGCTCCATGCCCATGGCTGCCGCCGCCTACAACGCAGGGCCTAGTCGGCCGCGTAACTGGCGCGGCAGCAGCGGCAGCCCCACCCTGGATGCCGCCATTTGGGCAGAAAATATCCCCTTTGCGGAAACGCGCGACTACGTCAAAAAGGTGCTGTCAAACACCACCAACTACGCGGCTCTCATCACCGGCCAACCTCAATCGCTCAAGAGCCGGCTCGGCCTGGTCGGCCCGCGGGGCGCCGGTGCACCCGAGGTCGCCACCGATCTGCCCTGACCTCCCCAGCCAACCCGAGCTAACACCACAGGACTCACCATGCTCAAACTCTATATTGGCAACAAAAATTACTCCTCCTGGTCGATGCGGCCCTGGGTGCTGCTCAAGCAGGCCGGCATCCCGTTTGAAGAAGTGATGGTGCGCTTTGACTCTTTCGCGCCCGGCTCGACCTTCCGCCACACCATGGACCCGATCAGCCCGACCGGCAAAGTGCCCCTGCTGCAAGACGGAGACCTGACCGTCTGGGACACCCTGGCGATTGCCGAGTACCTGGCCGAACAATTCCCAGAGCACCACCTTTGGCCGCAGGCCGTGGCGGCGCGGGCCCGGGCGCGCAGCATCTGCGCCGAAATGCACAGCGGCTTTGGCAACCTGCGTAGCCAGTGCCCGATGAACATCGAAGCCTCTCTGCCCGGCACTGGCGCCCTGATCTGGCGCGATAAACCCGGCGTGCGCAGCGATGTGGCGCGGCTGGTGGCCATGTGGCAAGAGCTGCTGCGCGAGCATGGCGGCCCGATGTTGTTCGGCGACTTCTCCATTGCCGACGCCTACTACGCCCCCATCTGCATGCGCCTGAAAACCTATGCCCTGCCCGTACCCAGCCAGATCGCCGCCTACGTGGCCCGGGTCTGCGCCCTGCCCGGGGTGCAGGCCTGGATCAGCGACGCATTAGCTGAGAACGACTTTCTCGATTTCGAAGAGCCGCACCGGCTGCGGCGAGAGTAAATCCAGGCAAGATCGTCAGGTCCTGCTGCCCTCGCTTACGAGCGGCGCCAGCAGATGCGGCAGGCGCTCATTCAGCGCCCATTCCACGGCATCGGCCTGCAGCGCGTCACGCCGGCGCTTGAGGGGGTCGCGGTCCGGCTCCTTGGCCATCCATCGCTTGAAGCTAACGAAGACCGAGGGGTGAATGGTGGTCATCCTGGCCATCGCGCCGTTCTCCGCCACCACGATCTCAGTGAGCTCTGGCGCATTCATCAGTTCATCGGCACGCTTGGCCTGCACCACCCAAAAGTCGTCTGCCGCGTCGCTCAAGCGAATCGGATGTGGGTCTTCGGGGGTGGCGACACGGCGGATGATGTCAACCTCAAAACCATCCTGGTTGACAGCCGTGTACCTTTGGTCTTCGATGATCTGAAACGTCTTGTCCACTTTTTGCAGGGCCGCCAGCATGGACGGCGAGTCACGCAGCAGCCTCTCAGAAAGCATGACACGCTTGCGGGTGTCCCACAGCAGGTCAATATCGCGGGTGGCCGTGATCGCAGAGGCAAAACGCACGCCGGCAGCCGCTTCATAGGCGTAGAGTGCGTGCGTTCCCACCACCTTGAAATAGTCTGACAGCCCAGCATCGGCAAGCCGACCCAGAATTGCCACGGCAATATTGGGCATGCGTCCGACTCTGAGCGCCCGATTCATACGCTCATGCTTGACCATGACGGCCTTCAGACTGCCAAGCCGCTCCTGCAGCGACTGCTTTTTTTCGATGAAGTTTTGGTAGAGGAGTTCCGTGTCTGCCGATCGCCTGCCCAAACTCCGCTGTCCGCCGGACGGGCTGGTGCGAATCAGGTAGGCCTTACCATCGACCGTTTTCCAGACCATCCCGCCCCGGACTTGCAGCGCATTTTTTTTGCTGCGCTCGTACTCCAAAAAGGCCCCATGCGCGTCGATGTACTGCCGAGCAGCGTCTGGGTCCAGCGCCAAACTTTCCAAGTTAAATGCCATTTACAAATTTTACTTGGAAATATTCACGTCATATCGTGATCCCCGGCACAAATCTCGTCATCCCCGGCTACGACCCGTCATCCTCGGCTAGGACCGGGGATCCATGCGTTCCTGGATTCCCGGTCGCAGCCGGGAATGACAGCAATACCGACTTAGTCGCTGGACTCGTCGAGCAGCGGCTCAGACTCTAGGTGGCGCGCATCCGACCAGCCGACCAGTGACAGGCCCTCCGGGGTCCAGAGCAGGCGGTTGATGGTGGCATTACCCAGCTGCCAACTGCGTGGTGCCTGGACGGCCTGGCCAGTGGCCAGACGGTAGAGCACATCGAGCACGCCGCCATGGGCCACCAGCACGATCTGTTGGCCGACATGGGCGCTGGCCAATTCATCCACGGTGTGGCGGATGCGGTCCCGCAACTCAGTCAAAGATTCACCGCCGGGCGGCGCCCAATGGGGGTCGCGTTGGCGCCAGCGCAGGGCATGCTCGGGCCAGTTGGCCTCCATGTCGGCATGGGTCTGACCCTCAAATTCACCAAAACCCCGCTCGCGCAGGCCGACGTGTTCGGTCAAGCCGACGGCACTAACCTGGGCAATCGCCTGCGCCGTGTCCCAAGCCCGGGCCAAGTCACTGGCATAGACTGCTTGCAATGGTTCGCCGCGAAGCGCCTGAGCCACTTGCGCTGCCTGCCAGCGGCCCCGGGCATTGAGCCCGATGTCGAGCTGGCCCTGGATGCGGCTGGCCACGTTCCAGGCGGTCTCGCCATGGCGAATGGCAATGATGCGGGTGGCCTGCATGGGGAGCGTGGAGGACGAGGAGTGTGCGGCCAAGGGCTCAAGCACCAACAAGTTGCAGGCCGGGCAAGGTGGGCAGGGCGAAGCTTTCATCGTCAAAGCCCTTGTCGCCGTCCTCACTGGGCAGGCCGGTGGTTTTGATGTCCTTAAAATTATGCCGGCTGTGGTCCATCAGGTGCGAGGGCACCACGTTATGCAGCGCGGTGAACATGCTCTCGATGCGGCCCGGGTACTGCTTTTCCCAGTCGCGCAGCATATTGCCAATTTGCTTGCGTTGAAGGTTCTCCTGGCTGCCACACAGGGTGCAGGGGATGATGGGGAACTGCCGGTGCGCGGCCCAGCGCGTCAGGTCTTTCTCAGCCACATTGGCCAGCGGCCGGATCACGATATGGCCGCCGTCGTCGCTCACCAGCTTGGGCGGCATGCCCTTGAGCTTGCCACCAAAAAACATGTTCAGAAAAAAGGTTTGCAGCATGTCGTCGCGGTGGTGGCCGAGCGCAATCTTGGTCACCTTGAGCTCGTCGGCCACCCGGTACAAAATGCCGCGGCGCAGCCGGCTGCACAGGCTGCACATGGTCTTGCCCTCGGGGATCACCTTTTTGACAATGCTGTAGGTGTCTTGCGTCTCAATGTGAAACGGCACACCCAGTTGCTTCAGATAAGCCGGCAGGATGTGGTCTGGAAAACCGGGCTGCTTCTGGTCCAGGTTGACAGCAATCAGCTCAAAGTCAATCGGCGCGCGGGCCTTGAGCTTGAGCAAAATGTCCAGCATGCCGTAACTGTCCTTGCCACCCGACACACACACCATCACGCGGTCGCCGGCTTCGATCATGTTGAAGTCGACAATCGCCTGCCCCACTTGGCGGCACAGGCGTTTTTCCAACTTATGGGTTTCACGCTCAATCTTCAGGGCGCGGCCCGGCTCGGTGGCCGGGGCAGGGGCTTCGGTGGTTTCGGAGTCAATCCAGACGGCATTCATGGTGGGCTTTCTTCGGTCACCATTGTCCGGTTTCGACCCGGATGGCAACTTCACAATCTTCAAAAATCTCAAGCTTGGCAATTTTCACCCGCACGCCCTGCACGCCGGGCAGCTGCATCAGGCGGTTGGCCAGTTTGCCGATCAAGGTTTCCAGCAGGTTCACATGCTCGGCCGTGCACTCGTCAATGATGATCTTTCGCACCTTGCGGTAATCCAGCACATGGTTGATTTCGTCGTTGCGCGGCAGCAGCGGCTGGGTGCCCAAGCTCAGTTCGGCGTCGACCTGAATCGGCTGGGGCGCCAGCTTCTCAGATTCAAGAATACCCAGACTGGCCTCAAAGCGCAGTCCGGTGAGTGTGAGGGTTTGGTAACCCATGGTGGCGGTCATATGGGTGAACCCTTTATGCGAAACACTTCAACCCCTACCCCTTCGCAATCGGGGTAGACATCGGGTTTGCAGGTCGACAGGCGTACCGCCTGCACCTGGGGGTGGGCCAACAGCGCCGCTGCCAGTTCGTCGCACAGGGTTTCCTGCAGCTCGACATGGCCGCGCTGCACCCGCTCGGCAATCAGATGGCGCACAAAGTCATAGTCCACCACCTCGGCCAGCCGGTCCGACTGCGGGGTGGAGGCGCT
>CAMCZF010000229.1 GCA_945885775.1 Rhodoferax sp. OV413 | reverse complement strand
TTGGCTCGCTTTGACGCCATCCTGGTGCCCGGCGGCTTTGGCAAACGCGGCATTGAGGGCAAGATCTGCGCGGCCCGCTTCGCCCGGGAAAGCAAAGTGCCGTACCTGGGCATCTGTCTGGGTATGCAGGTGGCTACCATCGAATTTGCACGCCATGTGGCCGGCCTGACCGGTGCCAACAGCAGCGAGTTCGAGCCCGAGACGCCCTACCCCGTGATTGCCTTGATTACCGAGTGGAAAGACCAAGACGGCACCATCAAGACCCGTGACGAGCACTCGGACCTGGGTGGCACCATGCGGCTGGGCGCTCAGAGCTCAGATGTGGCGCCTGGCACCCTGGCGCACCAGATCTACGGTGATCTGGTCACTGAGCGGCATCGCCATCGCTATGAGGCCAATGTGAATTACCTGGACACCCTGCGCGAGCACGGCTTGGTGATTTCGGCGCTAACACAACGCGAACAGCTGACCGAAATCGTCGAGTTGCCCAACAACGTACACCCCTGGTTTATCGGCGTGCAGTTTCACCCAGAGTTCAAATCCACGCCCTGGAACGGGCATCCGCTGTTCAACGCGTTCATCAAGGCGGCGCTCGACCACCAAAGCGGTGGTAAAAACCTGAAGGCCGTGGCCTGATGAAGTTATGCGGCTTCGAGGTCGGTCTGCAACAGCCCTTCTTTTTGATCGCCGGCCCCTGCGTGATCGAATCCGAGCAGCTGCAAATGGACACCGCCGGTGCGCTCAAGGACATCGCCGGCAGCCTGGGCATCCCCTTCATTTTCAAGAGCAGCTTTGACAAAGCTAACCGATCCAGCGGTAGCAGCTTTCGCGGCCCGGGCTTGGAAGAGGGTCTCGAAATTTTGGCCAAAGTCAAACGCGAGTTGCAGGTGCCGGTATTGACCGACGTGCACTCAGAAGACCAGATCGCTGCCGTGGCGGCAGTGGTGGATGTGCTGCAAACACCGGCTTTTTTATGCAGGCAGACCGACTTTATCCGAGCGGTAGCCCAATCAGGCAAGCCGGTGAACATTAAAAAGGGGCAGTTCCTTGCGCCCCACGACATGCAGCACGTGATCGACAAGGCCCGCGCGGCGGCGCGCGACGCGGGTCTGGACGACGACCGCTTCATGGCCTGCGAACGTGGCGCCAGCTTTGGCTACAACAACCTCGTAAGCGATATGCGCGCTTTGGCGATCATGCGGGAAACCCGGGCACCTGTGGTGTTTGATGCAACCCACTCGGTGCAGCTGCCGGGCGGCCAGGGCAGCAGCAGTGGCGGCCAGCGGGACATGGTGCCAGTGCTGGCGCGTGCGGCGGTGGCAGTGGGCGTAGCGGGGCTGTTCATGGAAACCCATCCAGACCCGGCCCGCGCTTTGAGCGACGGCCCCAATGCTGTGCCGCTCAAGCACATGAGGCAGCTGCTGGAGACCTTGATGGCGCTCGATGCGGTTACCAAGAAAAACGGCTACCTTGAACATGAGATCGGAGTTTGAACATGCCCAGTGCCTATGTACTTGTCAACTCGACCGTGACCAACCCGGCGCAGTACGAAGACTACAAAAAATTGTCTTCGGCGGCCATGCAAGCCTATGGCGCAGAGATTTGCATCAGGGGCGGGGCGATCGAGGTTGCCGAAGGTGACTGGGTGCCAGACAGGTTGGTGCTGCTCAAGTTTCCGAGCATGGACGCAGCCCGGCGCTTTGAATCGTCGCCCGAATATGCCAAAGCACGTGCAGCACGACAGGGGGCAGCCATCATGCGGATGGTGATTGCTGAAGGTGTCTGACCCTCGCTTGGTTTTGATTTATTTGCTTTTTTGTTTTGAAAGACATTGATGAGTGCAATTGTTGACATCGTCGGCCGCGAGATCCTGGATTCACGCGGCAACCCCACTGTGGAAGGTGACGTCTTGCTGGAGTCGGGCACCATGGGCCGCGCTGCCGTACCCTCGGGCGCGTCCACCGGCAGCCGCGAAGCCATCGAGCTGCGTGACGGCGACCCGGACCGCTACCTCGGCAAGGGGGTGCGCAAGGCGGTGGAGCACATCAACACCGAGATCTCAGAGGCCGTGCTGGGTCTGGACGCCTCGGAACAAGCTTTTCTTGACAAGACGCTGATTGATCTCGACGGCACTGAGAACAAATCCCGGCTGGGCGCCAATGCCATGCTGGCGGTGTCCATGGCCGTGGCGCGGGCGGCAGCCGAAGAGTCGGGTCTGCCGCTTTACCGCTACTTTGGCGGTATGGGCGCGAATCAAATGCCGGTACCGATGATGAATGTGGTGAACGGCGGCGCGCATGCCAACAACAACCTCGACCTGCAGGAATTCATGATCATTCCGGTAGGCGCGCCGAACTTCCGTGAAGCGCTGCGCTACGGCGCCGAAGTTTTTCATGCGCTGAAGAAGATCCTGCACGACAAGGGCATGAGCGTGGCCGTCGGGGATGAAGGCGGTTTTGCGCCCAATGTGGCCAGCCATGAGGCAGCCATCCAGCTCATCCTGGAGGCGATTGACAAGGCCGGCTACGTGGCTGGCAGCCAAATTGCGCTGGGCTTGGACTGCGCCGCCAGCGAGTTCTACCGTGACGGCAAGTACCACCTTGAGGGCGAAGGCCTGACCTTGAGCTCCGAGGAGTGGACCGACGTGTTGGCAACCTGGGTCGACAAATACCCCATCATCAGCATCGAAGATGCCATGAGCGAGAGCGACTGGGATGGCTGGAAAGTACTGACCGACCGCTTAGGCAAGAAGGTGCAGATTGTTGGCGATGACCTGTTTGTCACCAACACGCGCATCTTCAAGGAGGGCATCGACAAGGGCATTGCCAACTCGATCCTGATCAAGATCAACCAGATCGGCACGCTGACCGAGACCTTTGCCGCGATCGAAATGGCCAAGCGGGCGGGTTACACCGCCGTCATCAGCCACCGCTCGGGTGAGACCGAAGACTCAACCATTGCCGACATTGCCGTGGGCACCAATGCCGGCCAGATCAAGACGGGCTCCTTGAGCCGTTCGGACCGCATGGCCAAGTACAACCAGCTGCTGCGTATCGAAGAGGACCTTGGCGACATTGCCACCTACCCGGGTCGCGCGGCGTTCTACAACCTGCGCTGATACCCAATGGGCCACCGCGCTGTCCCGGCCGCCCTGATCAGCTTGCTCGTGATCTTGCACGCGCAGCTGTGGTTCGGCCGTGGCAGCCTACCCAATGTGGCCCGACTGTCTGACCAGCTGAAGGTTCAACAGCAAAAGAACCAACAGGCCCAGCTGACCAACAGCAGGTTGGCGGCCGAGGTGCGGGACCTCAAAGAAGGCCTGGACATGGTCGAAGAAAAAGCGCGCTTTGAACTCGGCATGGTCAAAGCCAACGAGATTTACGTGCAGATCGCCCGCTGACAGCCAAGCCAGCACCACCGTAAAGTCGCTATCCTGGGGGCAGCATGGGTACCAGAGCCACTGCGCGACTGGTGCCGGCAAAACGGCCGTACCCCCCATGCACTCGAACAGCACGCCATCGCTTTGACGCAGGCAGCTTGGCGTCTTACTGAATCCCGGCCTCAGCCGGCGGCAAGGCGCCAGGGCCGAGGAACAGACCCGCTACGTCGACCGGGTCAAAACGGTACTGCAAGCCACAGAATTCGCAGCCAACCTCGACGTCACTGCGCTCGGCCAGGATGCTCTCCACCTCGTCGCGTCCCAAACCCACGATCATCTGCCTCACACGTTCCCGGCTACAGGTGCAGGCGAAGTGTGGCGCCGCCTCGCCGGTAAAGGCCGGAAACAGGCGCAGGTCCTCTTCCCAGAACAAACGGCGCAGAATGGTTTGGGCATCCAGCGTCAACAATTCCTCGCGCTTCAGGCTGGAGGCCAGCAGCGCGATCCGGTTGTAGTGCTCGTTGAGTCCAATCTCGTCCTCGTCCGCTTGACGCGCCGATCGCCCGGCCAAATTGCCCACCCCTTCCATGGGCAGGCGCTGAATCAGCAAACCAGCAGCCACCTCACCATCGGCCGCCAGCACCAAGCGGGTGTCAAGTTGCTCGCTTTGCAGCATGTAGTGCTCAAGCACTTCACTCAGTTGCTCCAGCTTCTCACGCCGGTCGCCAAACAAAGGCACCACACCCTGGTAGGGCTGCTGGCCCGGAAACCGGTCTTTGGGGTCCAGCGTGATCGCACATTTACCAAGGTTGTTGACATTCACCATGGCACTCAGGCTGGCACCGGGCGAGACTTCAGCAGTGACCGTGGCGGTGGCGCGCAGGGCCAGATCAGGTTGTACCTCGGCCACAGCCAGCTTCACCGGGCCGTCGCCGAAAATTTGCAAAATCAGCGCGCCATTGAACTTGATATTGGCTTGCATCAGGCAGGCGGCCGCCACCATTTCGCCCAGCAAATGTTGCACCGGAACCGGGTAAGGCCCGGCAGGGCTGCCCGCCTCACGCCGGCGCAGGACCTCGGTCCAGCCATCGGTGACACGCACCAGCATGCCACGCACTGGCAGGCCTTCAAACAAAAATTTATGCAGTTCAGACACTTTGGATCAGCCCAGTTTCTTCAGGCCGGTTCGAAAACGCTGGGCGTTGTCGACATAGTGACTGGCGCTCATGCGTAAGCCCTCGAGTTGCTCGGGGCTGAGCTGGCGCACCACTTTGGCCGGGCTGCCCAGGATCATTGAGCCATCGGGGAACACTTTGCCCTCGGTGACCAGCGAACCCGCGCCGACCAGGCAGCCCTTGCCGATCACCGCGCCATTGAGGACCACCGCGCCAATGCCGATCAGCGAGCCGTCGCCAATGGTGCAGCCGTGCAGCATCACCTGGTGGCCCACCGTCACGTCTTCGCCCACGGTCAGTGGGCTGCCCACATCGGCATGCAGCACACTCAGGTCTTGAATATTGCTGCCGCGTCCGACACGGATGGTCTCGGTGTCACCACGCAATACCGCGCCAAACCAGATGCTGGTGTCGGCGGCCAAGGCGACATTGCCGATGACCTGCGCACTGTCAGCGACCCAGGCCGACTCGGCAAGCTGTGGAGCGATGCCGTCGAGTTCGTAAATTGCCATGACACATTCCCTGTTGCTGCGTTCCGTAGAATTGTAAGGATGCACACACCCTACGCCGCCTGACATGACAAACTCGGCGCGGCTCATCGCGCAACAGCTCCTGCGGATCGACCACCCGGCAGAAAAAGCGCGCCTGGTGCGTCAGCTCGACCTGGACAATTTGCTGGTGCTGCCGGCTCAAACCATCGCCGACGTTCCGGGCCTGCCCGGGCGCCCCGATCGCCCAACGCTGGTGCCGCCCCAACAACTCAAGCCGCGTGCCCCAGGCACGCGCGAGGGCTTGGGGGCGCTGATCCATGCGCTGGCCCACATTGAGGCCAACGCGATCAATCTGGCGCTGGATGTGAGTTGGCGCTTTGCCGACATGCCCGAGCGTTTTTACCGCGATTGGTTGCAGGTGGCGCGGGAGGAGGCGCTGCATTTCGAACTGCTGCGCGAGCACCTGCAGACCTTGGGCTTTGAATATGGCGACTTCCCAGCC
>CAMCZF010000228.1 GCA_945885775.1 Rhodoferax sp. OV413 | reverse complement strand
GTTGATGACCAAGGGTTCCGGCCCTGACCGCTAAACTGCAGGGCATGTTGTCCCGCCTTCGCTCCGATATTCAGTGCATTCTTGACCGTGACCCCGCTGCGCGCAGCACCTGGGAGGTCATCACCTGCTACCCCGGCCTGCACGCGCTGATCTTGCACCGGCGAGCCCATTGGTGCTGGCAGCATGGTCTGAAGTGGCTGGGGCGCTTTATTTCGCACATTGCCCGTTTTTTGACCGGGATTGAAATTCACCCCGGGGCGCGTATCGGCGAGCGGGTGTTTTTTGACCATGCCATGGGCGTGGTGGTGGGGGAGACGGCTGAAATTGGTGATGGCTGCACCATCTACCAGGGCGTGACCCTGGGCGGCACGGCCCTCTACAAGGGTGCCAACCGGCACCCTACGCTGGGTCGCAATGTGGTGGTCGGCGCGGGTGCCCAGGTGTTGGGCGGCTTCACGGTGGGCGATGGTGCCAAGGTCGGCTCGAATGCGGTGGTGACCAAGCCGGTGCCAGCGGGTGCGACGGCAGTGGGCAACCCGGCCCGCATCATTCAGGCCGATCTGGATGTCAAACGCGAGGAGGTGGCGTCCAAAATGGGGTTTTCAGCTTACGGCGTGACCCAAAACGACGACCCGCTGAGCCAGGCGCTGCGAGGGCTGATTGACAACGCGTCCGGCCAGGATCACCAAATTGCGCTGCTCTGGAAGGCGATTGAGACGCTGCAGAAGAGTCAAGCCGCCAACTGCGTGCCGGCTGATGCGGCGCGCCAAGAGCATTTCGAGGCCGACCGGCTCAACGAATTGGTGGGTCGGTAGGCGAGTGCGCCGTTCAGGCCGCAGCCGCCGGGCGCTGGGCTGACTTAGGCCGAAAAGCCTTGCAAACCGCGTCCACTGTTTCCAGATACGGGCCACCAATCAGGTCCACACAGTAGGGTACCGCGGCAAAGATGCCCGGCAGCACACTGGCGCCCTCAGCGTCACGCAGGCCTTCCAGGGTCTCGCGAATCGACTTTGGCTGCCCCGGCAGGTTGATGATCAATGTTTGCCCCCGAATGACCGCCACCTGGCGCGACAGGATGGCCGTCGGTACAAACTTCAGGCTGATCTGGCGCATTTGTTCGCCAAACCCGGGCATGTCCTTGTCCGCCACGGCCAAGGTGGCCTCGGGTGTCACGTCGCGCTTGGCGGGGCCGGTGCCGCCGGTGGTGAGCACCAAGGCGCAGCCGGCGTCGACCAGCTCGATCAGTGTGGCGCTGATCAGGGCCTGCTCGTCGGGGATCAGCCGCGCCTCAAAGTCAATCGGGTTCCTAAGCGCACGCGTCAGCCAGTCTTGCAGGGCGGGCAGGCCCTGGTCGACATAGACGCCGCTGGACGCGCGGTCGCTGACCGACACGATGCCGATGCGCACAGGGTCATGGGCCGCGCTGGTGCTGGTGTCAGGGGTGGTCGTCATGGTCTTTGATCTGCATCGTAGGTCACGGCGGTGTCTGCCTCAGGCTCGGGCACATGCTCAAGCTGATCTCGCACGATCTGGAAAATATCGCGGTAGGCGCGACCGTGGCGCACAGCTGCACCTGGCTTTTCTGGTTGTGCATCCTTGCGGGCCTGCCGAATCAGGGCACGCAGCTGCTGTGCGTCGGTGTCAGTATGGGCGGTCAGCCAGGTGCCAAGGGCGTTGTCGTCGAGCAGCAGGCGGTCACGCCAGAGTTCGGCCTGGTGCAGGCGCAGCTTGTCTTGCGCCGAGCCGCCCAGCTGATCGTTCAGTGCGGTCCGCACCTCGTCAAGCACCGTGGGGTCCACCAGCCGCATCAGCTTGCCGATGAACTGCATCTGCCGGCGCTTGCCTTCAAAATTGGTGATGCGCTTGGCCTCCACCACAGCGTCTTTGAGCTTTTCCGACACGGCCAGCCGCGCCATCAGCTCAGGGCGAAGGGTCAGCAGGTCCTCGCCCAGTTTTTGCAGTTCGGTGCTCTCGCGCTTGAGCTCAGTGCGGCTTTGCTCGTTGGTGCCCTTGAGCTCGGCCTTGAGCTCGAGATCGCGCTCGCTGCCTTCAGCGATGAACTCGCCCCGAACGAAATAGCCTTTTTTCAGTTTGCGTGACATAGCCAAGTATCATAGCTTCCGATATGAAGAACCCTAACCCCACGAAAGCCGCGCCCAGCGCCGGCAGCGGCTTCAGCTACAGCCGCCCATTCTTTGAAAATTTGGTCGACAGCGCGCTGGCGCATGCCAAAAAAATAGGCGCCACTGACGCGGCGGCTGAAGCCTCGGAGGGCAGTGGCCTGAGCGTCTCTGTGCGCAAGGGCGAGCTCGAAAACGTCGAGCGCAACCGCGACAAGTCGCTGGGCGTCACCGTCTACATCGGCAAGCGCCGGGGTAATGCCAGCACCTCTGACTTTTCTGCGGCCGCCATAGAGCAGACGGTTCAGGCGGCGTTTGACATCGCCCGTTTTACCGCCAAAGACCCCTTCGCCGCACTGCCAGATGCCCGTGACATCGCCCCGACCTCGCGCCAGCGCGCCGACCTAGACCTGTTTTGCCCCTGGGCCATCACGGCTGAAGAAGCGGCGGCTTTGGCACTGCGCGGCGAGAGTGCAGCTCTTCAGGTTGACCGGCGGATCACCAACAGCGAAGGCGCCGGCGTGTCGGCCCAGCAGTCGCATTTTTTCAGCGCCCATACCCGGGGCTTCCGGGGTGGCTACGCCAGCTCGCGCCACTCGATGTCGGTGTCACCGATTGCCGGCAAGGGCAATGACATGCAGCGCGACGCCTGGTACACCTCCATGCGCTATCCGGAGGACCTGGCCGAGCCCGAGGCGGTTGGCCGCTACGCTGCCGAGCGGGCCTTGAGCCGGCTCAAGTCGCGCAAGATCGCCACCACCGAATGCCCGGTGCTGTTTGAGTCGCCGCTGGCAGCCGGCCTGCTGGGCGCTTTTGTGCAGGCCATCAGCGGTGGTGCTTTGTACCGCAAAAGCTCGTTTCTGCTCGACTCACTGGGCAAACGGGTGTTGCCGGCGCACATCGACATTTTCGAAGACCCGTTTGTCAAGCGCGGTAAGGGCAGTTCGCCGTTTGACGATGAAGGCGTGCGTGTCAAGCCGCGTCAGGTGGTGGAAGCAGGCCGGGTGCAGGGCTACTTTTTGAGCAGCTACTCGGCACGCAAGCTGGGTATGAAGACCACCGGCAACGCCGGCGGCTCGCACAACCTCACCCTGCATTCGCGCAAGACCCGCCCTGGTGACAGCCTGGATGCCATGTTGGAGAAGCTGGGTACCGGCCTGTTTGTGACCGAGTTGATGGGCAGTGGTGTCAATTACGTCACCGGCGACTACTCGCGCGGCGCCAGCGGTTTTTGGGTAGAGCGCGGCCGAATTGCTTACCCAGTGCATGAAATCACCATCGCCGGCAACATGAGAACCATGCTCAAGGGTATCGTGGCCGTGGGCGCTGATACCTACAACTACGGCGCCAAAGAGGTGGGTTCGGTACTGGTCAACCGGATGAAGGTGGCGGGGAGCTGAGGCTCCGGGAAGGTCAGCAGCTCACCCTTCCTTACCCCGCCAGCGCTGCCTTGACGGCGGCCGATACCTGGCCCATGTCAGCCTTGCCGGCAAGCCGCGTTTTGACCGCACCCATCACTTTGCCCATGTCGCCCGGGCCTTTGGCGCCGAGTTCGGTGACGATGGCTTGAACAGCGGCGGTCACCTCTTCCGCACTCAGGCGCTGGGGCAGGTAGGCCTGGAGAACGGTAATCTCGGCAGATTCCTTGTCAGCTAAGTCCTGTCGAGCGGCCAGCAGGTAGGCGGCCACCGAGTCTTTGCGCTGTTTGATGAGCTTATCGACGATGGCCACCATGGCCACATCATCCAGCACCACGCGCTCGTCCACTTCTTTTTGCTTGGCAGCCGCCAGCAGCAACCGGATGGTGCCCAGGCGCTCGCTGTCGCGGGCGCGCATGGCGGTCTTCATGTCTTCGGTGATTTGATCTTTGAGTGACATTGCAGTGCTCCTGGCATCAGGTTGGGTAGAGGGGGCGTGTGGAAAGGGGAGGGCAAAAAAAAGCTCGCCAGAGCGTCCCCGGCGAGCTTTGATCTGGCCTGGCAGGCCACTGACCGGCGTCCCCGGATCAGTACATCTTTTTGGGCAACTGCATAGCGCGGATACGCTTGTAGTTACGCTTGACGGCTGCGGCCTTTTTGCGCTTGCGCACGGCGGTGGGTTTTTCGTAGAACTCGCGTGCACGCAAGTCAGTCAAAAGACCCAGTTTCTCAATGGTGCGCTTGAAACGGCGCAGGGCTACATCAAACGGCTCGTTCTCTTTTACACGGATGGTTGTCATTACGTCAGGTTGTCCAAAAGGTGCAGTGCTCAGCCAATGGAAGATCGGGCCATGTGACGGATGTTCTGCGATGTTCCCCGCTTAAAAATTGATCAGGCAGCGGGGGTTTGCCAGCAAAGCCACGGATTATAGCCTTACATATTTCGGGTTTCAACCGAGTTTCGACACCCAGATTCAGGCGCTGGCGGTAGTCGGCCGCAGGCGTGCTGCCATCCCCTGGGCGCAGGCATAGCCGCTGGCCCAGGCCCACTGAAAGTTGTAGCCGCCCAGCCAACCCGTCACGTCAACCACCTCGCCAATGAAATACAAACCCGGCTGGCGAGACTCCATGGTCTGGCTCGACAGCGCCCGTGTGTCCACGCCTCCGGCTGTGACCTCGGCCTTTCTATAGCCCTCAGTGCCGGTTGGCGTCAGCGCCCAATTGGCAAGCCGGTCGGAAAGGGTGGCCAAGGCTTTGTCAGAGGCCTCGTTGATGGGTCGTAGCCAGTTATGGCCCAGGGCCGCACCCTGCGCCACCCAGGCGTCGGCCAGCCGAGCGGGCACCAGCGCGCCCAGCTCGTTGGCTATCAGCCGGCGCGACGTGGCTTTGGCCTGCGCCAACCAGTCCGTCATGTTGTGCTGCGGCGTCAGGTTAAGTCGGATTGGCGTGCCAGGCGCCCAATAGCTCGATATTTGCAGCACACCCGGGCCGCTTAACCCTCGGTGGGTGAAGAGCAGGTCTTCGGCAAAGCTCATGCGCCCCTTTTTGCTGCCAGTCTCGAGGCGCACCGGCAGCGCCAGACCGGCCAGTTCGGCATACGGGGCCCAGGCGGCAGCGTCGAAGGTGAGCGGCACCAGCGCAGGGCGAGGCTCTATCACCGGCAGCTCAAACTGACGGGCAAGGCGGTAGCCCAGGTCACTCGCACCAATTTTTGGGATCGACAGGCCACCCGCGGCCACCACCACTGCCGCAGCCTGAATGGAACCGCGATCGCTACTAATTTCATAGCTGCCTAGGCTACTGCCATAAGGGCTGGTGCCCGAAAAGGCAATGGAGTGAATCCGGCAGGGCTGCCAGCGCGTCACGCCGCCCGCATCGCACTCTGCCAACAGCAGGCGAATGATGTCTTCGGCCGAGTGGTCGCAAAACAGCTGGCCTTTGTGTTTTTCATGCCAGGCCACGCCGTGTTTTTGCAGCAGGGCGATGAAGTCCTGAGGCGTGTAGCGCGCCAGG
>CAMCZF010000227.1 GCA_945885775.1 Rhodoferax sp. OV413 | reverse complement strand
CGGCCGTTCTTGCCTTCGGGGTAGTACGGCGCAATCAGGGCGACCAAATCAGCCCAGGGAACAACTTGCTCCATCTGCTCAAGGAAGACTTGTTTGCGGGTCTTCTTGAGTTGCAGATTGAGGTTCAATGAGGCTTGTTTCATGCTATGAATTTTATAGCAAACTGAGGCTTTTTTCAACACATTTCATGGGGAGTTATGCAGAGTTTCCCTAACACTTGATGATGACTTGGTTGAGCAATTGATGCAATTTACTGGTGAGAAAACGCCTCTGATTGCGATTCGCCATGCGCTCAAAGACTACCTCGCGGTGGTGCGAAAGCAAAAGTTAATGGCGCTTCGTGGCCAGGTCCAGGTCGAGGACAACTGGCGCCAGTTGCGGCAGTTGGACACAAAGGAATGAACATCATCGCAGCGGTGGTGAAGCGGCATGCGGTGTCCATGCTGACGGCCGATGCTCACTTTCAACATCTTTCGGTGGGGTTGGTTCAAACGATCCAGTGATTACTTCGGCCTCCAACTTGCCCCATAAGTAGATATCGACTCGATGATGAGAGGCAGAGGCGATTAATAACTTACGCTTAGCTGAACGCCCTCGTTAATCAACAGCACTGGTATGCTGCCACTGATGTCTTTGGGCAGAGACTCCAACCTGTCGATGGCCTTCAGCACGGCTTCATCCCAAGCTCCGTTTCCGCTGGGATCTGTGATCCGCCGAGACAATATTTGGCCGTTAGTGTCGACCCTGATAAAAACCACTACCCGTGGCGGCCTGCCTGAGATCGAATCGGGGTAAAAGGTCCCGTCACGTATGAGTTTAATGATCTTGCCTCCATAGCTTCCCGACGGACCAGCAGCTTGGGCCGCAGTGCCGGTAGCGGTCGGAGCGCCAGTGGCGCCGGGAATGACCGGTGCGGGTACGGTAGCCGGGGTAGGACTTGGCTTGACGGTCGCTACCGCTGGAGGTGTCACAGCCGGGGCAGGCGTCACAGCAGGAGGTGTCACGGCTGGAGGTGTCACGGCTGGAGGTGTCACAGCCGGGGTAGGCGTTACGGCTGGCGGTGCCACAGCTGGCTTAGGCGTGACAGGTGCCGGCGTGACGGCCGCGCCGGTTGCGCCGGTTGCACGCGACTGGGCCAGGGCTCGCTTCATTTGCTCCATCCGCAGCGCCTCGGCGCGCTGGGCTTCCAGCTTGGCTTCTGCGAGCTGACGTTTCTTCTCTAGCGCGGCCGCTTCCTTCTCCAATTTTTCTTTTTTTAGTTTTTCCTTGCGTTCAGCCTTCAGTTCGAGCTGCCGCTTGCGTTCTTTCTCCTGGGCCAGGACGATGTCGGCCTTGGGCGTTTCGGCCTCAGCCGGGGGAGGTGGTGGAGGCGGCGGTGGCGGAAGTGCGACTTTGGGTAAAAACTTAGGGATTGGCGCAGGCTCAGGCGGCGGCGCTTCGACCACCTTGGGCGCCGCTTCCTTGGGTACTGCAGCCCATAATTCAGCGTCCGCACTGAGGGTTGGGGTTTGGCGTTTCCAGCTCACGCCCCAAGTCAGCGCTGCCAGCAGCAGCACGTGCGCCAGCACGGCCAGGCCAAACGAGCGCAGTTGTCCCGGCGGCCGAGGTGGCGCGAATTGCAGGTGTTCCTTCGCAACGGGCACAGCGGCTATCCTAGTTAACCACTTGCACCGAGAGGCCCACGCGTTGCACACCGGCTCGCTGTAGCGTGTCCATCACTTTGACCACCGACTCGTACTTGATGCTGCGGTCGGCGCTAATGACCACGGCCGAGTTGCTGGCGCCGGCCTGGGCCTGGCGCACCGCCCCGGCCAGTTCCTTGAGCGATGGTTTGCTGGTCTTGTCCTTGGTTTTGAGCTCCAAGACGTCACCCTCGCTGAGGATGATCTGCACCACCACATCCGGCTGTTTGGCGGCTTTGCCGACTTTGGGCAGGTTGATCACGCTGGGGGTAATCAGTGGGGCAGTGACCATGAAGATGATCAGCAGCACCAGCATCACGTCAATAAAGGGCACCATATTGATCTCATTGATGGTGCGGCGACCTCTACCCCGGTTCACCATGGTAGGCATGAGCGGGCTCCTTTCAGCGACTGGACGCCGACTGGGCACCCAGGTTGCGTTGCAGGATATTGGAGAACTCTTCGATAAAGGTCTCCAGCTTGATGGCGACCCGGTCGATGTCGCGGGCGAAGCGGTTGTAGGCGACCACTGCTGGAATCGCGGCAAACAGCCCGATGGCGGTGGCCACCAGTGCCTCCGCAATGCCAGGCGCCACGGTGGCCAAGGTCACTTGCTCCAGCGCAGCCAAACCGGTGAAGGCGTGCATGATGCCCCAGACCGTGCCAAACAAGCCGACATAGGGTGAGACCGAACCGACCGAGGCCAGAAACGACAGATGCGTCTCCACCACGTCCATTTCGCGCTGAAAACTTGCGCGCATGGCGCGCCGTGCGCCGTCTAGCAGGGTCGAGGTGTCGGTGATGCGCTTTTCGCGCAGTTTTTGAAACTCGCGCATGCCGCTGGCAAAGATGCGCTCCATGGGGCCGGCGCCGCGCGCGTTTTGTGTGGCCGCTGCGAAAAGGTCATTCAGGCTGGTGCCCGACCAGAATTCGCGCTCAAAGTGGTCGTTGAGCCTGCCCAGCCGCTGCAATGCAAACAGCTTGCGGAAAATGGCGGCCCAGCTCCAGACCGAAATCACCACCAACAGCAGCATCACCAGCTGAACCACGAGGCTGGCATTAAGCACCAGGTGCAGGATCGAGAGGTCTTGGTTCATGTCAGGGCTTCCAGTACAGTTAACGGAATTCTCGCTGGCCGATGGCGTTCGGCATCGACCCAGCCGATGCGAATGCTGCCTTCGCACAGCACCAGCGGGCTAGCTGTGGAGTGTCGCACTGCTCGCTGGCGTATTGTCAGCGATGCACGGCCAATCTCCAATGCTTGGGCTGTCACCAGCAACTCATCGTCCAGGCGGGCCGGGTTGAGGTAGCGCAGCTGCGTGTCGCTCACGACAAAGATGCCGCCGGAGGTCTCACGCAGCCTGGCTTGGCTGATGCCTCGCGAACGCAGCCATTCGGTGCGGGCGCGTTCAAAAAACTTGAGGTAGTTGGCGTAAAACACGATGCCACCGGCGTCGGTGTCTTCCCAATAGACCCGCACGGGCCAGACAAATTCAGCGCTAAAGGGTGCGAGCTGGCTCACGGTTGCAGTGCGCCGAGTCGGGCAACGGCGGTTTGCAGCGCCGCCATGGAACTTGCTGTGGAAAAACGGATGAAGCGCCCGGTCTCGGCCACCCCGAAATCTCGCCCAGGCGTGACCGCCAGGTGGGCCCGGCGCATGATCTCGAACGACGCGTCCCAGCTGTCTGCCACGCCCAGTTGGCGGCACAGTGCGCTGCAGTCGGCCCAGGCGTAAAAGCCGCCGTCGGGCTGCACCGGTACCGTTAGACCTAGCGCATTTAGAGCCGGAATAAAGTAGTCGCGCCGGTCCTTGAACTCGGTGCGACGGCGCTCATACTCGGCCAGGCTGTCGGGCTCAAAACAGGCCAGTGCCGCATGTTGGGCCAGGGTGCTGGGGCAGATGAACAGGTGCTGTGCCAGTCGCTCGACCACATCCACCAGCTGCGGCGGCACCACCAGCCAGCCCAGGCGCCAGCCTGTCATGCTGAAGTATTTGCTGAAGCTGTTGATGCTGACAATGTTCTCATCGAGTGCCAGGGCACTTTGACCATAGCGTTCGTCAAAGCTCAGGCCGAGGTAGATTTCATCAATGAGCGTGATGCCCCCACGCTGGCTGACCACCTGATGGATGCGGCGCAGCTCAGCGGGGTCAATCGAGGTGCCGGTCGGGTTGGAGGGGGAGGCCAGCAGCACGCCGCGGGTTTGCGGTCCCCAGGCGGCCTGTACTTTGTCAGCGCTGAGCTGGAAACGCTCGGCAGCGGTGGTCGGGATCAGCACAGCGCGGCCGTCGGCAGCACTGACAAAATGCCGGTTGCAGGGGTAGCTGGGGTCTGGCATCAAGACCTCGTCGCCGGCCTCGATCAGGGCCAGGCAGGCCAGTTGCAGGGCCGCCGATGCGCCGGCGGTCACCACAATACGGCTGGCCGGCACCTGCAGGCCAAAGCGGCTCAGGTACCAATCGCTGATGCGTTCGCGCAAGTGCGGCAGACCGGTGGCCTGGGTGTACTGGGTGGCGCCATCGTGCAGGGCGCGCTCGGCGGCAGCCTTTACCAGGGGCGGTGCGGTGAAATCGGGCTCGCCGATGTTCAGGAACACCATCGGCTGGTCGCTGCCCGCAGCCTCGCGCGCCAGCGCAGCAGCGGCCTTGGCCACTTCCATCACATAGAAGGGCTCAATCCGCTGCGCTCTGCCCGAGATCTTCATCGCCCAGGCGCGTGGCGTTCGGCAGTGACCTCGTCCACCCGCAGTTTGGCCGCCAGTCCGTTGAGCACGGCATTGACGTATTTATGACCATCGGTGCCGCCAAACTCCTTGGCCAGTTCAATGCACTCGTTGAGCACCACGCGCCAGGGCACATCGAGGCAGTACTGAAACTCAAAGACGCCGATCCGCATCACGGCATGCTCAACCGGCGAAATCTCGGCCATTTTGCGGTCCAGCAGGGGCAGAATGAGCGCGTCCAGTGCCTCGGCCTGCGTCACACAGCCTTGCAACAGGGCATCAAAGTGCAGCGTATCGGCTTTTGTAAAACCGGCCAGGTCCCTGGTGAAGGCGTCAATGTCTTCGAGTGTGTTGCGCCCGACCAAGCTTTGGTAGAGCCCCTGCAGGGCAAATTCGCGGGCACGGGTGCGGCCTGATTTACTTCCCGCCTTGCGGGCGCCGGTGCTGGTCAGGCCTGTGCGGCTTTGGCGGGGCGGGCGGTTGCCAGCGCTTCGGATACTGATGTTGTCCATCAGATGCTGTCCAGCAGATTGGCCATCTCAACTGCAACGCGGGCGGCATCACGCCCCTTGTCGTGCTGCCGGGCCACCGCCTGCGCCAGGTCTTCAGTGGTGAGGATGGCGTTGGCAATGGGCAACTGAAAATCAAGTGCCACCCGGCTGATACCGGCCCCCGACTCATTGGCCACCAGTTCAAAATGGTAGGTTTCGCCCCGGATGATGCAGCCCAGCGCCACCAGTGCGTCGTATTTGAGCTTTTCCGCCATGGCCATCAGCGCCACCGGCACTTCCAGCGCACCTGGCACCTGCACCAGTTCAATGTTTCTCTCAGCGACGCCCAGTGCCAGCAGCTCGTCCCGGCAGGCCTGCGCCAGGGCGTTGGTGACGTCTTCATTGAAGCGTGCCTGCACGATGCCGATGCGCAGTGAGCGGCCGTTCATGCGCCGGTCAGTTGAATCCAGCGTTGCGCTGTCGTTGCCAAACATGGGCAGTCCTTACGTTGTTATTTTGTGATGTAGCCGGCGATTTCGAGTCCGTAACCGGCCATGCTCGGCATGCGGCGCGGGTTGCCCATCAGGTTCATGCGGCGCACGCCACAGTCCCGCAGGATCTGGGCGCCAATGCCATAGCTGCGCAGGTCCATGCGGCCACGCTCGGGC
>CAMCZF010000226.1 GCA_945885775.1 Rhodoferax sp. OV413 | reverse complement strand
GGCAGTGCCATCCTGCTCGGACTGGGCTACGGCTTGGTGTATTCAGTCATCCAGACCCAGGTCATCAACGATGCGCCACTGGAGCTGCGCCATGCGGCATTGACCTGGTTTGTGATGACCTATTTTGTCGGCATCTTTGGCTTCCCTATCGTGTGCGGCTGGCTCATCGTGCGCATGGGCACGGGTTGGTGCCTGGCGGTGGTGCTGGCCATCGCCTTGGCCGAGCTGATGCTGGCTGTGCTTCGACGCAGAGCACACTGACCTCGGCAGACCTCAACATGTATCGACCCGGTCACGCGACAGGAACGTCCTTCAGTCAACTCGCGCCGACATGGCACTCCCGCCGCAGCAGCGCCAGTGCGTCGGCCAGGGTGTAGCCGTGGTCGTTGGTCAGGGTGTCCAGGGCTTCGTCCAAAAAGTTGTCCCACAGCGCCAGATAGGCCTGCTGGTGCTGCTGCGGCGCGTGTTCAGCAATGTAGCCACTGGCCAGTGGCGGCTGCAGGCCGCTCTTGCGGATTTTGCGCAGCAGGGTGGCGGCGCTTTTTTCGGTCAGCAGGGTGCGGGGGCTAGCCCCGGCCGCCACGCACAAAAACAGCGTCAGCAGCGATCCGTCGTCCTGGTGGCCGGCGGTGGCCTTGTGCCAGGCGGCCGAGACCGCACGGTCAAAGTGGTCTACCTCGCTCAGGGCGCCTTCCAGCCAGAAGTAGCGGCCCAGAAAGCTGGGGGTCTGGTCAAACAGCTTGCGCGGGCTTAAGGTGGCATCCAGAATTTTGGGCAGATCAGCCTGTACCGACTGGCGCAGGCCGGCCACCACCGGCAAAAAATGCGCAGGCAGGTGGGCGGGTAGTGCGATTTCCAGCGGCCGGGCCTTGGGCGTTCCCTGCGCTTTGCGCAGGGCGGTAATCAGGGCGGCAAAGGCGGGCCAATCAGGCATCTCGGTGCGCTTGGCGGTGGCCAGCAGCAGCGCGGTGCGAATCACGGCCTCGGCGTCGGTGCCGGCCTCTTCCAGTTCGCCGGCGCCCAGCCCCAGCTCGCCGGCCAGCCAAATGGCGGCGTCCAGCACCAGAACCGCCCGGCTGCGCTGTGCCAGCTCGGTCTGGTAATCGGTCAATGGGCGCAGCGACCATTTGGCCAAAAGCGGAATGTGCTCTTTGCTGAAGCCGCCGCGCTCGTTCATGCCAAAGTGGCTGTTCTGCGGCATCGCAATCAGGGCCTTGAGCATCTCCGAGCCGCCCTTGGAGCGCGACAGCAGCGAGTGGTCGCGCAGTGCCTCGGCCGCCAGCTGCAGGTCGCCGCCGCTGCTGTGCTCCAGGTACAGGCTCATCAGGTTGACCAGACGTGCGCGGGCCTGTTCCAGCTCGGGGCGCAAAAACTCGCTGCCAAAGTAGCGCGCAATCTGCACCATGCCCTTGGGCGCCTCGGCGCACAGGGCCTCCAGCCGGGCCGGCGTCAGCAGGCCGTGCTGCACCCCGTGGACCAGCGCCTTCTCGAAGAAGGGCCGCGCATCAAACAGGGAGACGGTGGACATGGGGCGTTGGCTGGCCGGTCGGGTGATTGCTTGGATCGTCGCTTAGAGGGCCGCTTAGATGGCAGATTCTTCGTCTGACTCGCGCGCGGCCGGCGTCGCGTTGCCGCGGTCCGTCTCGCTGGTGTCGACCTTGCCATCATCGGCCTCGGCCTCCTCGTCAAAACTCAGGCCGGCGTCAAAGGCGCGGGCCTTGGCACGCAACACCAGCAGCATTTCAATGAACAGGTCCGGGCACTCGTACCGCAGTATCCAGGCCAGCTCCATCCAGTCTTGGTCGGCCACCTCATCCTGCTCGACCCGGGGTTTGGCATAGGCAGAGGCCAGCAAGGCGGTTTCGGACATCACCTCACCGTCGTCTTCCACCGTATCAAAAGTGCCGCTGCGGGCAAAGGCCTCAATGCGGCTGTGCTTCTCGGCAAAGTAGTCGGCCAGCGCCTCGGCGCCACCGTCGAGATCGCCCATGGCATTCATGAAGGCCAGCGGGTCAGCCCCGTCACGGAAGATGATCGAATTGAGCATGCCGCGCAGGTGGCTGTGGGTCAGGTCTTTGTACTGCTTTTCCAACACCACAGCGCGGGCAAACTGCTCAGGTGTGACCAGCAGGTTGATCACCGACTCTTTGGAGTTGTCGTACTCGCGGATCACCGCCAGGATGTCTTTGGGCGGCAGCTGAGCCAGCACCACCATCAGGGCCTGGTCGCCCTCGGCATCGGCCAGCGCCACCAGGGCCGACTCGGCGCCCACAATGTCGCCCGAGGCAATCAGACTTTGAGTCTTGGCGATCAGGGCCAGGTGGTTCATGGGTGCTTTCAGTACATCAAAGGGTGTGGGCTCAGTCCTTGCGGTCAAAGCCCTGCTCGGCCAGCCAGTCTTCGCCGGCCTCGTGGCGCCCATTGCCGTCATGGCCGTCATCGCTGTCACCGTCACTGTCGGCGTCGCCGTTGTCTGAGTGTTCGCGGTCTGTGTCGTCATCCGAATCCTGATCGTCGCTGTCGGAATCAGACACTGGGGCCTTAGCAGGCTTGCCGTACAGGTACTCAAGCCCGGCCGCCACGGTCATAAACCAGTCCCCCATGGGTTCTTTCAAGATCTCCAGGCTCAGCGGCCGAGCCCAGGGCTGCAGCGTGACGGCGTCTGCCAGACTGGCCCAGGCCGGCAGGTCTTCCGACGCCTGCTTGGTCAGTTGCTCCATGCGCTGCGGCTGCTTGAATTGGAAACCCTGGTGAAACACCACCGCCACCATCTCCGGGCTCAACTCAATCATCTGGCGTAAAAACCCGAGTTCGCGGCGTTTGTCAGCCAGGCGCTGGCGCAGCACATCGCGGCCCTCGGAGTCCGAGCTCAAGTCATCCAGTTCAGCCTGATAAGCCGAAGCAAGGTTGTGGAAAAAAGGCGAGGTGCTCACGTGTCTGTGTCCATTCAAATTAACTTCAAAGTATGGTTTTGAAGTAGTTCTGCCAAATCTCGCTGGCGATTTGCAGCGGATCGTCCAGCAGGTTGCGTCGACGGTTGTCGTCGTAGGCCTGGCGCCGGTCGGGGTCTGAGAGCACCTCATAAGCCGCCTGTACGGCCCGAAAACGGGCCGGCGCTTCGGGAGCACTGTTGCGGTCGGGGTGATGCAGGGCCGCCTGCTGGCGAAAGGCTTTTTTGATGTCAGCCAGCACCGCGTCGCTGGCCAGCCCCAACACGGCATAGTGGTCTGTCATGGGAACCGGAAGAACATCAATAAAGCCGGAGGCATATCTCTAACGTGCATCCAGACAAGTATCGCACCATGGGTTGGCTGTTCCGCTTCAGGCCTTAACGTCTGACCAATCGGCGTCGGTCAGCCGCTGCAATTGGGCCGGACTCAGGGGGAACACCGAGTAGGGCGTGCCCGCTGCTGCCCAAACCGCAGAGAAGCGCTGCAGCTCTTCATCCAGCAGGACCCGGCAGGGCTGAGCGTGGCCAAAGGGTGCAACACCGCCAATGACGTAGCCGGTTGCAGCCCGGACAAAGTCTGCGTCCGCGCGGCCCAGACCCTCGCCCACCAAAGCCGCCACCTTAGCCTCGCTAACCCGGTTGTCGCCGCTGGCCACCACCATCACCGCCAAGCCGCTCGTCTGGCCCCGAAACACGATGGATTTGGCGATCTCGGCCACAGAACAGCCAATGGCAGCCGCTGCCTCGGCACTGGTACGAACCGGCTGCTCGAACTCGACCACGTCGGTCAGGATGTCGGCAAGCCGCAGCAGTTGCGCGTTGCGCAGGGCAGTGGGGTGTTGGGCCGACCTCACAACACCAGCGCCACCGCCTGGTCCACAAACCGATAGACCTCACTGGGCGTAACGCTATTCGGACCCTTGTCCTTCTTGTTGCGGAACTGCCCCAGACGCACCACCACCAGCTGCTTGGAGGGCACCACAATCACATACTGGCCCTGATGGCCCTGCATGAAATAAAACGGGTGCTTGTACTGCCAGTCCATCCAGAGCGAGTGGCCGTAATAAGGTTTCAGGTCAGGCTGGCGCATGCGCTCAACAAAAGCCTTGTCCAACAGCGGCTTGCCCTGCCACTGACCGTCCTGCAAAAGCAGTTGGCCAAACTTGGCAAAGTCGCGCACGGTGGCGAAGATGCAGCAGTAGGTGCGCTCGATGCCGCCTTCGCTCCCGGCCCGGTCCAAGGTGTAAATGCCTTCGCGCGCCATGCCCAGCGGTTGCCACATGCTGCGGGACAGGTGCTGGCTGATGGTCAGTCCTTTTTCTTTAGCGCCCAGCGCACGCTCCAGGTAAACACCCAGCAACTGAGTGGTGCCGCTGCTGTATTCATAGGCGCTTCCGGGCTCTCGTTCGAAGCCTTGGCGCAGTACCAACTTGCGCGCGTCTTGGCCAAAGTAAAGGTCAGTGGTGACGTTCAGCGGCAGGTAGTAGTCTTCGGTCCAGTCGTGGCCGGCCTTCATGCTGGAGAGCTGGGCCAGAGTAGCTTTGCTGCCACGGGAATCGTTGGCGTATTCGGGGAGCTGCCCGGTGATGGGTGCGTCAAAGTTGGGGATAAAGCCCTGCTGAATGGCCAGTCCAACCTGCATGGTGGTGATGGTCTTGGCGACTGAAAATGAGTTGGTCCGGCTGTTCTGGTCGTAGGGCGCAAAGTACTGCTCATGCACGACGGCGCCGTTTTGCGCCACCAAAAAGCCAGCCGTGCCATATTGCTTGAGATAAGCCTGCATCGCAGGGTCAAGCGGCCGCTGGTTGTAGCGTGCATCTTTGGGCCAGTCTTGCGGCGTGCCGGCAGGGATGGTGCGCTGCGCAAAATTGGCGGCATCGTCAATATGGGCCGTGGTGTGGCCCTGCAGATACGTACCGGCCAGGGCGCGCCAAAAATAACCGTGACCGCTCAGCTGAATCGCCAGCGCCGCCAGCAGCAGCAGCGCCACCAGCACAATACCTAGCCGGCGCATAAAAATAAGTGTGCCTTGCATGACTGTCTCCGTTCTTGTTGGGCATGGCCAGACGCCAGGATCTGGCCGGCAAACCCGCAGTTTACGCGCCCGGGCCGGGTCAGGGTGGGCCAGAAAAATGGACAGTTAAACGGCTCAATTGCCAACGGACTCGGGCAGCCGCTGGAGGGTCCGTACGGGCGAGTCCAGGATGATGAGCAGTTGGACGAGAAAGCACGCCACCACGGCGGACAAGGCTGCGGCTTCTCCCCATTGGCTACCGATCAGGCCACCCAAGGCAGCACCCAAGGGCCGCGCACCCGAGCTCACCACCATGTTGATGGACCCCACGCGACCCAACATTCGCAGCGGCGTGACAGTCTGGCGCAAGGTGGTAGAGGTGATGACCCAAATGATCGGCCCGAACCCGAACAACCAGAATGAGAATGCGGCCAGCAAGCCCTGCGGCACCAGCAGGGTCGCCGCCATGACCAGGGCTGCCACCAGCGAGAACGCTGGCCCCAACACAATGGCATACCCTGCGCTCAACCAGCCCACGATGCGCGGAGCCGCCAACGCCCCCATTACCATGCCAACCCCATAGAAAGCCAGGCTCAGCCCCA
>CAMCZF010000225.1 GCA_945885775.1 Rhodoferax sp. OV413 | reverse complement strand
ACCCGGCCTACGGCTCGATCGTGGCCGCCGGCGCCAACGCCTGCGTGCTGCACTACCGGGCCGACACCGCGCCGGTGCGCGACGGCGAACTGGTGCTGATCGACGCTGGCTGCGAGCTTGATGGCTACGCCAGCGACATCACGCGCACTTTCCCGGCTAACGGCCGCTTCAGCGGGCCGCAGCGCACGCTGTACGAGCTGGTGCTGGCCAGCCAATACGCTGCCGTGGCCGCTACCCGGGCCGGTGCCCGCTTCACCGACCCGCACGAGGCCAGCGTCAAGGTGCTGGCGCAGGGCATGCTTGATGTTGGCCTGCTGGACAGCAACAAGGTCGGCACGCTGGACGATGTGATCGAAAAGCGGGCTTACTTCCAGTTCTACATGCACCGCACCGGCCACTGGCTGGGCATGGATGTGCACGATTGCGGCGCCTACACCGAGCCCTCGGAGATCGGCCAGACCAGCGTGCGCCAGGACGCGCTCACCGGCGACACCATCGTCAACCGGCCGGCGCGCATCCTGCAGCCTGGCATGGTGCTGACCATCGAGCCCGGCATCTATGTGCGCCCGGCCGCAGGCGTGCCCGAGGCCTTCCACAACATCGGCATCCGGATCGAAGACGACGCCATCGTCACCGCCAGTGGCTGCGAGCTGATCAGCCGCGGCGTGCCGGTGGCTGCCGATGAGATTGAGGCGCTGATGCGGGGTTGAGCGCCATGAGCACCCTGGCCCGCATCGACACCCATGTCTTCAACGTCTCGCCCAAAACCAATTGGGTCTTTATCGCCGTCGCCGACAGCGATGGTGCTGTGGGCTGGGGTGAGGCCTCGCTGATCGGTTGGGAGCCGATGCTGGTGGCGGCCGCCGCGCACCTGGCGCCGGATTGGCTCGGCCTGTCACTGGATGACGCGGCCACGCAGTTGCGGGTGTCGCCACAGTCGCCCGGCGGGCTGGTCGCCAACACCGTCACCAGCGCCGTGCTGCAAGCGGTGGCCAGCCTGCTGGTACAGGCTCGGCAGGTGGCGCCTGCAGCGGTGCTGGGGCCGCTGCAGCGCGAGCAGGTGACCTTGTACGCCAACATCAACCGCGCCACCCGCCTGCGCACGCCCGAGGGTTTTGTGGCCACTGCCCGGCGGGCTCAGGCCCAGGGGTTCACCAGCTTCAAGGCAGCGCCTTTTGATGGCCTGACACCAGCGCTGTGCGGCACACCCGACGGCCAGGCGCGCATTCGCCACGGCGTGGCCTGCATGCTGGCGCTGCGCGAGGCGCTGGGGCCAGCGGCCAGGCTGATGGTGGACTGCCACTGGCGCTTTGACGAGGCCCATGCCCTCCAGGTATTGCAAGACTTGGCGCCCGCCAGGCTGCACTGGCTGGAATGCCCGATTGCCGAAACCCATGCCCACTGGGCTGCCACGCGCCGCTTGCGCGCCGCCGCCAACGCGCAGGGGGTGCTGCTGGCTGCGGCCGAAACCCAGGTTGGGTTAGCAGCGTTTCAGACCCTGTTTGACGAAGGCCTGTACGACGTGGTCATGCCGGATGTGAAGTACTGCGGCGGCCCTTGGGAGATGCTGCGCATTGCCGAACGCGCGGCGGCGCAGGGGGTGCAGTTCTCACCGCATAACCCGTCCGGGCCGGTCTGCAGCTGGCACAGCCTGCTGGTGGCGGCAGTGGCGCCCGTCTGCGACATGCTGGAGATCCAGTTTGATGAGAGTCCGCTCTATGACGAGGTGCAAGCTGGGCCTGGCCTGCCGATGGTCGGCGGGCAATTGGCGGTGCCGGTGCAAGCCGGCCGCTTGCTGGCTGTGCAGCTCCCCTTGTTGGCAGCCCACCCTTACCAGGCCGTACCGCCGGGCATAGAGACCCTGCTCAACCGCTGAGCGCGCTGGTGCCGATCTGCGTTGGCTGGGCGCTCAAACTGTTTTAGCATAGGCGCAATGAAAGACATTTCCATGAACACCCTTTTGCTCAACGCTGAGTTGTCTCAGCGCTGTGTTGTCAATAGCAACGCCTTGCCGTGGCAGCCATCGCCATCACCTTGGGTCCACCGCAGGCTGTTGGAGCGACATGGTGGTGAGGTGGCACGCGCGACCTCCATCGTTCGATACGATGCCGGTGCGAAGTTCGATTGGCATGAGCACGGGCTTGGGGAAGAAATTCTGGTGCTCAGTGGAACCTTGAACGACGAGTTTGGAGAATACGGGCCCGGCACTTACTTGAAAAACCCGCCGGGCTCCAGGCATGCACCTTTTTCTGAAGTCGGGTGCACCTTGTTTGTGAAACTTCGGCACCTCTCACCCGATGACAGCGAGAGGGTTGTGGTCCACACCCATCAATCGCAGTGGTTCCGCGGCATGGTCGATGGGCTGATGGTCATGCCCCTGTCTGAATTCGGAACCACACACACGGCCATGGTGCGATGGGCACCAGGCACTTTTTTCAATCCTCACCGTCATTTTGGTGGGGAGGAGATCTATGTGGTCGAAGGCATATTTTCGGACGAGCATGGAAGCTACCCTCAAGGCAGCTGGATTCGCAGTCCCCACTTGAGCCATCATCAGCCGTTCAGTGTCGAGGGGTGTTTAATCCTCGTCAAAACCGGGCACTTACAGGGTTGATGGTCTGCTCGGATCACGAGCCCTCAATCATCCGTGCCACATCACTGCGGCATTCACCGCACTTGACCATCAGCAGCAAGTTCCCGCCTTTAACGACGCCGCTGAAGTTGGTCACCGTTGTTCCGTGCAACCTCGGCACTAAACGGTGGACGGCAAGCGCTGGTGACTGTGAGTGACTGGATGACGTTCTACAAGCACCGCAGGATTCACTCGGCTTTGGGCTATGTCAGCCCAAGCTGTGGGTGCCCCCGGCTCAGTCGGCGCGAATATTTTTCTCGGCAGCGAGTTTTTTCCAGCGCGCCACGTCGCCACTGACACGACTTGCAAACGCCTCGGGCGTTGACGGTGCCGGGTCGCAGGCCAGGGTGGCCAGCCGGGCCTTGATGTCAGGCTGCTCCAGCGCCTGGTTGACCAGGGTGTTGATGCGCTCCACCACCGCCCGCGGGGTACCAGTCGGCGCCAGCACGCCAAACCAGGCCAGGGTCTCAAAACCCGGCAGCGATTCAGCCAGGGCCGGTACTTCGGGCAGGCTGTGATGGCGCTGGGCCGTGCTGACTGCCAGCGCCTGCACCCGGCCGGCCTTGATCTGTGCCGACCAGGGCGGCAGGTTGCCGATCATCACCTGCACCTCATCACCCAGCAGGCCGGCCACAGCCGGTGCCGAGCCCTTGTAGGGGATGTGGGTCAGGTCGGTGCCGGTCAGGCTCTTGAACAGCTCGGCCGACAAATGGGCCGAACTGCCCACGCCGCCCGAGGCGTAGTTGAACTTGCCCGGGTTGGCCTTGGCCAGTGCCACAAACTCGGCCACGTTGCGGGCCTTGACGCTGGCGCTGACCACCATCACATTCGGCGTGGTGCAAATCATGGCCACCGGCACGAAGTCTTTCACCACGTCGTAGGGCAGCTTGGTGTAAATGCCGGCGTTGACGCCGTGTGAGCCGGCATTGCCAACAATCATGGTGTAGCCGTCGGGCGCCGAGCGGGCTGCAGCTTCGGTGCCCAGCACCCCACCTGCGCCGGGCTTGTTGTCGATGAGCACCGGCTGGCCGAGTTCGCGCGACAGGCGCTCGGCAATGATGCGGCCGGTGATGTCCGAGCCGTCGCCCGGCGTGCTGGGCACCACCCAGCGGATGGGCTTGTTCGGGTAGGTCTGGGCCAGGGCGCTGCCGCCCCAAAGAGCGCCGACGAAGGTGGCGCTCAAAGCGGCCTTCAAAGTCGCACGTGCAAGGTGTTTCATGGTCGTCTCCGAGTTATCCGCTAAGTCTATGCCACCGGCAGTGGTCAGTCGACCTTGGCGCCGCTGAGCTCCACCGCACGCTTCCATTTTTGCAGGTCCTGCCGCAGGTAATCGGGAAACGCCTGGTGCCCAAGCCCGACGATTTCGGTGCCGTCGGCCTGGACCTTGTCCCGGAAGGCCGGGTCGGCCAGGGCTTTTTGTATTTCCTGATCGATGCGACGTGCTAACTCAACCGGAAATTTGGCAGGCGCCATCACCCCGAACCACGATACCACCTCGAAGCCCTGCACTGTGTCGCCCACCGGGGGCACATCCGGCAGGGCTGCATTGCGCTTGGGCCCGGTCACCCCCAATGCGCGGAGCTTGCCGCCCTTGACCAGGGGCACGGCGGTAGACAGCGTTGGAAAGCCAAACAGGGCGGATGCACCCATGACCGATGTGATGATCTCAGGCGCTCCCCGGTAGGGCACATGCACCGCATCCACCCCGGCCATGGCCTTGAACAGTTCGGCACACAGGTGGGCGCCGCTGCCATTGCCCCCCGAGGCGTAGTTGTACTTGCCCGGTTCAGCTTTGAGTGTGCGCACCAGATCGGACACCGTCTTGAGGGGCGAGTCAGCCTGAACGATCAGGGCATGGGGCATGGCATAGGTCAAGTTGATCGGCGTGAAGTCGTTGATCGGGTCAAAGGGTACCTTGCGGTACAGGTGGGGGTTGATGGACAGGCTGCTGGTACCCAGCCCCAAGGTGTAGCCGTCCCCGGCCGATTTGGCAATGGCGTCCAATCCGATGTTGCCGCCAGCTCCCGGCTTGTTATCAATCACCACGGTCTGGCCGAGTGCAGTGGTCAGCCGCTCGCTCAGGCCGCGCGCGATCACATCGGGCGCGCTGCCCGGAATAAAGGGCACGATGAGCTTGATGGGCCGCGCCGGCCAGGCCTGCGCCCAAGTGGTCGGCAAAGCGCCAAGACCAGCGAGTGTGGCACCAAGGCCAATGAATTTGCGTCTGAACATGAACGTCTCCTTGTCTGTTAACAAACCAACATCAATTGAATGCGGCCTCGGTGCCCGGGGCCGGGGTAAAGCCCAGGTCACCGCGGGCCAGTGCCGCGTCGCGCCCACCGTGGGCCGCCAGCAGATCTTGCTGCCTTTGCTTAGCCCGCTGGTCCACCTCGTCGGGGTTGAGCACCCGCCTCAAGGCCGCTTCGCAGGCCAACAGGGTCTCGCGGTGGGCCGGGCTGGTGGCCAGGTCCTGCAATTCTTCGGGGTCAGTCGCCAGATCAAACAGCTGGGCGGGGTGGTCCACATAGTGGCAATATTTGAAGCTGCCGTGCCTCAGCAGGGTGGCGCCGCCCGTGCAGCCGATGGCGTGGTACTCCGACAGCACCGGGCGGTGCGCAGCGGCCCCCAACGCCAGGTCAGTCAGCGATTGCCCGCTGGCCTGTGCCAGCGCCGGCGCCGCGGCCGCCTGAAGAATCGTGACGGCACAGTCCACGTGGCTGACCGGCTCCGCCACCAGCTGCCCGGCCGGGATGCCTGGACCCGCCAGAATCATCGGTACGCCGGCAGATTCTTCGTACAGCGTTGATTTACCCCACAGGCCGCGCGCACCCAGGTTGTCGCCATGGTCGCTGGTGTAGATCACCAGCGTGTCCTCGGTCAGCCCGGCCTGGTCGAGCGCCGCTAGCACCTGGCCCATCTGCTCGTCCATGAAGGACACCAGGCC
>CAMCZF010000224.1 GCA_945885775.1 Rhodoferax sp. OV413 | reverse complement strand
TTGAACTTGCCGCCGGCGTGCAACTCGGTCAGGGCAATTTCAGCAGCCGAGCGCTTGGGCTCGTGCTTGTCGTCCATCTTGATGCCGGTGGGGATGCCGCGGCCGTTGTCCACCACGCTGATCGAGTTGTCGGAGTGGATGGTGACCAGAATGTCGTCGCAATGGCCGGCCAGTGATTCGTCAATCGAGTTGTCCACCACCTCAAACACCAGGTGGTGCAGGCCGGTGCCGTCAGATGTGTCGCCGATGTACATGCCGGGGCGCTTGCGCACGGCCTCCAGCCCTTCCAGGATCTGGATTGAGCCCTCGCCATACGCTTCTGTGGCGCCCGCCTGGTTGGTGTCGATGGTGGGCTGGAAGTTGGAGCTGTCGGCACTCCCCTCGCCGGTGTTGACGGCGTCGGCCTCTGTGGGCGGGGTTGCGGCAGGCTTTTTGTCTTCGGTCATGGCTACTTTAAGTTGAGTTTTGGTGTGATGCGGGCTGTTTGGCGGCATCAAATACGCATGGGCATCACAACGTACTTGAACGTGGCGTTGTCGGGAATGGTGAACAGCGCTGAGCTGTTGCCGTCTGACAGCTCAAGTTTGACCATGTCTTGGCTCATGTTGCTCAAGGCGTCGATCAGGTAGGTGACGTTGAAGCCGATCTCGATGGTGTCGCCACCGTAGTCGATGTCAAGCTCATCCACGGCTTCTTCTTGCTCGGCGTTGTTGGAGGCTACGCGCAGGCAGCCAGGTTCGACGCTGAGCCGCACGCCCTTGAACTTGTCGCTGGTAAGAATGGCGGTGCGTTGCAGGGTGGCTAACAAGGCGGCGCGGCCCAGCGTGACGCTGTTGCGGTGGTTTTTGGGGATGACGCGGTTGTAGTCTGGGAACTTGCCCTCAACCAGCTTGGTGACGAACTCCATGCCGCCAAAGCTGAACTTGGCCTGGTTATTGGCAAATTGCATGTCGATGGCACCTTCGGCATCGCTCAACAGGCGCTGCAGTTCCAGCACCGTTTTACGCGGCAAGATCACCTCTTGCCGGGGTACTTCAATATCCAGCGTGGCGGAGGCAAAGGCCAGGCGGTGGCCGTCCGTGGCCACCAGACTCAGCTGTTTGCCCTCGGCCACAAACAAAATACCATTCAGGTAGTAGCGGATATCGTGCACCGCCATGGCAAACGCCACCTGGCTCAGCAGGTCTTTCAGGGTTTTTTGCGGCACGCTGAACATTGGGCCAAAGTTGGCGGCTTCTTGCACCAGCGGGAAATCCTCAGCCGGCAGGGTTTGCAGCGTGAACTTGCTTTTGCCGCCCTTGAGGATGACCTTGCTGGCGTTCGATTCGAGCGATACGGTCTGGTCGGCCGGCATGGTGCGCAAGATGTCGATTAACTTGCGCGCGCCTACGGTGGTGGTGAAGTCGCCGGTGTCGCCTTGCAATTCAGCCGTGGTGCGGATCTGGATCTCCAGATCGCTGGCGGTGAGTTGCAGCGAAGCGCCTGTTTTGCGAATCAGGACGTTCGCCAGGATGGGCAGCGTGTGCCGCCGCTCCACAATGCCAGCGACCGATTGCAGAGCCGCTAAAACCTTGTCTTGTGTGGCCTTCAGGACGATCATGTCAACCTCTTCTTAAATTACTAAATTGAATTACTGCTTGCCGTGACGCGGGCCAGGCGCTGTGCCCTGCATTTTCCGCTTTTTGTGGCGCAGCTCAGCCTTTGAGGGTTTGCTCCAAAACGTGCAGTTGCTGGTTCAGCTCGGTCAACTGTTGCCGCTCGCCGCCTATCTTGCGCACAGCATGCAGCACGGTAGTGTGATCACGCCCGCCGAACAATTCTCCGATTTCTGGAAGGCTTTTCTGTGTCAGCTCTTTGGCCAGGTACATCGCAATTTGGCGCGGGCGGGCAATGCTGGCGGGCCGCTTTTTGGAATACATGTCAGCGACCTTGATTTTGTAATAGTCGGCCACGGTTTTCTGGATGTTTTCCACAGAAATCTGGCGGTTTTGGATCGACAGCAAATCGCGCAGGGCTTCACGGGCCAACAAGATCGAGATGTCTTTTTGGTTGAAGCGTGAATAAGCCAGAATTTTGCGCAACGCGCCTTCAAGCTCGCGCACGTTGGAGCGCACGTTCTTGGCCACAAAAAAGGCCACTTCTTCGGGCATGTCGATACCCTCAACCCTGGCCTTGTTGATCAGAATGGCCACCCGCATCTCCAGCTCGGGCGGCTCAATAGCCACCGTCAGGCCTGAGTCAAAGCGCGACACCAGCCGCTCATGGATATCAGCCAGCCCCTTGGGGTAGGTGTCGCTGGTCATGACAATGTGGGACTTCTTGGCCAACAGGGCTTCAAAGGCGTTGAAGAACTCCTCCTGCGTGCGCTCCTTGTTCGCGAAGAACTGCACGTCGTCGATCAAGAGCAGATCCAGCGAGTGGTAGCGCTCCTTGAACTCGTCAAAAGTCTTGCGCTGGTAGGCCTTAACCACATCTGAGACAAATTGCTCGGCATGGATGTAGAGAACTTTGGCATTTGGCCGCTCTGCCAGCAGCCGGTTACCCACTGCGTGCATCAGGTGAGTCTTGCCCAGACCGACGCCGCCGTAGATGAAGAGCGGGTTGTACAAGTGGCCTGGCATGCCCGCCACATGCATGGCGGCAGCGCGTGCCATGCGGTTGGCGCTGCCTTCAATCAGGGTGTCAAAGGTCAGCCCTGTATTGAGCCGACTCTTCAGGTTGCCCGCGCCTGCGTCCAGCCCAGAACCAAGCGGGTCTTCTGGCGGAACAATATCTGGCGGCTGTAGGGTAGATGCAGATTTTACGGGGATTTCCCTGGGAGCAAGCGCTAACTCTAGCGCTACTGGCTGGCCCAAAAACTTCTCCAACATGTTCGAAATACGGCTGCTGTACTGGGTTCTAACCCAATCCAGTTTGAACCGGTTGGCGACGAGAATCGTGACCTTGGACAGGTTGTCGGTCACTTGAGCCGAGAGCGGTTTGATCCAGGTGTTGAACTGCTGTTCTGGTAACTCCTGAGCCAATTGTTCGATGCAGGATTGCCAAAGCATTCGGGCTGTATCTCGGCTGGTGGCATCGGCTTGGCTGATGGAGGGGCCCGTGGTCATGGTGCGTATCAGCTTCTGTGGATAGATGGCATTTCGGTTCTCAAGAAGTGTAACTTATCAAGAATTTATCCACAGTTCATAAATCTGCGCGAACATGCTGCCCCGAGCGCGTTGGCAGGTGCCGACCGAGCGTGCACATGACCATACAAAAACGCCGAATTTGCCGGCTGGTCCAAAGTTTGTGATAATGCCGGGTTCCCCTGACTTCACTTGGGGAAGAAATTGCCAGTGGTCTGCATACTCATGGAGAGTGTTTGGGCCCTGACTGAGCCCTTTAGGATTGCATCATGAAACGCACTTACCAACCCTCCAAAATCCGTCGCGCCCGCACCCACGGCTTTCTGGTTCGCATGAAAACCCGTGGCGGCCGCGCCGTTATCAATGCACGGCGTGCCAAGGGCCGCAAGCGTCTGGCGGTCTGAGCCCGGTCGACCGGCTGATACCCGCCGCCCCGGCCCGTCTGGCGCTGCAAAAAATTGCACCGACTCAAAGCGTGGAGCGAATTTCAGGCCGTGATGTCGGCACAAACGGCCGCACGAACGGCCCATTTTGTCTTGCACATGGCGCCGCTCGGTTCAACTGTGCCAGCTAACCCACCCAGCCTGACAGCCAGTCAGCCTCTGGCGATGCTCGCGGGCATGGCCCAGGGCTGTGTTGGCGTTGTCGTTCCCAAACGTTGGGCCAAACGGGCAGTGACACGCAACACGATCAAACGCCAGGTGTTCAGCGTTAGCCAAGACTTTGAGCCTTCATTGCCTGTGGCGGCCTATGTGGTGCGTTTGCGTTCGGGCTTTGACCGCAGTCGCTTCCCCAGTGCCACGTCCGAGCCATTGAAAGCCGCAGTGCGGCTAGAGCTGCAGCAGCTGTTTCATGACGCGCTGGCCCGCCTGTCGGCTGCCGCCGTTCCGCGTGCCACATGATGCGCGGTTTGCTGATGGGCCTGGTCAAAGGCTACCGCCTGTTGTTGAGCCCCTGGCTTGGATCGTCCTGCCGTTTTGAGCCAACCTGTTCGCGCTATGCGCTGGAGGCCCTTGACCGGCATGGGGCTCTGGCCGGCTCTTACCTGACCCTGGGCCGAATCGGCAGGTGTCACCCTTGGTGCAACGGCGGCTTCGACCCCGTGCCCGAGCACAAACCCGGGCTGTTTTCCCGGCTGTTTCCTTCATCTACCCCTGAGAAGTCTTCATGAACGATATTCGCCGCACCATTTTGTGGGTGGTTTTTGGCTTTTCCATGGTGCTTTTATGGGACCAGTGGCAGGTGCATACCGGCCACAAGGCCACATTTTTCCCGGGCCCAAGCCAAACCGCGCCGGCTGCCCCTGGTGTGAGCGCGTCCGGTGCTGCCGGCGTTCCGTCATCCGTGCCAGCGCCTTCGACCGTGGCCGCCCCAGCGGCCGGTGCCCAGGCTGTACCAGGCTCAGCTGTTCCAGCCGCCGCTGCGGCCAGTGCCCCAGCTGTCCCGCGTGAACGGATCGTGGTTACCACCGACGTGCTTAAGCTGACCTTGGACTCCGAGGGCGGCTCGTTGCTGCAAACCGAATTCCTCCAGCACGTCGACATGGCCGACAAGAAACGCAACTTTATTTTGCTTGATGACAGCAAAGACCGCGTTTATATGGCGCAGAGCGGGCTGATTGGCGGTGCGGCTGGCAGCAGCCTGCCCACGCACAAGACCATGATGACCCTGGTGCCGGGCGAGCGCCAGCTCAAGGACGGCAGCAAAGAGCTGGTGTTGCGCTTTGAGTCGCCCGAGCTGGGCGGCGTCAAGCTGGTCAAGACCTACACCCTCACGCGAGGTGCCTACGCCGTCAAGGTCAAGCATGAAGTGCTCAACGTTGGCACTGTGCCGGTGTCGCCGCAGCTGTACCTGCAATTGGTGCGCGACGGCAACAAACCGTCCGGCGAGTCCGCGTTTTACTCCACGTTTACCGGCCCAGCGGTCTACACCGAAGCCAAAAAGTACCAGAAAGTGGAGTTTTCTGATATTGAAAAAGGCAAGGTCGAGATTGAAAAAAGTGCGACCAATGGCTACGTGGCCATGGTGCAGCATTACTTTGCCAGTGCCTGGCTGCTGCCGGACGCTGTGCAACGAGAGCTGTTCATGCGCAAGGTCGACACCAACCTGTACTCGGTGGGCATGATCGCTGCATTGGGCAGCCTGGAGCCGGGTGCCAGCAAAGCGCTGGATGCCAACTTTTTCGCGGGGCCTCAGGAAGAAAAAGTGCTGGAGGCTCTGACACCAGGGCTGGAGCTGGTCAAAGACTACGGCTGGCTGACCATTTTGGCTAAGCCGCTGTACTGGTTGCTCGACCGTCTGCAGGGGTTTATCAACAATTGGGGCTGGTCCATCATGGCGCTGGTGCTGTTGCTGAAGATCGCTTTCTACTGGCTCAATGCCAAGGCCTACGCCAGCATGGCCAAAATGAAGGCCGTCAACCCCAAGGTGATGGAGATGCGCGAGCGGCTCAAGGACAAGCCGCAGCA
>CAMCZF010000223.1 GCA_945885775.1 Rhodoferax sp. OV413 | reverse complement strand
GCGGCGGGTGCAGCAAGAGGTCAGCCCCGCTGTGGATCGCAACTTTGCCGAGTCTCGGTTGCTGCAGGTACTCAATGATCTATCGGCGGCCCAGCAGGCGCTCGGCAATGCCCTGACCCAACTCTCGCAGCTCACTGGACAGCCAGTTGCGCTGGCAGACGGCACTTCAGCCGACGCTGGGCCGATCTCGCGTGAGGCTGCTTTGGCCCAGGCGCTGGCCAATTCGCCAACGCTGAAGCGGCTGGTCGCCGAAGAAGAGGCTGCCGACGCCGATGTGGCGTCCAGGCGTTCCGGTCTGTGGCCACAGTTATCGTTACGGGTTGAGTCGGCAACCGGTGATGCGGCATCCCGGCGAGCCTTGCTGGTCCTGACCGCCCAACCAGGTGCGGGGTTGTCAGCCTCGGCCGGGGTGGCTGCGGCTGTGGCACGGCGCGAGGCCATTCGCTTGAGCCGGGAGGCAGCCACTCGGGATATTCAAGAGCAAATCGCGATCGATTGGGATGACAGGCAGGCCTCCAACGCCCGGCTCAGCCATGCGCGCTTGTCCAAGGCGATGTCGGCGCAAGTGTTTGAGTCATACACGCGGCAGTACGTTGCCGGGCGAAAAACCTGGATTGATGTGCTCAATGCGGTGCGTGAAGCCACCCAGGCCGACTTGGTCCTGGCCGATTTTCAAGCCCAGGCTGCGGCGGCTGCTGAGCGCCTGCGACTCAGAACCGGCCAATGGCTAGGCAGCGCTGGCAATGCCCCCGTCGGCACCGCGCCACCATGAGCCCGCTGGCGCAGTTGTTGGGCCGGGCGGCCCGGCTGGTCGGTCAGCGGCTGGTCGCAGACCGGCTGGATGACTTGAGTCGGCTGATTGCCAGCAAGGGCGACGGCTGCCCGGCGGCGGTGCTGCTTGCCGAGGCCTGGCGGGCAGCCGGCTTGGCCGGTGACCCTATCGCCTTGCGGCAGCCGACCGCGACTGATTTGCCATTCGTCGGCTGGCATGACGATCTGGGATGGTTTCTGGTGACAGCGCGCAGCGCCGATGGGTACTGGTCACTGGTGGCACCAGATGGCATGCCCATAGCGGATGCCAACATCGACAGCCTGGATCGCCTGCAGTGCTTCGGGTTGCCGCGTCGGGATGAAGGTGACCAGCCGAGACCACGCGCGTTTGGCCTGGTTTGGCAGGCCTTGCTGGCGCAGCGCAGGGTCTTCAGCGATGCCGTGCTGGCCACGGCACTGGTGAACCTGCTGACGCTGGCCGGTTCGCTTTACAGCATGCAGGTCTACGATCGCGTCATCCCCAACCAGGGTTTCCAGACGCTCAAGGTATTGACGGTCGGAGCCATTGCCGCGATCCTGCTGGAATTTGTGCTCAAGCAGGTGCGGGCCGCCATGGTGGAGCGGGCCTGTACCGAAATGGATCACACCCTGGCGGACTGGGTTTTTGCCCGTATGTTGGGCATTCGCATGGACCAGCGGCCTGCCTCGGTCGGCACGCTGGCGGCGCAGGTGAAGGGGTTCGAGATGGTGCGTGGCATGCTCACCTCCACCTCGCTGTTCGTCTTGGCTGATGTGCCGTTTGCCCTGGCTTTTCTTGCGGTGATTGCCATGGTGGGCGGCTGGGTGGTGCTGGTGCCGCTCTTCACACTGCCAGTCGCGCTGGTGGCGGGTCTGGTGTTTCAGCGAGCCATCGAGCGTCATGCCCGTGCCAATTTGGTGGGCAGTCACCAGAAGACCGGGCTGTTGGTCGAGGCCATCGATGGCGCCGAGTCGCTGAAGGCCAACGGCGCCGGCTGGAGATTCCAGACGCGCTGGAGCCGGCTGGCCCAGGCGACGGCGGATGCAGAGCAGCGAGTGCGTCATTTTTCGTCCTCGTCCCAAAACCTCACCGCGCTGATGCAGCAACTGGGTTACGTCGCATTGGTGGCCACCGGTGCTTATCTGGTGAGCGAGAACCAGCTCACCATGGGCGGTTTGCTGGCCTGCTCGATCATCAGCAACCGCGCCATGATGCCAATTATCCAGCTGCCAGGCATGATGGTCCAGTGGGCCCATGCCCGTGCCGCGATGGAGGGGTTGGACAAAATCATCGCGCTGCCCGGTGACGACGATGATGAGCAGCATGCCCTGATCCCCGGTGTGCTAGAGGGCAGCCTGCGCTTTGAGCACACGCGCTTTGCCTACGGGCTGGCCAAGCACCAGGCGCTGTCGTTGGAGCGCTTGGACATCAAGGCCGGCGAACGCGTTGGGGTGGTGGGCGCTATTGGTTCGGGCAAAAGCACCTTGCTCAAGCTGGCATCAGGTCTGTACCGACCGGTGGAAGGCAAGAGCTTTCTGGGCGGCATCGACATGGCCCTGCTGGCCCCGGCGGTGCTGCGTGAAACCATCGGCTATGTACCCCAGGAGGTGCGTTTATTCAGTGGCACGCTGCGCGACAACCTGCTGCTGGGGTTGCCAGACCCGGGAGACGAGGCGATTTTGGCTGCGGCCAGACGCACTGGCCTGATGGACCTGATCAGCGCCCAACCCAGAGGGTTGGCCTTGCCGATCTACGAGGGCAGTCGTGGCATCTCGGGCGGCCAGAAACAACTTATTGCGATCACCCGACTGGTCTTAGCGCGACCCAAAATATGGTTGCTGGACGAGCCAACCGGCTCGATGGACGCGCTCAGTGAGGCCCGTGTGACCGCATTGCTCAAAGAGGAAAGTGATGCGGGCGCGACGCTGTTGGTTGCGACCCACAAGACGGGGATACTCCCCTTGCTGGAGCGTGTGTTGGTGGTGCATGGCGGATGCGTGGTGCTCGATGGCCCGAGAAACGCGGTCATGGACAAGCTGGCTAACCGCATATCGCCCACGTTGACCGTCGTGACCGCCACAGGAGCCAAGGGATGAGCCTTCGAGCCATTACCCCAGGGGGCCGGGCCAACTCGGGACGCGTACTCATTTGGAGCTGCTTTGCAGTCATCTTGGGCTTTGTGCTCTGGGCCGATTGGGCTGAGATTGACCAGATCACGCGTGCCAACGGACAGGGCATTGCCAGCGCCCGAAATCAGGTCATCCAGTCGCCTGAGGGGGGAGTCATGCACGACTTGATGGTACGCGAGGGCGCACGAGTCAAACAGGGCCAGGTACTGTTTCGGCTCGACAAAAACAAGGCAGAGGCCGCTTACCTGGAAAGTGCGGCGAAAGCGGCTGCACTGAAGGCAGCCGTTGCCCGACTCCAGGCCGAAATGTTGGGCGGGCAACCGCAGTTTCCCGCGGAATTGAACCGCTACCCCGAGTTTCAGTCGAACCAACAGCAGTTGTTCAACAAGCGGCAGTCGGCCGTGCATGACGAGTTGGCCGCCCTGCGCAAGTCGATGGCACTGGTCAAGGTGGAGCTGGACATGAATCTTCCCCTGCTCCAGACAGGCGACGTCAGCCGGTCCGATATCCTGAAACTGCAGCGCCAGCTATCCGACATCGAGGGCCAAATGACCAACCGCCATAACAAATACCTGCAGGACACCCAAACCGACTTCGCTAAAGCGCAGGAAGACCTGGCCTCTGTCCTGCAAGTCCTGGCGCAGCGAAAGGAGCAACTCGATTACACAGAATCAAGGGCGCCGATGGATGGCGTGGTGCGTAATGTGCGGATCACCACGCGCGGCGGCGTTGCCAGGGCGGGTGAGGAGATCATGCAGATCGTGCCGCTGGAGGACGATTTTCTGATCGAAGCCAAAGTCAAACCGGCTGATGTTGCGTTCGTAAAGCCCGGTTTGCCCGCCATCGTGAAGCTGGATGCCTACGATTACACCGTTTATGGGCCGCTAAGAGGACAGGTCACCTACATCAGTGCCGACACGTTCAGTGAGGATAACCGCAGCAACGAGCCGCCCTACTACCGGGTCCAGATCAAAACGAGTGGCCGAAGCCTGGTTGGCAAAAACGGTGAGCAAATAGCCGTGCAGCCCGGGATGACGGCCTCGGTAGAGATCAAGACAGGCAGCACCACGGTTCTCCGCTACCTGACCAAGCCGATTTTCAAGACCGTAACGGAATCAATGCGCGAACGTTGATGGCCGGCCGGACTACCCGGGCGGCATCTTCGCAGGTGGCCGAGACAAACCCAGGTACTTACCAGTTGAGCGCCCAGTCGCCCCGCGTCAGGTCTATGCGCTCACCGGTCTGTGCCGAGTGTTCGGCGGCCAGCCCAATCACCACCGCTTTCAGGCCATCGGTCAGGCTCACTTCTACCGTCTGCTGGGCTTGCAACACCGCCAGAAACTTTTGGTGCTGGTAAAAGGTAGAGCCATTGTGGTCGCCGGCGTCTAGCAGCAGCGGGTCCACCGGGATCTCCAGCAGGCGCGGCCCGGCGGGTTGGCGTGGGCTGACGATCAGCTGCGCCACCGGGGCTGCGCCCAGCAGCTCGCCCGGCCAAAAGCGGCCTGGGCCGGGCACCTTGCATTCGATCTTGCCTAGCGGCCCGACCACGCTGATTTCTTCTTGGTAGCGCGAGCCTTCGGCAAACATGCACAGCTCCAGCAAGGCCCGCCGGCCGCCTGGGAAATCCAGCACCACAAAGGCGTTGTCCAGAATGTCGGGCTGGCCGTCGGCGTAGCGCTCGTCCAGGTGGTTGTGGTTTTGTCCGCCCGAGGCATAGAGCCGGATCGGGTCGGCCTGCATCACCAGGCGCATCAGGTCAAAGAAATGGCAGCATTTCTCGACCAGCGTGCCGCCGGTGTTGCGGGCAAAGCGGTTCCAGTCACCCACCTTGGTCAGAAAGGGGTAGCGGTGCTCACGGATCGACAGCATCACCGCGCTGCCGCAGGCCGCTTGGCTGCGCACCTCGTCCAGCAGGCGGGCAATGGGCGGCATGTAGCGGTATTCCATGGCAGTCCACACGGGCGCTGGGTAGCTGGCTATCAATTGCCGCAGTGCTTGCACGGCCTCTAGGTTGGTGCAGGCCGGTTTTTCCATCAGCACCGGCAGGGGCCGGGTTTGTGCAATCTGCTGCAGCTGCGCAGCGTGGCAGTGGTTGGGGCTGGTGATCACCAGGGCGTCCAGTCCCGGCCAGGCCAGCAGGGCTTCAAGCGAATCGAGTTGCTGTGCACCGGCTGCCAGCGCCTGGCTGCGGGCCCGCATGCCGGCATCGGGCTCGAAGATGGCCGCCACTTCAATGCCCGGCAGCAGCGCCATGTTGCGCAGGTGTTCTTGCCCCATCATGCCGCAGCCGACCATGCCGTAGCGTTGCTTGTTGAGGGGGGTTCCGTTGGCGCCCTGAAGCGGTGAGGTTGACATATTCATTTACCATTCATACACTTGCGCGCCACTATAGCAACAATCGACAGAAAGCCCCACCGCATGCAGGCCACCCACGTTGTTCCGGTCAAAAGCGCTGACCATGCCGCCGCAGAAGTGGCCTGGTTTGCACCCCTGTGCTCCGATGATTACCGCCACTTGGGCGTGCCCGAGGGCGATTTACGCAGCAGCTGGGAGCATACCCGTGCCATTGCCACACGGGCAGACCAGCTGGGCTACCGCAACATCCTCTGCCCCTCGTCTTTCCAGGTGGGGCAGGACACGCTGAGTTTTGTGGCCGCCATGGCGCCGCTCACCACCCGAATGAATTT
>CAMCZF010000222.1 GCA_945885775.1 Rhodoferax sp. OV413 | reverse complement strand
TTGATGCCGGTGGTGCCGCTTTGCATTTGCATCTGGCTCCAATGGATGCCGGGCTCGTAGTCCAGAAACTGGCGGGCCAGAAACAAGCCTGTTTGCCGCCAGTGCAGCCACAGGTGGTAGCTGGCAAAGCTCACGAGCATGGCCCGCATTCGGAAGTTGAGCCAGCCAGTCGCAACCAGCGATCGCATGCACGCGTCCACCATGGGGTAGCCAGTACGACCCTCGCGCCAAGCGGTGAAGGTGGCATCGTTGAAGTCGTTCTCGCGCAGGCCGTCGCACACACGGGCAAAGTTGCGAAACTCAATGCCGGGCTCGTCTTCAAGCTTCTGCATGAAATGGCAGTGCCAGCGCAGCCGCCCTGCAAAGCCGCGTAACGCATAGGCCAGTGCGCGGTCGGGCGTGTTGCCAATGGCCACTTCGGTGGCCTGGTGCACGGTGCGCATCGACAAGCTGCCAAAGGCCAGGTGAGGGCTCAGGCGGCTACAGCCTTCTTCGGCGCTCAAGGGGCTCGAGAGTGTCTTGCGGTAGTCGTAGCCGCGCACTTGCAAAAAACTCTTCAGCATCTGCCGTGCGGCTTTCTCGCCGGCCGCTTGCAGGGCTTTGCCGTGTGGTACAAGCCCCAAGCTGGCCAGTGTGGGTAACTCAGGTTGATCTAGGGGCACAGCGGGGGTAAATGTGCCGTTCAGCAACTGCAAAGGCGCATCCATGCGCGCTTGCCAACGTTGTGCCCAGCCGGTGCGGCTGCGCAGGCGACGCACCACCCCGGTCTGGGTGAACTCTTGCCACAGGATGCGATTACCTTTGCACCAGGATGCAACCCGCAGATCGCGCGCATACGACCATCCTGGACCGGTTTCTTCGTGACTGAGCAGGTGGGTGAAGGCCAACTCGGCGTGCAATTGCGCCAGCACGGGCACGGCAGAGCCGACGCGCACCAACAGCGGCAGGCCGCGCGCAGCCAGAGCGCCGCGCAGCTCAGTCAAGCAGGCCAACGCAAAATCGACGTGGCTGCCATCGCACTCGGGACTTTGCAGCCATTCGGGCTCAACAATAAACAGAGCCAGCGCGTCGGCATGCGCCAGTGCAGCGGCCAGCGGCGCATGGTCGTGAACCCGCAAGTCGCGTTTGAACCAGACCAGTGCGTGTTGGGTTGTCAACCGGGCAACCTGCTACTGCCTGGTGTGGCTGGCGCGGTGGCGCAGAAAAACCGCCCCGCGTAGAACCGCATGTTTGGTCCGGCGACCCGCCATGCGCTTGCGCCACATCCGAAAAGACGATGGTTTCATGTGCCGCCGCATCAAATCGACCACCGCAGACTCATTCAAACCAAACTGGGCCTCAATGGCTTCGAAGGTGGTGCGGTCCTCCCAGGCCATTTCCACAATGCGAGAGATGCTCGATTCGCAAAACGCCTCAGAGGCCTTGGCAGAACGGGTGGAAGGAGATCGCATAGCGGCTTTTGGCATGTCAGAGACAGGTGCCGATTCTGCCGTTTTGCTGAAAACGCAGCGCCTTGGCAGGGTATTGACGGTGAAGGTTCAGACGGCAGGGTGGCGTGCATGGGTGGGTTTAAAGCGCGAGCCTCCGCAAGACTCACCGCCGCTTTATGGCAATGGCCTCAACCCCAACTCTTTCAAAAAAGAATTGTGCTTTTCCTTTGCCGCCAGAATGGACGCTTCTATGGCCACCAACTCGTCGTGAGTCTTTTCTAGATCAATATCCGTCGCCTCCACCGCCGCGCTGATGTAGCGCGAGATGTTCAGGTTGAAATCGTTCTTCTCGATCTCGGCCATCCCCACCCGCCGTAAGTAGCGCGCCACTTCTTCGCGGGGCTGGTAGGTCTTGATGATCTTGGCAATGTGCGCATCCGTCAGCTGGTTTTGGCGCTTGCCTTTCACAAAGTGCTCGGCCGCGTTGATGAACAGCACGTCATCCGGCTTCTTGCACTTCTTCAGCACCAAAATGCACACGGGAATGCCGGTGGAGTAAAACAGGTTCGACGGCAGGCCGATCTCTGTTGTTTGATTAACGTATTTTGCTTCTTTATCAACATCGCCAATCCTCAGCCAGTTGAGACCATCGACAGCCGGAGTCAGAAAGCCATCAATCGGACGAGGCGATCCACCACGAACGACTTCAGACACTTCGCCTAAAACTGTTGAATGCCACCCCTCTGCGTCCCGATACTCCTGAAACTTCAGCTTCGGTACCAACGCTTTTTCTTCCTTCATTTCAAATTGCTCCGACCTTTATCCGTCGGACGGTATTGCTGTAGGCGGCTGTTGGGTTTGTCGGGGAGTGTGGCCTCTATCACGCCTGCAGCCAAAGCGGGTAGCAAGTAGGTTTTGCGAAAATGTTCTCGGTTTGCCAGACCTAGCAAGGTTTGCAATTCCTGGCGGGAGTGTGCAGCCGTCATGACAGACAGCAGTTGTTTGACTTGCGTGGCGACTTGCATGGTGACTTGCATGGTGACTTGCGTGGTGGCTTGCGGAGTCACGGGTGCCGTCTCCTCAACCGCATGCACCGGACTGCTTGCCAGAAACGTGATGCGTAAAAAGTTTTCGGTAAAGCGGAAGCACTCCGGGCCATAAAACTCGGTGATGCGAGGTAGGCCCGAGCCCAGGTGTTCCACCATCTCCAAGTCTTTGAAAACGCGCATCAGCTCTTTGTTGCGGGGGATGGAGTAGCCCTCAAAAAACTCGGCCTGGGTCAGCCCTTCGGGCAGGGCGCAGGCGGAGGTGATTTCGACGCGGTCGGCAAAGATTTCAAACTTGGGCGGCACCTCGCGGGTGTAGTCGTTGTGGACGATGGCGTTGATCACAGCCTCGCGCAGGGCCACCGGGTTCCACAGGCGTACATCGATGCGCTCTTTGGCGGTGATGGTGCTGGCTGTTTTATTCTCCAGGTCCAGCTTGTCGAGCACGGCTTTGGTGGCTTTGATGAGTGAGCAATAGCCGTATTCGTTGCTCTCGATCAGGTCCACACGGTCTTTGCCCCGGTACTTGGCCACTTTGACGGACATGCCGTTCTCGTCGGCCAGCAGATAGGCTGCGTAGTTTAGGGCGCCGTCTTCGGTGGTGAGTTCCAGGTTGGTTTTGAACTGCTTGCCCAGCGGTTTGCGCTTTTCCTCGTAGTAAATGCGCAGTTGCTCAAAGCTCAAGGCTTGGCGGTGGGCTTTGATCTTGCCTATGGAGTTGCGGGTGCGGCTGGCAAAAAGCTTGTCGATCATGGCCACAGGCATGGGCTCTGCCGCTGTGCCGATGCGGATAAAGCAGCCTTTTTCACTCAGACCATATTTCCTTTTGGCATAAGGCTTTTCGCTGCCGCTGGCAACGATGATTTTGATGCAGTGCACCCCCGGCGGGGTTTCTTCTTCCACCAGATCAAACAGGCCCATGGCGGATGGGCTGATGTTGTGTTTGATGCGGTCTTTGACCTTGAGCATGTCGCCATCCAGGTCGGCCACACCCAGGCGCTGGCCGTTTTTGGCTATGCCGAGGTAGATAAAGCCGCCTTCGGGGCTGTTGAGGAAGGCGATAACTTCTTTTTCCAAGTCAAGTTCGGCGTTAAGTTCGCGTTTGAACTCAACGCGGTGGGTTTCATGCGCGGGCGCGGGCTTACTGCTCATATGCACTCAAGCCCGAAATTTCGCGCCCACCACCTTGTTCAGCGCGCTTGCTCAGCAGCGGCAACAGCTCTTTCATCAGTGCCAACTCGGCCTGGGCGCGGGCTTTCCAGCCCAAGTCCAGCGGAGCCATCAGGTCGCTGAGCGCCTCGCCGTCAAAAATCATGCGCTGCAGGATGCCGTCCACAAAGGTTTGCAGGGCGGCAGGGGCCAGTTGGTGGCGAGTGGCTACGCGTCGCGCTCGGAGGCAGGTCGTAGGGTAGCTTTGACGAGGTCATGGGTGAGGCTGGTCGTTATCGATGGATTATCTCTGGCGGCGCCGTCTACCGTAGCGTCTGCCATAGCGGGCCTGGCGGAGCGCAGCCTCGCGGACACCTGTTAAGTTAAAGACAAAATATGGCTCTAGCCCTTGTCTCCATTGGGTTGATAGCTATATTTACGATAGCGCCTCATAAACCGCATCCAACACTCGCTGCCGCCGCGGGTCCACCCCGTCGTCAAAGCCGAGCAGGTGGTTGGTGACAAAGGCAAAGCCCAGGCCGCGCGCCGGGTCGGCGAAGGCCACTGAGCCGCCCCAGCCGGTGTGACCGAAATTGCCGGCGATGACATGCGGCCCGAAACCAACTGCGTCGCGGCGAAAGCCGGCGCCAAACACCGTGGGGGCCAAAAAGCAGGCGTCAAGGCCGTCAAAACGCACGGCCACCGCATGGGCCAGCCCTTGTGGTGAGACCAGGCGCACGCCGTCAAGCTCACCGCCGCGCGCCAGGGCACCGTAAAGCCGGGCCAGCGAGCGGGCGTCAGAGTGGGCATTGCCGCCAGGAACCTCTGCCGCGCGCCAAGCCCGCTGGTTGGGTGCAGTCGCGTCAAGGTTGGGGTTGCGGAAGGCATGGGGGTAGGCGCTTTGTTCGCCTTGGCGCACCCAGTCATAGGCCTTGGCGCCGGCTGACATTTGCGCCACCCGAGCGTCATCGCCAGCGGCCAGGCCGATGTGCAGGTCCAGCTGGAGTGGCTTGGCGATGTCTTCGGCAATGAAGCGGCCGGGCGAGCGGCCGTCGATGCGCCTTATCAGCTCGCCGCTCAGGAAGCCATAGGTGAGCGGGTGGTAGACGCAACGGCTGCCGGGTGGCCAGAGTGGCGCCATGGCGGCCAGCGCATTGACCACCCCTTGCCAGTCAAAGATACCGTCATCGGCCATGGGGACGTTCAGGCCGTCCAGCCCGGCCTGGTGCGACATCACCTGGTCCACCGTGATGGCGCCTTTGCCGTTAGCCGCAAACTCTGGCCAGTAGGTGGCCACGGGCGCGCTGTAGTCCAGTTGGCCGCGATCGGCCAGCATGGCAATCGCCAGCGCCATCACGCCCTTGCCCACCGACCAGACGTTGACCAAAGTGTCGGCCTGCCATGCTTGGCTGCGGTCTAGCGTGCGGTGGCCGCCCCAGAGGTCGACCATCGTCTCGCCATCGACCACCACCGCCAGCGCGGCGCCCAGCTCCAGCCCGTCGGCAAAACTGCGGGCAAAGGCGTCGCGCACGGCAGCAAAACGGGGGCTGGTGCTGCCGCTGACCAAGGGGGAAGGTGCGTTCATGGTGTCATCCAGTGGGTTTGGCTTGGCCGGCCGTTCAAATGCAAGGTGCCGGTGGCCGCCGGCGTTGTGGCAATCAGCCGGCCGCGCCGGAACACCTTGAGCCGGGTGGCGCGCAGGCGCAGCGCCTCCACCGGGTCGCGCGCCTGCAGCAGCACAAAGTCGGCGTGGCAGCCGGCCTCCAGGCCATAGCCGTCCAGGCCCAGAATGCGCGCCGGGTTCACGGTCACCGCCTCAAAGCACTGGCGCATGGCCGACTGGCTGGTCATTTGTGCCACGTGCAGGCCCATCTGGGCGACTTCGAGCATGTCGCCGCTGCCCAGCGAGTACCAGGGGTCCATCACGCAATCCTGGCCAAAGCCCACGTTGATGCCGGCCGCCAGCAGCTCGGGCACCCGCGTCATGCCGCGCCGCTTGGGGTAGCTGTCGTGCCGGCCCTG
>CAMCZF010000221.1 GCA_945885775.1 Rhodoferax sp. OV413 | reverse complement strand
TCGCAAACCTGGGACTGTTCACCATGCAAGCAGCCCACCGAGCGAGCCAATCCCGATGAGGAAACCACCAACTGGAGAGCCGTGTGCGGGAAAACCGCACGCACGGTTCGGAGGGAGGGGAGGACGAGCGTCCTTCTCTACCCCTATCAGGGAGTCGTCATCCCTCAAGCCCCGTATTTATTGGTGTTTAAGCTATAAAAAATGAAGCAGTCTTGATGCCGGCTACGGTCAGCAGCAGCGAGCCCAGCAGGTGCAGGGCGGCAGTACCCAGCGCCAGGGCGTAGCGCTGCTGCATCAGCATGGCTACCACCTCGGCCGAAAAGCTCGAGAACGTGGTGAGCGCACCCAAAAAACCTGTCACCAGCGCCAGCCGCCAGACCGGGTCGAGCTGGGGCAGGGCGCTGAACACCGCCACGCAAATGCCCACCAGGTAGCCGCCAAGCAGGTTGGCCGCCAGCGTGCCCATTGGCAACAGGGCGACCGGGTTGAGCCACCGGCCCAGGCCCCAGCGTGCCAGCGCGCCCACGCTGGCACCGATGCAGATGGCGATCACCGGCAGCATGGTGGCTTAACGGCGAATTGGCTCAGGCGGCCAGGTCACGACGGGAGGACATGTCATCAAAGCTCCGCAGGCAGGACAGTTAGCCTTGACTGTAAGGCGGATTCAGCAGGCATAGATCGGTGTTTTCCCTAAATGTTAACAATTTGTCAATGAATCATGGTTGATTTACCTACAATGAACTGATGCAGCAAGAACGCCAACGCGAGCCGTCGCAACAGACTGCGCCCATCGTCTCCTCCGCCCATCTGGTGTCGCCTCACAGCGCCGAGATGAGCGAGTTTGAATTTGGCCTGATCGTGGCTGGCAACGCCTTTCACCGCTGGATTGCGCACTGCATGAGTGCGGCCGGCCTGAAAGACCTGATGCCGCTCGATGTGCTGGTGCTGCACCATGTGACGCACCGGGCTCGCGACAAACGCCTGGCCGACATCTGCTTCATCATGAACGTGGAAGACACCCACCTCATCAACTATGCACTCAAGAAGTTGCAGGCCCTGGGTGTGGTCGCATCCAGCAAAAACGGCAAGGAGGTGACCTATGCCGCTACCGACTTGGGCCGCCAGTATGTGGAGCGCTACCGCGAGATCCGTGAGTCTTGCCTGATTGACGCGCTCAACGCCGACGACGCGCTCAACCGCGACATTGGCGAGCTCGCCCGTTTGCTGCGCCTGCTATCGGGTATTTACGACCAGGCCGCCCGCTCGGCCGCCAGCCTCTAAACCGCACACCGATGACACACAACAACAGCCAGCGTTGGCAATTCTGGATCGACCGGGGCGGCACCTTCACCGACGTGATCGGCCGTCGGTCGGAGCCTGACGGCAGTTTCACGCTGCTCACCCACAAGCTGCTCAGCGACAACCCCGAGCAGTACCGCGACGCCGCTGTGGCCGGCATCCGTCACCTGCTCGGCCTAAAGCCAGGCCAGCCGGTCACGCCTGAGCAGGTGGTCTGCGTCAAGATGGGCACCACGGTGGCCACCAACGCACTGCTTGAGCGCAAAGGCGAGCCCACGCTGCTGGTGACCACGCGCGGTTTTCGTGATGCCTTGCGCATCGCCTACCAAAACCGACCCCGTATTTTTGACCGGCACATCCAGTTGCCTGAGCTCTTGTACAGCGCGGTTGTGGAGGCGCACGAGCGGGTCGGCGCCCATGGCGAGACACTCCAGTCGCTGGACGAATTGCTACTAAAAATAGAGCTAGAAACCCAATACCAGCAAGGGCTGAGGTCGGTTTCTATTGTTTTTTTGCACGGCTACCGCTACACCGCGCACGAGCAGGCGGCTAAGCGGCTGGCGCAGGCGGTGGGTTTCACCCAGATCAGCACCTCGCACGAGACCAGCCCGTTGATGAAGTTTGTGAGCCGCGGTGACACCACGGTGGTGGACGCCTACCTGTCGCCCATCCTGCGGCGCTACGTGGCCCAGGTGGCGGCGGAGATGCCGGGTGTGCCGCTGTTTTTCATGCAGTCCTCGGGCGGTCTGACCGGGGCCGGCCAGTTTGCCGGCAAGGACGCCATCCTCAGCGGCCCGGCCGGCGGCATTGTCGGCATGGCGCGCACCGCACAGCTGGCACTGACTGAGCCCGGCCAGGCGGGTGCATCCGACGCCGCAGTGAGGGTGATTGGCTTTGACATGGGCGGCACCTCCACCGACGTGTCGCACTTTGCCGGTGAGTTTGAGCGCGAGTTTGAGACCCAGGTAGCCGGCGTGCGCATGCGTGCGCCCATGATGAGCATCCACACCGTGGCGGCAGGTGGTGGCTCCATCCTGGCGTTTGATGGCGCGCGCTTTCGTGTCGGGCCGCAAAGTGCCGGCGCCAACCCCGGCCCGGCCAGTTACCGACGGGGCGGCCCGCTGACCGTGACCGACGCCAACGTGATGCTGGGCAAGCTGGTGCCGGCGTATTTCCCCAAGGTGTTTGGCCCGCAGGCTAATGAGGCCCTGAGTTTTGAAGCCGCCGAGGCTGGGTTTGCCGCGCTGGCGCAGCAAATCGGCCAGCCGGTCGAGCAGGTGGCCGAGGGCTTCATCCGCATCGCGGTGCAGCAAATGGCCAACGCCATCAAGAAAATATCGGTGGCGCGCGGTTACGACGTCACCGGCTACACGCTGCAGTGCTTTGGTGGTGCCGGTGGCCAGCATGCCTGCCTGGTGGCCGATGCGCTGGGCATGACGCGCATCCTGGTGCACCCGCTGGCCGGTGTGCTCAGCGCCTATGGCATGGGCCTGGCCGATCAGAGCGTGAGCCGGCAGCAGGCGGTGGAGACACAGCTCCAGCCAGCGGCCATCCCGCAGACAGTGGCTCAACTCGATGCCCTGGCCGCCATCGCCCTGGCCGAGCTGGCGCGCCAACCCTTTGGTGAAGGCGTGGCCCGCGTGCTGCGTCGGGTGCATGTGCGCTACCAGGGCAGCGACTCTGCGCTGGTCGTGGCCTGCCCCGATCTGACCGCTGGAGCGCGGCCGGAAGAGTTGGTCATCCAGATCCAGACCCGGTTTGAAGCAGCCTACCGCCAGCGCTTTGCCTTTTTGATGCAGGGCAAGCCCCTGGTGGTAGAGGCTGTCTCAGTAGAGGCGGTATTGGCCGGCGACGCCCCGGCCGAGCCACGCCATGCGATGCACCCGCCGCGCGATCTTCAGGCCAGCGGCGCTGTGCGCGAGACCCTGCGCATGTACTGCGACGGCCAGTGGCAAGCCGCGTCACTGCTGGTGCGAGAAGACCTGCAACCAGGCGACGTGATTGACGGGCCGGCCGTGATTGCCGAGAAAAACGCCACCACCGTGGTTGAGCCCGGCTGGCAGGCGCGCCTGACGGTGCTGGACCACCTGGTGCTGGAGCGGCGCAGCCCGCGCGCTACCCGGCTGGCGGCCGGCACCACGGTCGACCCGGTGCTGCTGGAGGTGTTCAACAACCTGTTCATGAACATCGCCGAGCAGATGGGCCTGCAGCTGCAAAACACCGCCCACTCGGTCAACATCAAGGAGCGGCTGGACTTCAGCTGCGCGCTGTTCGATGCCGCCGGCAACCTGATTGCCAACGCCCCGCACATGCCGGTGCACCTGGGCTCCATGGGCGAGAGCATCAAACCCGTGGTGCGTGACAACGCCGCCAGCATGCAGCCGGGTGACGTGTTTGTGCTCAACGACCCCTACCATGGCGGCACCCACCTGCCTGACATCACCGTCATCACCCCGGTTTACCTGGACGGCCGCGCCACCTTTTACGTGGGCTCGCGCGGTCACCATGCCGATGTGGGCGGCATCACGCCGGGCTCTATGCCGCCATTCTCCAAGTCGATCGAGGAGGAGGGCGTGCAGATCGACAACGTCAAGCTGGTCGACCAGGGCGTGTTGCGCGAGGCCGAACTGCTGGCGCTGCTGGCCAGCGGGCCCTACCCCGCCCGTAACCCGGCGCAAAACCTGGCCGATCTCAAGGCCCAGATTGCCGCTAACGAAAAAGGCGTGCAGGAGCTGCACAAGATGGTGGCCCACTTCGGGCTTGACCTGGTGCAGGCCTACATGCGTCACGTGCAGGACAACGCCGAAGAGTCGGTGCGCCGCGTCATCACCCGCCTGAAAGACGGTCAGTTCACCCTGCCGCTGGACAACGGCGCCCAGATTTGTGTGGCCATTCGCGTGGACGCGGCGCAGCGTAGTGCGGTGATTGATTTCACCGGCACCTCGGCCCAGCTGCCTAACAACTTCAACGCACCCACCGCCGTCTGCATGGCGGCGGTGTTGTATGTGTTCCGCGCGCTGGTAGACGACGACATCCCCCTCAACGCCGGCTGCCTCAAGCCGCTGCAGGTGATCATCCCGCCCGGCTCCATGCTCAACCCCAACCCGCCAGCGGCGGTGGTGGCTGGCAATGTGGAGACCTCCACCTGTATCACCAACGCCTTGCTGGGCGCGCTGGGCGTGATGGCTGCCAGCCAGTGCACCATGAACAATTTCACCTTTGGCAACGAGCGCTACCAGTATTACGAGACGGTGGCCGGCGGCTCGGGCGCTGGCGAGGGCTTTGCCGGCACCAGCGTGGTCCAGACGCACATGACCAACTCGCGCCTGACCGACCCTGAGGTGCTGGAGTTCCGCTTTCCGGTGCGGCTGGACAGCTACGAGATCCGCCCCGGCTCAGGTGGTGCAGGGCGCTGGCGCGGCGGTGACGGCGGCGTGCGCCGCATCCGCTTCCTGGAACCCATGACTGCCAGCATCCTGTCCAACGGCCGCACCCATGGCGCCTTCGGCACGGCAGGTGGCGAAGCCGGCCAGGTTGGCACCAACCGTGTGCTGCGCGCCGACGGCACGGTCGAAACCCTGGGCCACATCGGTCAGGTGCAGATGCAGCCCGGCGATGTGTTTGAGGTGGCGACGCCGGGTGGGGGTGGGTATGGGGTGGCGGAAGAGGGCTGTATTTAGTAGCCTGAACGGCAATCCTCGGTTGACCTTTGCCCATGGCCATCCCCGATTACCAGACCTGCATGCTGCCCTTTCTGCGCCATCTGGCGGACGGGCAGGAACACTCGCTTCGCGACGCCGAGGAAGCCTTGGCTGCGCACTTTAGGCTCAGTGCCGCCGAGCGGGCTGAGCTGTTGCCGTCCGGTCAGCAAGGGATATTCAAGAACCGCATTGGCTGGGCGCGGACCTATCTCAAGAAGGCAGCGCTGCTGGCCTCGCCCAAGCGGGCTGTCTTCCAAATTACCGAGCGTGGGCTCAAGACACTCAGCACCGAGCCGGTCAAATTGGACGTCAAATACTTGGAGCAGTTTCCCGAGTTCGTTGAGTTCCGCGAGGTGTCCAAGCCCGGCAATGGAGGCAACACCGTGGTTGAAGCGGCGCCAGCAACTAACACACCGGAAGAAGCCATTGAACTGGCTCACCAAGGGCTGCGTGAACAACTAATGGCCGAATTGCTCACCCGCATCCTCGGCTGTTCACCCACTTTTTTTGAGCAACTCGTGGTGGAGCTGCTCGTGAAAATGGGTTACGGTGGCTCTAGGCGCGATGCCGGTGAACGTATCGGTCGATCGGGAGATGGTGGCATTGACGGCATCATCAAGGAAGACCGACTCGGACTCGACACCATCTTCATCCAGGCCAAACGCTGG
>CAMCZF010000220.1 GCA_945885775.1 Rhodoferax sp. OV413 | reverse complement strand
TTGTCAGACAAAGACGTGCGCACGTTTGGCGTCTTGTTTGACTTGCAGGACCGACAGCAGCGCGTGATGCCCCATCTGCGCTACCTCAACACCCTGAACGGTGAGCGTCGACACCAATGGCAGTTCAAGCAACGCACCACACCATTTAGGGCGATTGGTGGCAGCGATATCGTCACCCACGATCACCTGAGTCCAGAAGACTGGGAGGACGTTCCCGGGGGACACCAAAACCTTTGCTACAACGAGATCCCCACCAAGATCAACTGGCACTATCTGCGCTTTGATTTCGACTTGGTCAACATGTGTTGGCTAGGCTTCCAATGCAATGACCTAGTTATGGACCCATCAGGCTTGGAGTCGATCAAAATGCCAGCCATGGCCAATTTAGATTGCATGCTGAACCTGGCTTTTTTTTGCGAGAGCGACACCGCCAAACGGACTTTCTTTTATCTGGACAGCGTGCTTTTGTCAGGAGATTTTTAACGTGGCCACTTTACGCAACACCTATACCGCGGTCATTGCCAGAGGCGAGCGCTGGACCGGTCAGGTCTACACGGAGCCCTATGAGGCGGCTTGGGCCAGCGAAGCCGTTTTCTTTATTCATCTCATGCCGGATTCCACGCCGCCCTCAGAGACAGCGGTCGCGCGTGTTCAGATTTCGCCGGATGGCCTGCATTGGGTGAACGAGGGTACAGAGTTTGAGCTGCCCACGGTGCCAGATGCGGTCAGCTTCGGACGAGTCTTAAACTTTGGTGGCTGGCTTAGATTGGCTGTCGCCGTACCCAATTCCTGTGTGTTCAAAGTGGTCGCCACTTTGTCGCTGAAGGCCTAAGTCGCCCTGATGAGTCAGGCTCCTGACTATCCCCTAGAGCTCGAGCCAGCAGACCTGTCGCCGTATCGCCAGGGCACGTCGGGTGTGGACTACGTCCACTCGTTTCGTGGCCCACGTGCTGGCCCACACGTCATGATCAATGCGCTAACGCACGGCAATGAATTGTGTGGCATGCATGTCGTCAAACGCCTGCTGGACCTCAATATTCGCCCGGTTTGCGGCGAGTTGACCCTGTCCTTTGCCAATGTGGCTGCCTACCAGCTCTTCAGCCCACAGCGGCTGGATGCACGGTTTTTGGACAGAGACTTTAATCGGCTGTGGCATGACGAGCTGCTGCAAGAGGATTCCCACAGCATTGAGGCACGCCGCGCCCATGAGATGCTTCCCGTTGTTCGTACGGTGGACCGCCTGCTGGACCTGCATTCAACCTGGCACGCACTCAAACCTTTCTTTGTTTTGCCCAAATTCGCCAAAACACGGGCACTCGCCGACGCACTTGGCTATCCAGGAAGACAACTTTTTTTGCCTGAGCTCCGGCACGAGGGGTATCACCTGATTGATTACACCCCCTTTCGCCAGGACGACGCGGGCGCGGTAGCACTGATTGTCGAGTGCGGTCAGCACTTCGCACGGTCTAGCGTGGACAACGCCTGGCAGACAGCGGTTCGGATGCTGCAGGTTTGCGGCGTCGTCGATCTCGCCGTTGCGGCCGACTTGCATGCCGCCGCAGTTGCCCCTGCCAACGCATCCATCGAACGTTTTGAGATTGTGCAACCAGTCATCGCTGAAAGTGATCATCTGGAAATGCTGGGCAGCTATGCGGGATTTGATGCGTACCCATTGGGGGCTTGCGCTGCCATGGACGGTCAAAAATCGATTTTGGCCCCCTTTGAGGATGCCATTGTGATCGCACCCCGCCCCGCCCCCGCCAAAGGTCAGCAGGCGTTTGCGTGGGGCCGCAGGGTTGCCTGAAAGAAAGTAACAGTTCATGCCTTTTCAAAATACACCGCACGAAGTCCTGCTGCGCTACGGCCGGGTGATCGATCCCTCTCAAGGACTTGATCAGATTTGCGATGTGCGATTCTTGAATGGCGTCGTTGCTGAAATCGGTCTGAATTTAGCCGCCGGGGTTGATGCCGATGTGCGCAATGTGACGGGGATGATCGTCACGCCGGGGCTTATCGACTTGCACACACATGTGTACTGGGGCGGTACCTCCATCGGTGTTGATCCGATTGCCTTGGCCCGTCAAAGTGCGACAGCCACCCTGGTCGACGCAGGCACCTCTGGCGCAGGGAATTTATTGGGGTTTCGCAAGCACGTGATCGAGCCCTCGGCCCCCTTGCGAATCCTGCCCCTGCTGAACATTTCGTTTCCCGGCATCTTTGCTTTCTCGCGAACCGTGCGCATGGGCGAGTGCGAGGATCTGCGCCTGCTCGACATGAATTCATGCATCAGCGTGGCCCGCGAACATGCCGACCTGGTGGTTGGCATCAAAGTTCGCGTGGGCCGCGGCTCCAGTGGCACACGTGGCTTCGCGCCACTGGATATGGCCATTGAGGTCGCTGAGGCCTTGGGCTTACCCGTCATGGCGCACATCGACTACATCCCGCCCACCCGAGTCGAAGTGCTGTCGCGCCTGCGCAAAGGTGACATCCTCACGCACTGCTTCAAACCACCACCCAATGCGCCCACCACGCCCGCAGGTACCGTCCGAGCGGAGGTTCTGGATGCCTTGAGCCGCGGCGTCATTTTTGACATTGGTCACGGGGGCGGGTCCTGTAGCTTCGCAACGTCTCGCGCCATGCTCAAGGCGGGCATTCAACCTGATGTCATTTCTTCAGATGTGCACCTGCTTTCTGCCAATAGCCCTGCGGTGGATTTGCTTCATACCTTGGCCAAATTCCATGTGTTGGGCATGTCGCTCAATGACGTGATCGCCTGCGCCACGGTCAACGCAGCCCGGGCAATCCGCCGCCCCGCCCTGGGCACCCTCAAGCCCGGCGTCGGTGCGGACGCCAGCGTTTTCAAAGTGCTTGATCAGTCCACCCTCTACAAAGATGCCGCCGGAGAGTCTCTGGTCGGCAATCTCCGCTTTGAGGCCCAAGGCCTGGTTTTGGCAGGGCGGTGGTGGTGAGTGATCGGCCGCACCATCATGGTTTTACTTTTGAGGGCTTTGAATTGAAAAGACTGCGCTTGTCACAGTTTTGACGCGCTAACGTCATACCACGGTCACGTCGGTTCGCGACGATCTTGCTCCAGAACAACCCTCTGGAGAAGTACATGAAAGTCAGTGTGTTTGGCGCCGGTTACGTCGGCCTGGTGACTGCGACCTGCCTGGCAGAAATGGGTAACAGCGTGGTCTGCGTGGACGTCGATGCAAGGCGGGTGGCGGATTTGCAGCGCGGTATCTCCCCCATCCATGAGCAAGGCCTGGAGCCGCTATTGCAGCGCAATGCTGCGGCCGGCCGACTGACCTTCACCAACGATGTGGCCGTGGCCGTGAACCATGGCACCATCGTGTTCATCGCCGTGGGCACGCCTGCTGCTGAGGATGGCTCTGCCGACTTGCAACATGTGCTGTCTGTGGCACAGACGATCGGTAACCACATGAACGACTACAAGCTGGTGGTCAACAAGAGCACGGTGCCGGTGGGCACGGCAGACCTGGTGCATAGCGCCATAGCTGCTGCCCTGCGCCAACGCGCTGCCATGCTGCCTTACGCTGTGGTGTCTAACCCGGAGTTCCTCAAGGAGGGCGTGGCGATTGACGACTTTATGCGGCCAGACCGGGTGATCGTGGGCTGCGACAACGACCAGGCGGCCTTGTTGATGCGAGCCCTGTATGCACCGTTTCTGCGTAACCGAGACCGGTTGATGATGATGGACGTTCGCAGCGCCGAACTCACCAAGTACGTGGCCAACGCTATGCTGGCAACACGCATCAGCTTTATGAATGAGATGGCGCTGTTGTCGGAGAAGGTAGGCGCTGATATCGAGCAAGTGCGGCTTGGCATAGGCAGCGACTCCCGCATCGGCAGCCATTTCTTGTATGCCGGCTGTGGCTGGGGCGGCTCCTGTTTTCCTAAGGACGTGCGGGCCCTGGCCCACATGGCCACCGAGGCTGGCACTGAGCTGAGCATGCTACAAGCCACCCAAGCCATCAACGACCGGCAACGCGGCCTGTTGGGGCGGCGCGTGGTGGCACGCTTTGGCGAAGACCTGAGTGGCCTGCAGTTTGCAGTTTGGGGGCTGGCCTTCAAGCCGGGCACTGACGACATGCGCGAAGCGCCGAGCGTGAACCTGATTGAAGAGCTGCTGCAGCGCGGCGCCCGCGTCCAAGCCTTTGACCCCGCGGCAATGATCGGTGCAAGCGCACGCTGGCAAGCTCAGCCTGGCTTTGTGGCCTGCAAAGACCCGCTCGCGGCAACTGACGGCGCAGACGCCCTGATAGTGGTCACCGAGTGGCGCGAGTTCCGCAGCCCCGACTACGCCGAACTGCGCCGGCGCCTGCGCCAGCCAGTCATCATCGACGGGCGCAACCTGTACGACCCGGACCAGATGGCCGAGCTGGGGTTTGATTACACCGGCATTGGTCGGGCACAGCCCAAAGGGGCTGAGGCTGCGGATTCAGCCGGCCAGAAATCCATCCGGGCGCTTGCTGCTTGAAACAAGCCGCGCGTCGGGCGCGGCTTGCTCCAGCGCCGCGCTGCCAAGGCCGGTAACTGGCCTTGGCAGTGCAATCGCTGGCACTGGCACCGGCAACGGCAGCGGCGCCGGTGCGGCTTGGGTACCAAAATCCAGTATTTCCAGCCGGCCGTCATGGTGCTCCACCAGAGCGGTCAGGCTTTCGACCCAGTCGCCATCGTTGCAGTAGAGCACGCCCTCGATCTGGCGCATCTCGGCATGGTGGATGTGGCCGCAGACCACGCCATCCAAACCGCGCCGCCGGGCCTCGTGCGCCACTGCGGTTTCAAAGTCGCTGACGTAACTGACCGCCCGCTTGACCTTGAGCTTGAGGTATCTGGACAGACTCCAGTAGGGCAACCCCAGGTGCGCGCGCAGCACGTTGAAGCGGCGGTTCACCTTGAGGATGAACTCATAGGCTATATCGCCCGCATAGGCCAGCCATTTGGCACACTGGATCACGCCGTCAAACAGATCGCCATGGGTGACCCCCAGGCGCCGGCCGTCTGCCAGGGTGTGAACGCAGTCTTCCACCACATCGACGCCGCCAAAATTGTGCTGGAGGTATTTGCGGGCGAACTCGTCGTGGTTGCCCGGCACAAACACCACCCGTGTGCCCTTGCGCGCCTTGCGCAGGATTTTTTGAACCACGTCGTTGTGCTCCTGCGGCCAGTACCAGCTGCGGCGCAGCTGCCAGCCGTCAATGATGTCGCCCACCAGGTACAGCGTTTCGCATTCGGTGGTCTTCAAAAAAGCCAGCAGGGCTTCGGCTTGGCAACCAGGTGTACCCAGGTGGATGTCGGAGATCCAGACGGTGCGCAGATTCCGCTCAGTGTTCAGGTTATCAAATGTCACGGTTCGCCTCTCCGTAGATTTTGGGAGATGCTAGAGACGGAGCGTGACGGAGATGTGAAAAACTGATGAAGTTTGCGTGTCAGCCTGGCGTAGCAGGGCCGCCGCTTAGCGCCAGCAGACTGAGCGCTATTGAATCAATAGCTATAAACCCAATCAGGACGTGGCCTGGAGGGCGATTTGGCCCAATTCCGCTCAATGTGTGAACGGCTTTCAATAAGCGCGTAAATCTGGCGGCAAAGGATAGAAGAGACTATCTGCAAGGCCGTGTTTGCAGGAGCCCGGAGGGCGAGTGCGAACACGGCCTTGGGGATTTGTCAGGTGTTGGTGGCTGGCGGCCAGGGTGCTG
>CAMCZF010000219.1 GCA_945885775.1 Rhodoferax sp. OV413 | reverse complement strand
CGGGCCGGACTGGCTGCTGAAAAATGGCCTCACCAAGCCCGACCTGATGATCGCAGCGGGCTTCAGCTACCAGGTGGTGGTGGCGCACAACGGCTGTCTGCAACTCGAAGTCACTGTCCATGGCGACATGGCCCATGCCGCCATTCCCGACAGCGGTACCGACGCGCTGCAAGGGGCCGTGCAAATTCTCAATGCCCTGTATGCGCTTAACCACGACTACCTGCAGGTCAGCTCCAGCGTGGAAGGCATCACCCACCCTTACCTCAATGTGGGACAGATTCAGGGCGGCACCAACACCAATGTGATTCCCGGCACCGTGGTTTTCAAGCTGGACCGCCGCATGATCCCAGAAGAAGACCCGACCACGGTAGAGGCCTCACTGCGCCAAACCATCGCCCAGGCAGCGGCCAGCTTCCAGCCAGCCCGCGGCGGCCGGCAACTGAAAGTTGATGTGCGTCGCCTGCTGCTGTCGCGCGCCATGAAACCTCTGGCCGGCAATCAGCCCTTGGTTGAAGCCATCCAGAAGCATGGCCAGGCTGTGTTTGGCGAACCGATCCCGGCAGTGGGCACGCCCTTGTACACCGATGTGCGACTCTATGTGGAGCGCGGCATCCCCGGCGTTATTTATGGCGCCGGGCCACGCACCGTGCGGGAATCACACGCCAAACGGGCCGACGAGCGGCTCAACCTTGAGGACCTGCGCCGCGCCACCAAGGTGATTGCGCGCAGCTTGCTGGATCTGACCAGCACCTAAAAAAAGTTAGTGCGTTGCCCTTTTGGTTGTTGTCAACTTGAAAGGCGTCAGATGCTGAAATTCACCCCCCTTAGCGCAGCGCTGCTGTGTGCATTTTGCAGCAACGCCTTCGCCCAGGCCGAGTCTGTGATGCAAGACGACCTCGACACCGAAGTCCAGCTGTTGGCCGGGGCTGTACCAGCCCCTATCACCTCAGCGGCTACCCTGATCAAGGCCAGCGCCAGCGGCACCGAAGCGCGGGCGCGGTCTGTGCAAGGCTGGCTCAACCAGATCAGCACGCCCTATGCCAACCAACTGGCTACAGGCAACGGTGCCGGCGTCAAGGTGGGCGTGGTCGACTCCGGCCTGCAGCTGAGCCACCCCACGCTCAAGGGCCAGGTGCTGGCCACTTACAACGCCTTCACTGGCGGCACCGACGTCACCGACCAGATCAGCCACGGCACCCACGTCTCGGGCCTGATCGCCGGCAGCCTGGCCAACGGCAGCATGACCCAGGGCGTGGCGCCAGGGGCCAAACTGGTCATGGCCAAGGTGTTCCAGACCGGCAGTTCTGACATGCTGACCATCCAAAAGGGTGTCGACTGGGTGGTCAACACCCAAAAAGCACCCATCCTCTCACTCAGTCTGGGCTCGAATGCGCTGTCGCTGCAAACGTCGATCCAAAACGCGGTGACCAAGGGCACGCTGATCACCGCCGCACTGGGCAATGACGGCTTCACCAACAGCGCCAGCTGGCCGGCCGAGTTTGCCAAGGCCAGCTGGGCCAAGGGCCAGATCATCGCTGTAGGCGCGGTTGACGCCAGCAACAAGCGGGCCTCGTTCAGCAATTACGACCCAACGTTGGCCAACTGGACGGTGTACGCACCGGGGGTCAATGTGGCGTCCAGCTATTCGGTGCCCTCAGTGCAAAGCGCCTTCGCTTACATGTCTGGCACCTCCATGGCCACCCCCATCGTGGCGGGGCAGGCCGCGCTGATCAAGAGCAACTGGAACTTTCTGACCGCGCCCGACCTGGCGCAGGTGATATTCCAGTCAGCCACGCGGCTGTGCAGCGGCACGGTGACAGCCGCCGCCTGCGCGGCACGCACCACGGCCGACACCATGTACGGCTGGGGGGTGGTCAACATCGGGGCCTCGCTGCAGCCGCTTGGCGGCCTCAACGTCGGTACCCGCACCGGCACCAGCGTCAACTTCGCCGGCTCAAGTCTGGCCAGTGCCAAGGGCGGCCTGGCCTCCGGCCTGAAGGGCGTGAATGCGGTGGCGGTCGACAAATTCAACCGCGGCTTTGTTGTCAACCTGGCAAGCACTGTCACCAGCACCGCCAGCACCAGCGCGGCCATTCCGACCGCAACCAGCGCAACCACAGCGGTCAAAGGTGTCAGCTTTTCGGCTGAGTACAGTCAGCTTGGCAACCCGGCTGAACACCCCGGCGCTAGCGACAGTGCTGCCCCGCTCAAGCTGGCCCACCTGAGCTATCGCTTTACCGACGACAAAGGCAGCGGTTTCGGTTTTGGTACCGGTGGCACTGCAGGTCAGTACTTTGGTCTGGACGCCAACGGCAGCACGCCTTTGAACCTGGGCACAGCGGGCAGCCGTTTCAACGCCCCCTATTTCGCCATGGCGGAATCAGCCACCCACATGGGTTACAGCGGCACCCTGGACGAGGGCACCGTGGTGCGTTGGGGCCTGATGACTCAGCCCGCCTCATCGCCTGCCACACTGGTTGACCAGAGTACCCCAGTGGCTGCGCGCTCGCTGGCAACGGTCGAACTGCAAAGGCAGATTGGCGCCGTCACGGGGGTGTTGACACTCGGCCAGTTGCAAGAAAGCAACTCGGTGCTGGGCTTTGGCGGTGCCGGCGCCCTGGCGCTGGAGGCCGAGGGCCGCACCACCTTCATGACGCTCGCCGGCTCTTTGCCTGTGACGCCCAAGACCACCCTGTCGGCCATGGCCACCGTCGGCATGACGGCCGGCTACGAGAACGCGGCCGCATCGCTGATTGAAGGCGCCAGCGGCTCACAGACGGCCGCCTGGAGCCTGGGCATGGCACACAAAGACGTTTGGTGCAATGGCGACGCCCTGGGCCTGACACTGGCCATGCCGCTCAAGACCCTATCGGGCAATCTGCAGGTCTACAGCGCGGTGTCGCAAAGCCAGCTCGATGGCAGCTTGCAATATGCCAGCCAATCGGCCAGCTTGGCCCCAAGCGGCATCGAGCATGCCCTGGAACTGGCCTATGCCACGCCGCTGCGCATGGGTGGCAAGCTCAGCATCCTGACCCAGGTGCGTCTGCAACCCAGCCACGATGCGGAAGCGCCGGCGCAGTATGGCCTCGGCCTGCGCTACGTGAGAAACTTCAAGTGATCGCTAGGGGTCACCGTCAGGCCTCGCGCTCAAAAAGCTGCTCGGTCACCTGGCGACCCCACTGCGTGCCCCGCTGCTGGTGAACCAACATAAACCCGGCCTTGCCGTAAAGATGCCGGGCAGCATGCAAGCCCTCAAAAGTCCAGAGGTACACGCGACGGTAGTGCTTGGATTGACAAAAGGCCATGGCAGCGCCCAGCAGGGCCGTGCCCGAACCCGTGCCGCGCACCCGATCAGAGGTGATGAACCAGCGCAAGTGGGCGCCCTGCGCGGCCGCCCGGGCGCCATCAATGGCAATGGAGCCTTCCACCCGGCCATCTTGCAGCAGCAGCCATAAGCCATCGCGCGACTCGTCATAGCGTTCGCAAAACTCAGCCAGCTCGCGCGCCACTTTGGCCTCAAAGGGCAGGCCAAAACCCACCAGGGCGCTGTAATAGCGCGCATGCAGTTCAGCCACCCGGCCAATAGCGGTGGGCAGGTAGCCTTGGTGGAGTTCAAAAGTCATGGACAAATGATAGCCTTGGTGGCCGGTACAGGGTCTTAGTCTTGGAACGCTGCAGCATCTTGTGTCAACACCAGTAATGACACAGTAACAACACCGGGCTTGGCAGATTTGGTGGTTGAATCTATGTCTGATGGGAACCAAAAACAACAATCCGCCAGGCACCCAAGCAGAGGCCATGCGCTCAAGCCTGGCTGGCTGGTGGCATCGCCTCACAACGCGCCTGGGCGCAGCAACCAAGAGCCCGGCCATCCCGCAGGCGCTGTGGGACGCCACACTGATGCACTACCCCTTTCTGGCCGAGCGTGGCGCGGCCGACCTGCAGCAGCTGCGGCTGCTGAGCGCACAGTTTTTGGGCAGCAAGCAGTTCAGCGGTGCTCACGGCCTGCAGATCACCGACGAGATGGCGCTGGCCATAGCGGCGCAGGCCTGCCTGCCGGTGCTCAAGCTGGGCCTGCACTGGTATGACGACTTTAGCGGCATCGTGGTCCATCCCGAAGCGATGCTGGCGCCACGCGAAGTGCATGACGATGCCGGTGTTGTTCACCACTACCAGGAAGAACTCAGCGGCGAAGCCATGTCCGGCGGGCCGGTGACGCTGAGCTGGCGTGACGTGCAGGAGGCCTCCATCGAAGACGGCTACAACGTCGTGATCCATGAATTTGTGCACAAACTCGACATGAGGAGCGGCCAGGCCGACGGCTGCCCGCCCATGCCCTCGCGCGCACTGGCCCGGCGCTGGCAGACCGACATGCAGGCCGCCTACCGCGATTTCAAGGAAGCCCTGTCCATGGCCAATCGCTTTGGCGGCCCCCGGCCCTGGCTGGACCCCTACGCCGCCACCGACCCGGCTGAATTTTTTGCCGTGAGCAGCGAGGCCTACTTTGTTAACCGCACGCGCTTTGGCGAGGAATGGCCGACGTTGCTGGCGCTGTTTGACGCGTATTTTGTAGGGCCATGATGGTCAAATCAGTTTGCTTTTAGATGTCCGGCTGCCTTGACTCTGGCAATCCACTATTTCTATTTTCGGCTCACAAAATGAGCCGTATTCTCTAAAATACGGCTCATGCAATCCGAACTCATCTGGCAACAAGCCGACTGGCCTCACCTGGTCACCCTACAGGCCAACGTGGCGCCGGCGCTGCTTTTGGCACGCCAGCGCCAGGGCGAGCTGATCGGTAAAGCCCGGGCCATTGGGCTGAATCAAACCGGCTCCACGGTCCAAGAGGTGTTGTTCCAGGAGGTTATGGCCACCTCAGCGATCGAGGGCGAGAACCTGAACCCGGCCGCGGTGCGCTCATCGGTGTTACGAAAGCTGGGCATTGAGCCTCCCACCGGGTCAGCGCGCAACCGCCAGGTTGACGACCTGGTCGATGTGATTCAGGACGCCATCATCGGCTTTGACCAGCCGCTCGACCATGACCGGCTGTTTCGCTGGCAAGCAGCTTTGTTTCCTAGCGGCTACAGCGGCCTGCAGCGCATCGCGGTCGGCCAATACCGGCAGCACGCCGACGCCATGCAGATTGTCAGTGGCTTGCCGGGCAAAGAAGTGGTGCATTTCACCGCCCCACCGTCAGCACGGATGAGCCTTGAGATGGACAAGTTTTTGCAATGGTTTGCCCAAACGGCGCCTGGCACCGCTCGCGCAGCAGAACTGGATGGCATTGCGCGTGCCGCAATGGCGCATCTCTGGTTTGAGACGATCCACCCTTTTGAAGATGGCAACGGGCGTATTGGCAGGGCCATCGTCGACATGGCTATGGCCCAAGACCTTGGCACGCCCACCCGGCTGTTCAGCCTGTCAAGCCAGATGCTCAAAGACCGCAAAGGCTATTACGAGGCATTGAGCGCGGCCCAACACGGCTCTACCGATGTATCGGCCTGGGTGCAATGGTTTGCGCAGGCATTAGGCCAGGCCTGTGTTGCAGCATCGACCTTGCTGGACGCAGCAGTTGAAAAATCCAGATTCTGGGCCACGCATTCGCAGCTCACCCTGAATGAACGCCAACGGAAAGTCATCCAACGCTTGCTGGATGAGGGCAACGGCGGATTTCTGGGGGGCTTGAACGTGCAGAAGTACATCAAGATGACGGGCACATCAAAACCCACCGCAACGCGTGATCTGGGCGACT
>CAMCZF010000218.1 GCA_945885775.1 Rhodoferax sp. OV413 | reverse complement strand
GTTCGTGAGGATGTCGACGCCGTTTTCCCGCACGTGAACAACGTGTTCGAAGCCGGCGCCATTTCCTGCCCCTTCGCCGATAAAGCATTCGATCGCCAACACCATGTCAGGCACAATGATTTCATGGGCGTACGAGGTGATGAAGGGGCTCTCGCACTCCAATCCGAGCGAGTGGCCAAAAAACGGAACCATGGAGGAGAAGGCTGAATCGCCTCCACCCCGTCGCTGCAGGCTGCGAACGCCGGCCGCGTGCAGATCCGACAGCTTGCGGCCGGGTTCGATGTTCCCTATTACCGATTCAACCAAGTCCACTGCTTCTTCGAGCAGCTTTCGTTGCGAATCCGTGGGCTTGCGACCCACCACGGTGGACCGCGTCAAGTCACAGTGGTAACCGTGGGCCACAGGCCCCCAAAGATCGACGTGAAGCAGGTCCCCTGCCTCAATCTTCCGAGTCGAATCCCAGGTCGGCAAGGCCTGTTTGTGACGGTATCTGTGTGCAAAGGGCCCGCTAGCGATGGCGACATCGTAGGCCCATCCCCCACTTGCAGCCAGCCACCGAAGACCCTCGCCAGCCACTTCGCCTTCGGTACGACCGGGTTGCGCTGCCTCGAGCACGACTTGCATCCATTCGCAGCCAATCCGCGATGCGTCACGCAACAGCTCGATTTCGTGCGCGCTTTTGACCAGGCGCAGTGCAGTCAAAATGTAGTCGGCCGGCACCAGCGCTGTGGTGGCCCCCAGCTCTTGCGCCATGCAAACGGCAGCACTGTGCAACAGACCTGTCTGGCCCGCCAATCCGATCCTTCGCCCGCCCAGTCCCAGTTCAAGCGCAACACGCGCCGTATCACGATCCACAAAAGTTGACATGCGGATGTCGGACACGCCGACCTCTGCACGATCGATGTCATAAGCGTCCGTGACCAGTACCGGATCCCGACCAGCCACCATCACCAGGGCGGCATGCCCTCTTCCACGGTGCGCATCACTGTCGGGGATGTGGCTGACCGTCGAGATGTGATTGGTCAGGTACATCAAATCGGCGCAGCCGTCTGCATTCGTGCCGCCGCGGCCCCAGACAATGAGTCCATCGAATCCGGCACGTTGCGCCGATTCAAGGACGCGGCCCTGGCGACCGTGCAGCTCATGGTCGCTGGGGCGAGCATGCGCGGTGACACGGGGTGGAGGATAGTGCATATTAAAGTTCCTCTAAGTCAGATTTACGCGCCAAACCGGTGCCAACACCGCGGAATGCGGCGCTGTCACCCACTTCATTCATTAGGTCGGATCGAAAGGAGTTATTGGGATGCCATGCGCAGTCGCCGTCCCTGGTTGAGCAGCGTCACGATCACCCCGACGACCACCACGGCCATCTGAACCGTGGCCACCGCTGCAACCGTTGGATCGATCGTGTCGGTCATGCTTCGATACAGTCGCACAGGCAGAGTCAGAAACGTGGGCGCCTGCAAATACAGTGAGACGACAAGTTCGTCGAACGATCCCAGAAATGCCAGCAAGGTCCCGCTCATGACGGAGGGCCTGATCAAGGGGAGCGTCACCTGCCAGAATGTGGCCATGGAACTAGCACCCAGACTCGCAGACGCAAGTTCCAGTTGCCGATCAAAGGTTTGCAACGCCGCAGTTACCGGGACCACCACAAACGGCAAGCACAGGACAGTGTGTGCCAGCACGTAGCCCCACCACGTACCAGTGAGGCGCCAGTGAAGGAACGCTAGGTAGATAGCCAGGCCCAAGACCACAATGGGCACGATCTGCGGGGCCAGCACCAAGAGCCTGACGGCACCGATCCATCGCGACTGGCTGCGGGCAATGCCAAACGATGCCAAGGTCCCAATGACCGCGCACAGGATGCTGGTGACACTGGCGATCAACAGACTATTGAGCAGTGGATCAATCCATTGATCATCGGCGAGCGACCTGTACCGGTCCAGGCTCCACTCCCGGGGTGGAAACTGAAAGCTGTCGAGCGCACTGAAACTGATAGGCACGATGGCCACCAGTGGAACGATGAGCCAGGCTGCAATCAACAGGCACAGAAACCCCCGGCCCCAACGCCAGAGTTGACCCGAAGCGCCTCCGAATTCGTTATCGCTCATGGTGTGCCTCCGTACATGCGGTTGCGACGGTTCACTTTTGCCATCAGCGCGACGACGGCGAGTGCCGCGATGGACAGTACCAATGCCATGGCTCCGGCGCGCCCAAAGGCTGCGGTCCGTTCAAACTGTGAATAGATCAAATTAGATATCAGGGATTGTTGAGGTGAACCCAGAATCGCAGGCGTGATGTAGAAACCCAGTGCGAGCACAAATACCAACATGGCGCCGGCAATCAGTCCAGGCAGAGCCAAAGGCAGGTAGATCTGCAAAAATGCGCGCGCTGGTGTAGCACCCAAACTTTCAGCAGCAAGCAACAGCCGGCGATCGATCGCCTGCAACACGGAGTACAACGGCAGCACCATGTAGGGAAACAGCACATGCACCATGCCCATCAGCACCGCAGAAAGTGTCCCCAGGAAGCGGATGCGCTCCAGTCCCAACCATGCCAGTATGTCGTTGACAGGGCCGTTGGACTGCAACAGTATCACCCAGGAGAAATTGCGCAGCAAGATACCGAGCAGCATGGACACGAGGACGGCGCCCAGCATCCAGGTGCGCACACGTGCCCCGGCAATCGTCATGACGTAGGCATATGGAAATGCGACCAGCGCAGTCAGAAGAGTGCTTACCGCAGCAACCACAAAGGTTCGAACCAGAATGGTTAGGTTAGCCTCATTGCCCAAAAACCAGACCAAGTTGTCCCATCCACCGGTCTGTGGCGGATCAAACTGAGAAAATGCCTTCAAGAGCAGAGTCCCCGTGGGAAAAACAAAAAGGATTGCGAGGAAAGCGACCACAGGGACAGCCGCTGGCCACCAGACGTCACCTGATACTCGGCCGGGTTTGCTGACGAACCCATTCGGTAACTTGATTGTTGTTGAAGTTTCCACGCAATCCACCTTATCGGACTTATTTTGAGAACGTGTCCAGCCACCGCTGCTTTGCCATTGCCTCGTTGGCGCCCCACCACTTCGAATCCCGAATCAACAAATCATTGGCAAAGGTATCCGGGTAGAAAATGCGAGCCTGATCACTAAGTTTTGGTGCTGCGCCTTTGGTACCGGAGCCATAGGGAAAGCGCTCCGCCAGCGCAAGCTGGGTGGCGTGTCGAGCGGTGTACTGCAGGAATGCCGTCGCCGCATCGACGTTCACTGCGCCAGTCGGAATGACCAAGTTGTCATACAGGGTGATAGCGTCCTTGAAGACAGCCTTGATATCCGGATTGGTCTTGGCTGCATTGAAAGCGCGCCCATTCGGAAGCACCGCCATGGAGATCGCACCGCTTGCCAACGCATCCTGAAGCACTGCAAAGGTGCCCTTGAAATCTATGGAAGACTTGATGCTGCTGGCTTTTTTCATGACTCGATCAATGTCGACCGGATACAACTTCTGTCGTGGGACGCCATCGGCAATCAGTGCCACCTCGGCAAGACCACTATTTATGCCGTTTAAAGCGCCGCGTTGACCTGGAAACTTCTGAAGATCGAAGAAGTCTGCGACACTTGTCGGCGGCACTGGAAACGCTTTCGAGTTGTAAGCGAGTACAAGAGAAAATTTGACCACAGGCACGCCACATTTATTGGAATCGAGTGCAGGATCAAGCTGCGACCGGTCGATTTGCAGCGGCACGAATGTGGTGCCACAGCCAGCATCAACCGTCGAAGATTCGATCTGGAGGACATCAATCCCTACATTCTTTGCCTGCTGTTGTAGCTGCAAACGTGCTAGATCTGGGGAATCCGTTTGGCTTACCTTCACTCCAGTAGCTGCAGCAAATGGTTTTAGCCATGCGGCGTCTTGATTTTTTTGGAGATCCCCGCCAAAACCTGCAAAGACAAATGACTTGCCCGCCAAATTAGGCAGACCGGCTGCTGTCTGCGCCATGGATGATTTTGCCGTCAACAACATTGGCACACTAAACATGAGTGTTAAACCAATTTTTCGCACAATTTGACGGGGACGATAAATATGTTTCATGATTTTTCCTTAAGTTAATGGAACTAACGGCTGACAAGACCCTTCAATTAGGTGGCGTTCGCTGGCACGATACGAGCAAATTCTGGAGAAAATGCGATAGTGACCTCCGGACCGGACGGAACATTGATGTCCGGTTGGCATACGACAAGGACAACATCGCCACCGTCTAGGTCTGCCACCACTTTGCGCATAGACCCCAAGTAGATAATGTCCCGAATGCGCCCTTGCATATGGTTCCACCCATCGATAAGCTCACCTCGCGCCAAAACCTTAGTTCTCTCGGGTCGAACTACAACAGCAGTTCGGCCACGCTTCGGAGTTGAAGCGACCCGACGTGCGACGATGCGCCAGTCCGAACCAATCACTTCACCGTATTCGGAATCACCTTGGTCAATGTCACCGACCCAGCAGTTGGAGTCGCCAAGAAATTGCGCAACGAATTGCGAATCAGGTTCGTCATACAGCTGCGTGGCAGTTCCGATCTGATGGACACGCCCACCATTAAAGACGGCGATGCGATCAGACATAACCAGCGCTTCTTCTTGGTCATGGGTCACGAAGACAATCGTGACACCCAGTTCACGGTGCATGCGCTTGATTTCGAGTTGCATCGACTCTCTCAACTTCTTGTCCAGCGCGCCCAGTGGCTCGTCCATCAAAAGCAAACTTGGATGGAACACAGTCGCCCTTGCAACCGCCACGCGTTGCTGCTGTCCGCCGGAAAGTTGATTTGGCAGCCGATCCGCATACGCCTGGAGCGCGACCGTCCGCAATGCGCTGTCAACGCGTTGTGCTATTTCGGCACGCGCCACGCCACGTTGTTTCAGGGGATATGCAATGTTCTCACGCACGTTGAGATGCGGAAACAAGGCGTAGTGCTGGAATACCACGCCTACGTTGCGCTTGTGTGCAGGCAAATCACTGACAACCTTTCCGTCGATCAGAATCCGGCCTGACGTGGGTTTCATAAAGCCCGCTAAGAGGTTCAGCGCGGTCGTCTTGCCTGAGCCGCTCGGTCCCAGCAAAGTCAAAAACTCTCCGGGTTGGATAGTCAGATTGAGGTGCTCAATGGCTGGGGCAGACGCTCCAAATTGCTTGGACACCTGATCGAATTCCACGCTTGCAGGGCCACTGCCATTGATCTGCCGACCGGCTCGCTCCTGGTGTCCTCGTCTAAAGAAACTGGCAAACGTCCGTCCGCTCGCTGCAACGTTGCGACCAGCATCTCCGGATGGCTCAGGTTCGCCACATTGGGGGGTCGCCGGTGAGACGCTACCTAAGCCTGGCTCGGAAATAAAAGTTTTCACATCGTCCTCTCGTTAGTGCTTCCAAAGCACGGAAGCCCAAGCTCATTCAATTTCTTGAATTCTATGGAGAAGAAACGTTTCTTCAGTTAGGGAAAACCCTTACAAAATGTTTGATCAGCCACGCTTTCGCGTGAGATGAGCATCAAGCACGGCGAATCCAAGTCCAAATCTTGGGTGTCTTTCCCCTAGATACCAGCCCTTTCAGTCCGTTTGCGGACGTCGCCCCGCACTGCGGATGCATTCATCCCCGCGTGTTAGCGGCTGTGTAGGAAGGCGCAAATATGGCGGAGTTCCGCATTGGCGCCGACAAATAGCAAGGGCCCCGAAGGGCCCTGGAACAAGTGAATGGCAACCCGGCTAGTCAGAACAGATCCTCGTCGTCAAGGGTGAAGTCGGTTGA
>CAMCZF010000217.1 GCA_945885775.1 Rhodoferax sp. OV413 | reverse complement strand
CACCCGGCGTTCCGGGTCGGCGCCATGGACTTGATGCCGGCAGCACCCGGCATCGCCGCCTGGGGCCTGATGACCGGCGTGGCCATGGTGCAGTCGGGCCTGAGCACCTTTGAGGCGCTGCTCATGAGCTTGATCGTGTTTGCCGGCAGCTCTCAGCTTGCGGCGGTGCCGCTGCTGCTGGCTGGCGCGCCGATGTGGGTGATTTTGGCCACGGCTTTTTGCGTCAACCTGCGCTTTGTGGTGTTCAGCGCCCATTTGCGGCCCTATGTCATGCACCTGCCGCTGTGGCGACGGCTGATGAGTGGCTACTTCACCGCCGACCTGACCTACGTCATGTTCATCAAGCGCTACCCGCAGACCAGCACCGACCCTGCTGAACGGCAGGCTCAGCAGGCCTACCTGGCGGGCAACTGTCTGGTCAACTGGCTGAGCTGGGTCTGTTTCAGTGTGCTGGGGGTGGCGCTGGCCAATGTCATTCCGACCCGCTGGGGCCTGGGCTTTGCTGGCAGCTTGGCGCTGCTGGGCATTTTGTGTTCATTGGCGTCGAGCCGTTTGAGGGTGGTGTCGGCCAGTGTCGCGGGCATCGCCGCAGTGGTAGCGTTTGCGCTGCCGCTCAAGCTGAACATCCTGGTGGCCATTGCGGCGGCGGTGCTGCTGTGCATGCAGCTCGAAAAAACCGCTTGGGCTAAGGCGGAATCTCCATGAACGGCGTGACCGACGGCTGGACCCTGCTGATCATTGTCTGCATGGCGGGCATCACGGTGCTGACCCGCTCCATGTTTTACATCTCCAGCAAACCCTGGCAGTTGCCGCGTTGGGCCCAGCGCGGCCTGCAGTACGCGCCCATCGCCGCCCTTGCCGGGGTGATCGTGCCTGAGCTGCTGATGACGCAGGGTCAGTTCATCAGCACTTGGCAGGACGCCCGCATCTATGCTGTGGTGGTGGGGGTGGCCTGGTATTTTTGGCGCCGCGGTGCCGGGCAGGCGGTGCTGGGCACCATTCTGGCTGGCATGGCGGTGTACCTGCCGCTGCACATCGGGCTGGGGTGGTAGTCGTACCCGGGTCGGGAATGGTCAGGGGATTGCGGGCGCTCCTACAATGAGGTGAATGTCCACCTTGAACTTGCACTGCTTCCCATGAATGCCCTTCGTTTTGCAGACCTGTGCGCCCAGGGCCGCGTGGCTGCCCAGCGCGTTTTCATCCGTGCAGACCTCAATGTGCCGCAAGACGAGCACGGCACGATTACCGAAGACACCCGGATCCGTGCCTCGCTGCCCTGCATACGCATGGCGCTGGACGCCGGCGCCGCCGTGATGGTCACCTCGCACCTGGGCCGCCCGACCGAGGGCACGCTCACGCCGGCCGACTCATTAGCCCCCGTGGCACAGCGCCTGGCCGAACTGCTGGGCCGCCCGGTCCCGTTGCTGGCCAACTGGACCACCGGCGTGGCCGTCAGACCGGGTGAGCTGGTGCTGCTGGAAAATTGCCGCGTCAATGTCGGCGAGAAGAAAAACAGCGAGGCGCTGGCCCGCCAGATGGCCGGCCTGTGCGATATTTTTGTGCACGACGCCTTTGGCACCGCCCACCGCGCGGAAGCGTCTACCTACGGTATCGCCCAGTTTGCTGCAGTGGCCTGTGCAGGGCCGCTGCTGGCGGCCGAGATGGATGCCATCACCCTGGCGCTGGCCAACCCCCGGCGCCCGCTGGTGGCGATCGTGGCCGGCTCCAAGGTGTCGACCAAGCTCACCATCCTGCAAAGCCTGGCCGACAAGGTTGACCAACTGATCGTTGGTGGCGGCATTGCCAACACCTTCATGCTAGCTGCCGGCCTCAATATTGGCAAAAGCCTGGCCGAGCCCGACCTGCTGCCCCAGGCCCGCGCAGTGATGGCCGCCATGAGCGCACGCGGCGCTTCGGTCCCGATTCCGATCGACGTGGTCACTGCCAAGACCTTCTCCGCAGACGCCCCGGCCACCGTCAAGGCGGCTGACGCGGTGGACGACGACGACCTGATTCTTGACATCGGGCCCCGTACAGCTGCGTTGCTGGCGGCGCAGCTCAAGGTCGCCGGCACCATTGTCTGGAATGGCCCGGTTGGGGTGTTTGAATTCGCGGCTTTTGAGCAGGGCACTCGCACCATCGCCCAGGCCATTGCTGAATCGAGCGCCTTCTCTATCGCCGGCGGTGGCGACACGTTGGCGGCCATTTCCAAGTACGGCATTGAGTCGCGCATCGGCTACATTTCTACCGGCGGTGGCGCCTTTCTGGAGGTGCTGGAGGGCAAGACGCTACCTGCTTTTGAAATTCTCAGCCGCAGGGCAGTCGCCTAGGGCCCCAAGCCCGGCGCTTTATTGATCAGACTTACCATGACTCCAAACCCCTCCAAGCCAAGTTCAGCGTTTAGTCAGCTCGATGTCGAGCGTGGCATCAGCATGCTGGGCTCGCCTGAGGCTCTGAAGATGATCCTGAACACCGCCCTGCTCAGCCTGTCTGACGACGTGCCGGCCATTGGCCGTGAATTGGCTGCGGGTGACGTTCGGGCTGCCGGCCGGCGTTTGCACGGCATTAAGGGTTACCTGCCGATTTTTGGCAGTGAAACCCTAGTGGCCAATGTGTTGCGGCTGGAGCAAATGAGTAAAAGTCAGCCGGCCGAGGTCTTGGCCGTTGAATATGCGGCGCTCGGCCCGGCCATCCAGAGCCTGTTGGGCGACATCCAGGCCTACGTGAATCGGGCCGACTGACCAGACGGCAGATGGCAGACGGCGTCTGGTCGGCGCCTCAGCTTGGCGCCGGCGCGCTCATCAATCGGCCGCAGGCGCGGCCGCGGCCGGTGTGCTTGGCGTGGTACAGCTGTTCATCAGCCGTCGCCAGTAACTCTGTGGCCTGGTGGGGGATCAAACCGCTGCGCACCGCCACCCCCAAGCTGATGGTCACTACGCTGTCCACTTCCGAGCGTGCGTGGGGGATAAACTTTTTGCGCACCTTGTCCTCCAGCAGCCTGGCGATCGACATAGCACCAGAGAAATCAGTTTCCGGCAGGATGCAGGCAAACTCCTCGCCACCATAACGCGTCACCAGGTCGGCAGGCCGGCGCAGGCTGGCTTTCAGGGCGGCGGCAATTTCGCGCAGGCAATCGTCGCCAGCCTGATGCCCGTAGTGGTCGTTGAAAAGTTTGAAAAAGTCGACATCAAGCAGGATTAGCGCCAGCGGCAAGCCGTTGCGTACTGAACGCGCCATTTCAACCACCAGTTGCTGGTCAAAAAATCTGCGGTTGTAAATGCCCGACAAGCCATCCAAAAACACCAGTTTACGGATGGCATCAGCCCGCAGCTTGACCATCAAATGGGTGTTAACGCGGGCGAGTGCCAAGGCCGCGTTCAGCGGTTTGGCGATAAAGTCGACAGCAAACAAGCCGAGGCCCCTGGTCTCTTGGGCCTCGTCGGTCTGCGCGGTGAGGAAAATTACCGGAATGTCATGCGTGGCTTCATTGCTTTTGAGTCGGCGGCAGACCTCAAAGCCGTCCATGTCCGGCATGTCGATGTCCAGCAACACCAGGTCGGGAGCCTGCTGCTGGCACAGTGCCAAGGCCCTTCGCCCGTTGTCTGCGGTGATCACCTCAAAGTGGGGCTCAAAGGTTAGTTCCGCCAGTTTCAGGCTCACTGGGTGATCGTCCACGATCAGCAGGCGGCCCCGCGCATTGCGTTCGCGCAACAGCCCGGCAAGAGGAGAATCAGGCAAGTGCAGGTTCATGGATGGATCGCCAATACGGAAATTCAACAGCGATTTGACCACAGCCAGCGGTGAGCCCAGCCTTTTGCCGATGTTCAAACTGTCGCCGTCATGTAACCAGTTCCATGTAAAAATGGGAACTTAATTACATGGAGTCTTCCATCATGCCCCGTCGCGCTACCAAAATCGTTGCCACCCTGGGCCCCGCTTCCAGCGACCCCGCCCTGCTTGAGCAGATGATCCGCGCCGGTGTGAATGTGGTGCGGCTCAATTTCAGTCACGGCAAGGCGCAGGACCACATCGACCGAGCCCGGTTGGTGCGTGAGGCGGCCCAACGCGCCGGGCGCGAGGTGGCCATCATGGCCGACCTGCAGGGTCCCAAGATCCGGGTCGGTAAGTTTGCCGAAGGGCGGGTGATGCTGCAGCCGGGCCAAAAATTTGTGCTCGACGCCGCCCGGGTCGAGCTGGGCGACATCGACGCTGTGGGCTTGGATTACAAGGCGCTGCCGCGCGAAGTCAAGGCTGGCGACGTGCTCTTGCTCAATGATGGCCTGATTGTCATCACGGTCGACGCGGTGCGGGGTGATGCGGTCCACACCACGGTCAAGCTTGGCGGCGAGCTGTCCAACAACAAAGGCATCAACAAACAGGGTGGTGGTCTGACCGCGCCGGCCCTGACCGCCAAGGACATGGACGACATCCGCACTGCCATGAACTTTCAGGCCGACTATGTGGCAGTGAGCTTCCCCAAAAGCGCCACCGACATGGAAATGGCGCGCCAGCTGTGCAATGTGGCGGCGGCCGAGTTCAACCACAAGCCGGGGCTGATTGCCAAGATCGAACGGGCCGAGGCCATCCCGAAGCTGTTGGAGATTCTGCTGGCCAGCGACGGCATCATGGTGGCGCGCGGCGACCTGGCGGTGGAGGTGGGCAACGCCATCGTGCCGGGGCTGCAAAAGCGCATGATCAAACTGGCGCGCGAACACGACCGCGTGGTGATCACCGCCACGCAGATGATGGAGTCCATGATCACCAACCCGGTACCTACCCGGGCTGAGGTGAGTGACGTGGCCAATGCGGTTCTGGACGGCACCGACGCCGTGATGCTGTCGGCCGAGACCGCGGCCGGCAAGTACCCGCTGGAGACCGTGATCGAGATGGCCAAAATCTGCCACGCGGCTGAAGGCCACGAGAGCATCCTGCTGGATGCCGATTTCACCGGCAAGACCTTCAGCCGCATTGATCAGTCGATTGCCATGGGCGCGCTGTTCACGGCGCACCATTTGGGCGCCAAGGCGATTGTGGCCATGACAGAAAGTGGCTCGACCGCGCTGTGGATGAGCCGGCACCTGGTGCATGTGCCCATTTATGCCCTGACGGCCAAGGTGGCAACCCAGCGCCGCATGACGCTGTATCGCAATGTGCGCCCGCTGCTGATGGACAGCAGCACCGACCGCGATACCGCGCTGATCGAGGCAGAAAACCACCTCAAATCGCGGGGTATCGTGCAACAAGGCGACGTTTACGCCATCACCTGCGGTGAGCCCATGGGCTCACCGGGCGGCACCAACATGCTGAAAATCTGCCAGGTGTCGTAAGCACCCGGATCGTCTCTGGGGGATAAAATTGGTTGGTTACCAAGTGGTTACCAACTTTCCCGGGAGAATCCAACCATGGCACTCGTTTCAATGCGCGAACTGCTGGACCATGCCGCCGTTAATGGCTACGGCATTCCAGCCTTCAACGTCAACAACCTGGAGCAGGTGCAGGCCGTTATGGCCGCGGCCGACGAGGCGGGCGCGCCCGTGATCCTGCAAGCCAGCGCGGGCGCCCGCAAGTACGCGGGTGAAGCCTTCATCAAGCACCTGATCGCGGCAGCGATCGAGAGCTACCCGCACATTCCGCTGGTCATGCACCAGGACCACGGCCAAAGCCCCGAGGTGTGTCAGGGCGCGATCGGCCTGGGCTTCAGCTCGGTCATGATGGACGGCTCACTGATGGCTGACGGCAAAACCATCGCCAGCTACGACTACAACGTCGAGGTGACGCGCCGAGTGGTGGACCTGGCCCATGCCACCGGCGTCACGGTCGA
>CAMCZF010000216.1 GCA_945885775.1 Rhodoferax sp. OV413 | reverse complement strand
CGCAATCACCATCATCGGCTTGGTCTGGTTCAGGCTGGCGCTGTAGCCGTAAAGCACCCGGTAGCCGGCATAGGCCGGCAGCCCCAGGCTGGTGATGCGCACAAAGCCCTGCGCCAGCTCCCGCACGCTGGGCTCCAGCGCCAAGTGGTTAAACACCAGCGCCGCCATATTCATCAAAGCGACCGCCACCAAGCCCACCGCCAACGCTTTCCACAGCGCCTGACGCACCGCGTGCGGTATCTGGGCGTGGTCGCCGGCACCCACCATGTGGGCGACGATCGGGTTAATGGCCATCATCACCCCAATCACCGTGGTGGTGGTGATGTGAAAGATCGACGCGCCCAGTGACACCCCGGCCAGGTCTTGCGCCGAGGCGTGGCCGGCCATCATCACCGCCACCACCGACAAACCCACGGTGGCCAACTGCCCGATCAGGATTGGCCAGGCCAGCTGCCACAGGGCACCCGCCTCTTGCCGCACTCGGGCAGCCAGGGTGGGGTTGGCCGTGCCAACGGCGGTAGTGAGTGTCATGGCAACAGGCCTCAGCGGCCGCGCAGAAACAGGGCGTCGAGCTCGCCCAGGCGCAGCTGGCGCCAGGTGGGGCGGCCGTGGTTGCACTGGTCGGCGCGCTCGGTGGTTTCCATCTGGCGCAGCAGGGCGTTCATCTCGTCCACCGTCAGGCGCCGGTTGGCGCGCACCGCGCCGTGGCAGGCCATGGTGGCCAGCAGTTCGTCTTGCGCGCGCGCCAGCACCGTGCTGGCGTCCACCTGGGTCAGCTCGGCCAGCACGCTGCGTGCCAGTGCGGTGACGTCGCCCTGCGCCAGGCTGGCCGGTACGGCTCGCACCGCCAGCGTGCGCTCTGACAGGGGCGCAATGTCCAGGCCCAGCAGCGCCAGCGTGTCGGCGTGGGCCTGGGCGGTGGCCACTTCGGCGGGCGTGGCGGCAAAGGTGGCGGGGATCAGCAGCGGCTGGCTGGCCAGCGCCGCCGGGCCACCGCCACCAACCTTTGATTCAGCGGCGCGCTGCTGCCATTGGCTTTTGAGGCGCTCATAAACAATGCGTTCGTGCGCTGCGTGCATGTCCACAATCACCAAGCCCTGGGTGTTTTCTGCCAGGATGTAGACGCCCTGCAACTGCGCCAGCGCCCGGCCCAGTGGCCAATCGCCCGGCGGCAGGGCGCTTGCGTCAGACACCGGGGCGGTTGCGGCCGGCATCTGGGCATAGGCCGGCGCCGCTGTAGTCAGGGTTGGCACAGCGGGTTCGCTGCGCTGCCACAGGGCGCCCAGGTCGCTCACCCGGTGGCCAACTGTGGCCTCAAAAGGCATCTTGTACTGGTTGGCATACATCGGTACGGCGGCAGCTTGGTGCGCAGCGGGCAGTGCGTTGTCAGCGTAGGCACTGGCTGCTGCTAGTGTGCCGGGCAGCGTGCCGTGCAGGCCAGCCGCCAGAGCCGCCGCTGCCGCACGCGGCGCGGCCAGCGCGTCTTCAAGCGCGTGGCGCAGCGCCTGATGCACCTCGCGGCCGTCACGAAAGCGCACCTCGATCTTGGTCGGGTGCACATTCACATCCAGACGCTCTGGTGCCACCTGCAGGTAGAGCGCATACACCGGCTGGCGCTGGCCGTGCAGCACGTCTTCATAGGCGCTACGGGCCGCATGGGCCAGCACCCGGTCGCGCACAAAGCGGCCGTTCACATACACATACTGCTGGTCGGCCCGGGCGCGTGCCGCATCGGGTATGCCGGCAAAGCCGGCCACTTGAATCAGCGGCGCATAGGCTGGGCCGCTGGCGCTGCTGCGGTAATCCACTGCCACTGCGCGCTGCACAAAGTCTTCGCCCAGCACGTCGGCCAGGCGCTGCGCCAGCGCGTCCGTGCCCTGGCAGCGGCGCCACTGCGCCACCAGCTTGCCCTCGTGCCAGACGGCAAAGCCTACATCCGGCCGCGCCAGCGCGTGTCGCCGCACCGCCTCCAGGCAGGGGGCCAGCTCGGTGGCGTCGGGCGTGCGAAACTTGCGCCGCGCTGGCGTGCTGAAAAACAGCTCTTTCACCTCTACCGTGGTGCCGGTGCTGCGCGCCACCGGCCGCAGCTCACCACTGCAGCCCTCCAAAACATAGGCATGATTTTGGCCTTCAGCCCTTGACAGGATTGAACAGTCTGCTATGGAGTTGATAGCGGCGAGCGCCTCGCCCCTAAAACCCATGGTGGCGACCGACTCCAGGTCCAGCAGGCTGGCAATCTTGCTGGTGGCGTGGCGCCGGAACGCCAACGGCAGCTCTTCACGCAGGATGCCGCAGCCGTCGTCTTCTACCGCTATCAGTCGCACACCGCCGGCCAGCAGCCGCAGCGTGACCTGGCTGGCGCCGGCATCGAGCGCGTTGTCCACCAGCTCCCGCACCACCGAGGCCGGCCGTTCCACCACCTCACCCGCGGCAATCTGGCTGATCAGCTCATCCGGCAGGGGCTGGATCGGGCGGCGGGCGGGGAGGGGAGTTGCGGATTCGGCGGGCACCGGGGGATTCTAGGCGGGCCATGGCGCGTGATGGCTGAGCACGCACCGTCATTCCCGCGAACGCGGGAATCCATGTCGACAGTTTGCAGCTGCTCCATTACCCAGAAGTTTTCGAGGGCGTGACCTGAAAATCGTCTTCGAGGTCTAAAATAAACGTTAACAAATACATTAAGGATCGCGGTATGACTTTGCGCACCAGTGACATCATCCCGATCAGCGAGGCGCGTGCACGTCTCACCGAATTGGCCGAAGACGTGGTGGGTCGCGGTGCCGAGAAGGTGCTCACCAAAAACGGTTCCAGTTACGTGGCCTTGGTGGATGCCAAAAAGCTCGATTACTACCACGCTCTGGAGCAGGAGCATGCCGGCCTGGTTCTGCTGACGGAGGCGGAAATCGCGTTTGGCCAACTGATTGCTGGCAACCGCATGTCATCGGCCGAGCTCGACAAGCTGCTCGCAGACTGATGTCGCGGTCCGACGAAAGGCGAGTCAGTGCCCAGGTCGGCGCGGCCCCTCACTTCGCCGACTGCCTGCTGGCAGTGCATGCCTTCATGGTGGAGCAAGATGCAGCCAGTGCACCGGCGCGGCTGGCTCAGCTCAAACGCGATTTGCGCGAGATGACAACGGTGTTGGCTTGGTCTCCAGCCAGCGGCCGGCCGGCGCGTTTCCTTAAGCCGAACTCGGCGCAGGCCAGCCTGCGACTGGCAGCGGTGCGGCAGTTGGCTCAGTCCGCCAACTTGCCTCACCTGCGCGAATTCGTGATCGGATCGCACCTTGTGCTTTACGCGCATTCAGACACCGAAGTCGTTCTGCTATCCATTAAGTACCATCGGCAACTCACCTACACCACGTTCCAATGACCACAGCCACCCACGGCTTCCGCCCCGGCAACCTGATGCGTGCCCGTAACCGCGAATGGGTGGTGCAGGGCTCCGACAATCGGCAAAGCGATAGTGATAGCCTCCTGCCCGCCGAGCTTGACGCCTATTACGCACGTCTGTATGGCCTGACCCGCGACGAGCTGCGCTACATCCTCGACCCCGCCGACGTGATGGGCGCCGATTACCCCAGCGAGACCTTCAGGGTGCTCAAAAACGGGGAACTGCGCGGGTTTGGCGAGTACAGAACTCAAAGGCTGGTGCTGAAGGCCTGGGATGCGATGGACAATGCCAACTAATTAGGGATCGATATGTTGACTCATTTGCAACTTAAAAATTTCAAGGCCTGGACGGATACGGGTTTGGTTGACCTCAAGCCGGTCACCATGCTGCTGGGCACCAACTCCTCCGGAAAGTCCACCTTGATTCAAAGTCTGCTGTTGTTGCGGCAAACGGTGCAGTCGCCGGATCGCACGATTCATCTGAATCTAGGCGGTGACGAGCTGCACGATTTTTTTAATTTTGGCGACTTTGACAATGTTCTAACGCAAGGGGCGTCGCCTAGGCAGTTTCAAATTCGGTTTGAATTTAAGCGGCCAGAAAAAAAGGACGAAGTGACTGAGGGTAGTTTTCAATGCAGTTATGGTCAAACATCGTCTGGCGCGGTGGAGGTGCAGTCCATGCGGCTGTCGCAGGCCGACGACAGGCAAATCACCGTGGTTCGGCGGGACAAGGGCGCCTACTCATTGACCGTGAACGCTGAGTCGCAGGTCCGTATGAAGAGCCGTGAATTGGCCCCGGAGCGGTCTATAGCATTGTCAGCAAAGGCCTTGGCCACTTTGGGGACCGATGGGGCACTTGTGGAAGACATGAGCTTAGCCGTGCGGCGCGAGCTGGAAAGTATTGTTTACCTGGGGCCTTTGCGTCGTAAGCCAGAGCGCGATTACGTTTGGAATAAGTCGAAGCCTGGCGAGGTAGGGGTGGATGGGCATAAGGCGGTCGATGTACTTTTGGCAAGCACCTTGTTGCGTGGGGAAGACAAAAGTGAAATCGCTGACAGCGTGTCCTACTGGCTCAAGCGCATGAAAGTGGCAGAAAAACTAGAAGTCCGGCAGATCGGTCGATCTACCCGATACGAGGTGGTGATTCACCGGGATGGTGTGATTGCAAACCTGCGTGATGTGGGGATTGGCGTATCGCAAGTCTTGCCCGTGTTGACGGTGGCCTTCTTCGCTCCCGCCGGCAGCACCATTCTGCTGGAAGAGCCGGAGATTCATCTACACCCCCTGGCACAGTCGGTTTTGGCCGAGCTTTTTGTTGAAGTAAGCAAGAAGCGTAACGTGCAATTCGTCGTGGAAACCCATTCCGAGCACTTATTCCGCCGCATGCAGACCTTGGTCGCCAAAGAGAAAACTAAGGTGAGTGATTGCGCAATGTACTTTGTTGAAAAGGGGAAGAGTGGCGCTCAGTTGCGCGCGCTTAGCCTCGATGAATATGGGCGATTGACCAACTGGCCTGATCACTTCTTTGGCGATGCTATGGGGGAGACGCGTGAACAAGCCCGAATGATGTTTGAACGCAAGAAAGCGAGTCAGGCGTGAAGCCCCGCTACGTGGTGGATACCAATGTATTGATTGCTGCCAGTGCTGCCGATCCACAACAGCCCAAGGATATCGATGCCACGCCCGCGGACCCTGGGTTGCGTCTTCAGGTGTGGGCCTGGTTGGATCGGTTTCGGAGTTCGGAAGCAAGGATGGTCCTGGATACCGACAACAAAATTTATGAGGAGTACACCAACAAGCTGGGCTTCAATGACTTTGGAATCCAGGTGGTGATGCACAAATGGAGCACAGCCGCAACCGATGATGTGACTGTGCAATACGACGCGGATGGGCATGGCGTATTGCCCTCAAGTCTGGTGCCAGTGGTTCACGACCTTGCGGACAGAAAAATGATTGCAGCCGCACTGGAGGCTGTGAGTACGTACGGTGTGGCGCCAATTGCCTTTGCCGGGGACACAGATTGGCACGAATGGGAAGATCATCTCGTGCGGCATGGCTTGGCGCTTGAGCCGATCATCGAACCATGGTCGCGCGCTAAATTCGCTCAAAAGAAGTTACGTTGACTGAATAGCTGAATAGCTGAATGACCGAATTTTTTCGCTTTCCCCACACGCCACACATCGATTGGTTGGCCAAGGGCGAGCCGCGCGACGACAAGGTGTTGCCCCCGAAAGAAGCCGCCGAATTGCTTCGTGGCGACGTGGTCGTGGAGGAGAAGTTGGATGGGGCGAATGTGGGGTTTTCCTTATCGCCCGAGGGGGAGTTGCGAGTTCAAAACCGAGGCCAGTATTTGCATGCGCCTTATGCAGGACAGTTTGCGCTCCTGCCTGATTGGCTGCATCTGCATGGTGAAAAGCTGCGTGCGGCGCTGGCAGCA
>CAMCZF010000215.1 GCA_945885775.1 Rhodoferax sp. OV413 | reverse complement strand
TTTGCCCTGCCGGCAGCCACACCGGTGCTGCTGAACCTGTCGATGATCGGCGCCATGGTCTGGGGTTCGCCGTGGTTTGCTCGTCATGGGCTTGAGCCGATTTATGCCCTGACTGCTGGCGTGATGCTGGGCGGCCTGTTGCAGCTCGGGGCGCAGATTTGGGGCCTGCGCCGGCTCGGGCTGCTGCCGCGCATCGGCTTGGGCTGGTCAGCACTGCGTCAAGCCTGGGCCGACCCGGGCACCCGTCGCATTGGCCGGCTGATGGCGCCGGCGCTGCTGGGCGTGAGCGTGGCGCAGATTTCGCTGCTGATCAACACACAGATTGCCTCGCACCTGGCGCCTGGTAGCGTCAGCTGGCTCACTTACGCCGACCGCTTGATGGAATTCCCGACCGCATTGCTGGGCGTTGCCCTGGGTGTGGTGTTGACGCCACAGCTGGCGGCAGCCCGCGCTGCGCAGGATGCGGATCGGTATTCGGCCATGCTGGACTGGGGTTTGCGCCTGGTGGTTCTGCTGGCACTGCCCTGTGCCGTGGCGCTGTTGACTTTCTCTAAACCACTGGTGTCTGTGCTGTACCACTATGGCGCCTTTACCGAGCGGGATGTGGCCCAGACCACCACTGCACTGATGGGCTATGGTGTTGGCTTGCTCGGTCTGGTGGCCACAAAGGTGCTGGCGCCGGGCTTTTACGCCAGCCAGGACATCCGGACTCCGGTCAAGATTGCCGTTGTGGTGCTGGTCATCACGCAGCTGTTCAACTTGGCGCTGGTGCCGCTGCTGCAGCATGCGGGCTTGGCGCTGGCCATCGGCCTGGGCGCCTTGATCAATGCGCTGTGGTTGCTGCTGGGCCTGATGCGCCGTGGCAGTTATCGGCCGTCGCCGGGCTGGGGCCTGTTTCTGCTGCGGGTGGTGCTGGCCTCGGCGCTGCTCGCCGCGTTCTTGCTGCTGGCGGGTGGCGCGTTTGACTGGACCGCCATGCGCACCCATAGTTTGCAACGAATTGGCCTGATGGCCCTTGTGCTGCTTGGTTCTTCTGCTCTTTATTTCATAGCGCTTAGGCTTTGTGGCACGAACCTGCGCCAGCTGCTACAGCGTTGAGAAAACGCCAAATCACGCGCTACAAAATCAGTTGACGCCGCCGCCGGGTGCCGGTACAAAGACCCATGTCCATTCAATTTGATGTTCCGACACCGCTGGCTTACTTTGCCACCCTGGTGCACAGTGACGATGATTTCCCGCTGCTGGAAGCGGCAGTCTCGCTGGCGCAAGACGAGTACCCCGAGCTCGATATCCAGCAGGTGCTGGGCGAGGTGGATCAACTGCTTGAACGCGTCAAGCGCCGGGTGCCGGGCGATGCGTCGGCGCTGCAACGGCTGCGGGTGCTGAACCAGCTGTTCTACCGCGACCTGGGTTTTGGCGGCAATCTCAACGACTATTACGACCCTGAAAACAGTTTCCTCGGCGTTGTGCTGCGCAGTCGGCGCGGCATTCCCATTTCACTGGCGGTACTGTGGCTGGAGCTGGCGCTCGGGTTGGGCTTGAACGCCAGTGGCGTGGCCTTTCCCGGGCATTTCATGCTGAAGGTCAACCTGCCCAAGGGGCAAGTCGTGATGGACCCTTTCACCGGCCAGTCACTGAGCCGTGAAGACTTGAGCGAACGGTTGGAGCCTTTTCGCCGCAGCGCCGGCCGGGGAGACGATTTTGAGGCGCCGATCGGGCTGTACCTGCAGCCGGCGCCGGCGCGCGACATCATCGCGCGGATGTTGCGCAACTTGAAAGAAATTCACCGCACCCAGGAAGACTGGGCTCGGCTGATCCCCGTGCTCGACCGGCTGATTACCCTGCTGCCGCAGGCCTGGGGTGAGTACCGTGACCGCGGATTGGCACGGGCCGAGCAGGGACAGTTCGCGCTGGCGCTGGCAGATCTGGAGGTGTATCTGTCACACGCCGACGATGGCCTGGACATTGACGCCATTGCCGAACGCGTGCAGGAGCTGCGCCGCGAACTCAACTAGGGGTTGAATACGGCGGCGAGGGCGTCGCTGGGGTTAGCGGACCACCACGGCGGCCGCCTGATCGGCCCGGTTGGCGATGGCCCCAATCACAAACACCTCTTCGCCAGCAGCGCGCAGGCTGGCGGCACAGGCGTCGGCTTGGTCGGCGGCAATCACCACCACCATGCCGATGCCGTTGTTGAAGGTGCGGTTCATCTCTAGGTCGTCGATGGCGGCGGTCCGTTGCAGCCATGCAAACAGCTCACTTTGCGGCCAGCTGCCCTTGACCAGATGCGCCGCCAGACCGTCAGGCAGCACGCGCGGGATGTTTTCCAGCAAACCGCCGCCGGTGATGTGGGCCAAGGCCTTGATCGGGTGCGTCGCCAGCGCCGCCAGCACGCTCTTGACGTACAGCCGGGTGGGCGCCATCACCGCTTGCCGGAACGGCTGCCCGTCGAGCGTGGTCGGCAGCGCGTCGCCGGCGCGCTCAATGCATTTGCGCACCAGGCTGAAGCCGTTGGAGTGCACGCCGCTGGACGCCAGCCCCAACACCACGTCACCGGGCTGCACGTCCTGCCCCGTCAAAATCTTCGACTTTTCGACCACGCCCACCGCAAAACCCGCCAGGTCGTACTCGCCTGCGGGGTACATGCCCGGCATTTCGGCGGTTTCGCCACCGATCAGCGCGCAGCCTGACAGCTCGCAGCCGCGCGCAATACCCCCCACTACGGCAGCGGCGGTGTCCACATCGAGCTTGCCGCAGGCGAAGTAATCCAGAAAGAACAGGGGCTCGGCGCCTTGCACCAACACGTCGTTCACGCTCATGGCCACCAGGTCGATGCCCACCGTGTCGTGCATGCCCCACTCGAAGGCGAGCTTGAGCTTGGTGCCCACGCCGTCTGTGCCGCTGACCAGCACGGGCTCGCGGTAGCGCTTGGGCACCTCAAACAGCGCGCCAAAGCCGCCAATGCCCGCCAGCACGCCCTCACGCATGGTCTTGCGCGCCAGCGGCTTGATGCGCTCGACCAGCGCGTCGCCGGCGTCGATGTCAACGCCGGCGTCTTTATAAGACAGAGGGGAGGGGGTGTGGGAAGTGGTCATGTCGGTGGCGGGGGGCTGATCCAAAGGCACAGCCCGATAGAATTGAGGCAGATTTTACGGGTTTGCCCCCACTGCCCACCACCATGATCTTCACCCCCACCCAAAAAAGAGTCGCCGCCTGGGCCGGCATTGCGCTGGCGCTCGTTTTGCCACTGTGGCTGCTGGCGCCGGTGCTGACCCCCTTTGTGGTGGCCGCGGTGCTGGCCTACGCGCTCACTCCCCTGGTGGATTGGCTGGACGACCTGGGTCGTGGCCGGCTACCGCGCATTGTGGCGGTGGTGCTGGTGGAGCTGCTGTTCATGGTGGCGCTGCTGGGCATGGTGCTGCTGATCGTGCCGATTCTGGCCAAGGAACTGCCGCTGCTGCGCGAGCAAGTGCCGGTGCTGTTGGAGCGGCTGAACAATACGCTCAAGCCTGCGTTGGCGCAGGTTGGCATTCATTTTTCGATGGACGTGGCCAGCATCAAGGCCTACCTGATGGAGTACCTTAGCGGCAACTACGAGGACGCGCTGCGCTCAGTGATGGCCTCGGTCAAGCTGGGCGGCAGTCTGGCCTTTGCCTTGATTGGCAATGCGGTGCTGGTGCCCGTGGCGCTGTTTTACCTGCTGATGGACTGGCACAATTTTGTCGAACGGGCGCTTGAGTTCGTGCCGCCGCGTTTGCGCGCCGGCGTCGACGGGTTCACCAGCGAGGCCGATGAGGTACTGGGCCAGTACCTGCGAGGCCAGTTGCTGGTGATGGTGCTGCTGGCGGTGTTTTACAGCGTTGGTCTGGCGCTGTTTGGGCTGGATCTGGCCTTGCCGATCGGTGTCTTCACCGGCTTGGCCATTTTTGTGCCCTACCTTGGCTTCGGTCTGGGCCTGGTGCTGGCCACCCTGGCTGGCTTGCTCGAATTTGCCAGCAGCCATGGCCCGTCGTACGCGCTGCTGATGGTGGCCGTGGTCTACGGCCTGGGGCAGATGATCGAGAGCTTGTTTCTGACGCCGCGGCTGGTGGGTGAGCGCATTGGCCTGCACCCGCTGGCGGTGATTTTTGCCTTGCTGGCCTTTGGCCAGTTGTTCGGCTTTGTCGGCGTGCTGGTGGCCCTGCCGGCCAGCGCGGTGCTGCTGGTGGCGATGCGCCGCGCCCGCGCCGGTTACCTGGCAAGCCGGCTTTACCAGGCCTGATGGCGGGATGCGGCAAATCGCGCTTGATATTGGTCTGGCCAGCGGCCCGACCATGGCCAATTTTTTTGCTGGACCCAACGAGGCTGTGCGGCGGCATCTGCTGCTCTGGATCGGCGAGCGCACTAGCCCGGCCACGCGCTCGCCAGTCCCAACCTACCTGTGGGGCGCCAGCGGCAGCGGCAAAAGCCATTTGCTGCAGGCGGTGCGGCGGGCCCTGCGCGAACAGGGCGCCAGCGTCGGCTGGCTGGACGCCACCGTCCACACGCCGCCGGCGTTCAGCGAGCAATGGGGCGCAGTGCTGATGGACGACGTTCACCTCTACACCGCCGCCCAGCAGCAGGCGGCCTTCAACTGGTTTGTCAACGCCCAGACGCACCAACGCTGGGTGCTGGCCACGGGCGAGGTGGCGCCGGGCGAACTGCGCTTGCGCGAAGACCTGCGTACCCGGCTGGGCTGGGGGCACTTGTTTTGCCTGCAGGTCCTGAGCGAACCCGACCGTCGCGCTGTGCTGCGCCAGGCGGCTGATGAGCGCGGTGTTTTCCTGAGCGACGAGGTGATGGAATTCATGCTGACCCGGTTTTCCCGCGACCTGGGCAGCCTGATGGAACTTCTGGACCTGATGGATGGCTACGCATTGCAAACCAAGCGGGCCATCACCATCCCGTTGATCAAAGCCATGATGGACGAAGCCTGACCCCATGAAGCTCGCCCTGTTTGACCTGGACCACACCCTGTTGCCGATTGATTCGGACTACGCCTGGGGCGTGTTCACCACCACCATTGGCTGGACTGATCCGGTCGATTTCAACCGGCGCAACGACGAGTTCTACGCCCACTACAAGGCCGGCACGCTGGACATTCATGACTATGTGCGCTTTGCCACCGACGCCGTGCGGCGCCACGGCGCCCTCAAGGCTGAGGTGGCGCATGCGGAGTTCATGCGCAGCGTGATTGAGCCCGCCATCCGGTCGCAGGCGCTGGACTTGGTGCGAGCCCACCAACAGGCGGGCGATGCGGTGGTGATCGTCACCGCCACAAATGAGTTCGTGACCCGTCCGATCGCGCAGGCTTTTGGCGTGGCCGAGCTGATTGCGGTCGAACTGGCGCGCGACACGGCGCCCGGCGGCAGCGGCTGGATCACCGGTGAGATTGCCGGTGTGCCGTCCGCGCGCGAGGGCAAGGTCACCCGCGTGCAGCAATGGCTGCACCAGCGCGGGCTGGCCTGGGCTGACGTAGAAACCACCTTTTACACCGACTCCATCAATGACCTGAGCCTGATGGAGACCGTGACCCACCCCGTGGCCACCAACCCGGACGCGCGGCTTCGCGCCATCGCCGAGGCGCGCCAATGGCGCATACTCGATCTTTTTCAAGGCCTGTGAACCGCTAACCCACATGCGATGACCCTGTCATTCCCGCGCAGGCGGGAATCCATTGGCCCCTGGATCCCCGCTTTCGCGGGAATGACACAGCACTCCAACTTCAATGATCAAAAAATTCATCGACAAACTGCTGGGCAAAGTCTCCGGCGCGCCCAAAGCCAAAAAACTGCCATTTGGCAAACGCGAAGAGGTGGGCGTGGAC
>CAMCZF010000214.1 GCA_945885775.1 Rhodoferax sp. OV413 | reverse complement strand
CTGAAGCGCTTGTTCAGGTCGTCACCGTTGTCGGTCCAGAACTTGGCATCGGTCAGCATCGAGCGACCGGCATGGCCAGCGTTCGGCAGCCAAGCCTTGTTCGGGTTGGAGGCCGGGATCTTGGCTACCGATGAAGTGCGGGCAGGGGCATAGGCGATGTACTTCGACTGATCGGCCAAGGGCTGGGTGCCGGTGGCAAAACGCACGAACTCCTGTGCCAGCTCGACATTCTTGCCGCCTTTGACGATGGCCCACATGTCAGGCACCTGGATCTGACCGTCCCACACCAAGGCAAAGTCTTTCTTGTCCTTCTGGTTGGCATCAACGATGCGGCCGTGGTAGACGCTGGTCATCACGACTTCACCCGAGGCCAGCAGCTGTGGTGGCTGGGCGCCGGCTTTCCACCAGACGATGCTGCTCTTGATAGTGTCGAGCTTCTTGAACGCGCGGTCGACACCGGCAGGCGTTGCCAGCAGCTTGTAGACGTCAGCCACTGGCACGCCGTCTGCCATCAGGGCCCACTCCATGTTCACGCTCGGGTTGCTGCGCATGCCGCGCTTGCCGGGGAATTTGGTCAGGTTGAAGAAGTCTTCCAGCGTCTTCGGGGCATTGGCACCGAGCTTGGCCTTGTCATAAGCCACCACGTTGGCGTAAGTGATGTTGGCAACAGCGCAAGGCAACACCAGGCCGGGGCCGAAGTCTTTGGAGGCGGGGGTGCCATCGGCGCCGGGCGGCAGTTTGCTGGCGTCAATTTTCTCGAACAGGCCTTCTTCGCAGCCCTTCATGGCTTCGGCCGGCTCGACGTCGACCAGATCCCACTTGACGTTGCCAGTCTTGACCTGCGCCGCGATCTCGGCCAGGTCACCGTTGTAGTCTTGCGACACCACGTTGATCTTCTTCAAAGCCGCGAAGGGCTTGTGCATCGATTCCACCTGGCTCACCGTGTAGGCGCCGCCCCAGGAGGTCACGGTCAGGCTTTGTTGCGCCGCACTCGTACCTGGCAGGGTGGCAAGGACGGCGGCACTGGCGACTGCCACTGCGCTCAGTTGATACTTTGTGAACATGTTGTTCTCCACATAACAGGAATTACCGCCCTCATTCGCGCACCAGCGCACGGCAATCGACCGCCCGCCAACCCAAGGTCAGCGTGCTGCCAGTGGCCAGCGCCAGATCGCGTCCATCGTTGGGAAGCGTAACGATGAAATCTTCAAGCCCGCACGCCTTGAGGCGAACGCGCGCATGTCTGCCCAGGTAGGTCACATCAATGACCGTACCGCTGACCCGTGTCGATTGGGCGTCGGTGGCCGGGTTCAGGTGAATTCGCTCGGGCCGCACCGACAGCAAGGTGGGGTCGCCCACATTCAACGCGCCGGCAGACTGCGCCGCTACCGTGGTGACGTCTTCAAGCACCACGCTGCAGCGCTCGCCGTCGATCGCCACCACACGGCCCTTGATCTGGTTGTTTTCGCCGATGAACTGGGCCACAAAGGCGTTGGCCGGGCGCTCGTATAAGGTGGTGGGCGCGTCGATCTGCTGAATGCGGCCCTGGTGAAACACCGCCACCCGGTCCGACATGGCCATGGCTTCGGTCTGGTCGTGCGTGACATAGACCACGGTGAGTCCGAGCTCGTGGTGCAGCCGCTTGATTTCGTACTGCAACTGCTCACGCAGCTGTTTGTCCAGCGCCGACAGCGGCTCGTCCATCAGCACCAGTTTGGGTTCGAACACCAGGGCGCGGGCCACCGCCACCCGCTGCTGCTGGCCGCCCGACATCTGGGCCGGCCGGCGGGACTGGAAGCCGCTCAGGCCCACCTTATCCAGCGCCTTGTTCACGCGCTCCATCGCTGCGTCGCCCTTGATGCCGCGCACCGAAAGCGGGAAGGCCACGTTCTCAGCCACGCTCATGTGCGGAAACAGTGCGTAATTCTGGAAAACCATGCCGATGTTGCGATGTTCGGGCGCAATCGCGTTGATGGGGCGGCCGTCGAGGTAAATCTCGCCGGAGGTGGCGGTCTCAAAGCCGGCCAGCATCATCAGCGTGGTGGTCTTTCCCGAGCCTGAGGGACCCAGCAGGGTGAGGAATTCGCCCTCGACGATGTCGAGGTTGAGGTCGCGCACCACGAGCTGCTTGCCGTCGTAGCTTTTCTCGACATGGTCGAATCGGACAAAGGGTTGACTCATGGCAGTGGGGCAGGGCTGGGGTTGACCTTGATGGGCATGAGATTGTGACGGATAGAAGACCTAGGCCGCAACGGCGGCGGTGATGCCGAACTCGCGCGAGCCGGCCACGGCCAGTTGCCAGAAATGGTCGATAAAGCTGCGTCGGACGAGCAGCTCGAAATTGGCGGCATCACCGGTTCGCCACAGGGTGGTGCCGACCTTGTGAAAATGGGTACTGGCGGCTTGGTCCATATGAAAAGCGCTTGGGTGAAAGTCCATTGGGCACCCTTGTGCAAGCAATTCGCGTGCCGAGGGCCCGGCCAGGCTCACCACAAAATAACCGCTGCTGACATCGGTCACGGCGGCGTGTTGCTCACCCAGGGCCAGGCGCAAGGCCGCCGCCAGCGCCGCCTGCTGTCCGGGCTGACCGATCACAAACCAGTCGTCCGGGCCGACCCAGACCAGGCGCACACTGTCGTTGGCCACCGTGCTGCAGGATTTTACCGGCAGGGCCAGGCCCAGGGCCTGCTGTACCGCCTGCAAAAACGCTGGATCTTGCGAGTTGCCGCGCAGATTGACGATGGCCGTGTGGCGCTGGTCCACCCGCAAGGCCGAGGCTTTGTGGGTGGCTGCAAAGGGGGGCAGTTGATGAACCTTAGGCATTCTGGCGCTCCGACTGGGGATCGTAAAACACGGTCGAACCGATGGTCGCCCGCACCGTGCCGCCGTTGCTCAGCGCCACCTGCACCGTTTGGCCGGTACGCTGGTGGCCGCCTTTGACCACCGCCATGGCAATGGAGCGGCCCAGCGTCGGGCTCAGGTAGCTGGATGTCACATGACCGATCATGGGCACTGGCAGCTGCGACAGGTCGGTCGTGTCGGTGATCTGCGCACCTTCCTTGAGCACCACCTGGGGGTCGTCGGTCAGCAGGCCGACCAGTTGCTTGCGGTCCGGCCGAACGGTATCGGAGCGCGTCAGGGAGCGCTTGCCCAGGCAGTCCTTGGTTTTGGCCACCATGGCGCCCAGCCCGAGGTCGATCGGTGTCATGGAGCCATCGGTGTCCTGCCCGACGATGATGTAGCCTTTTTCCGCGCGCAGCACGTGCATGGCCTCGGTGCCGTAAGGTGTGATGCCGTATTCGGCACCGGCGGCGTGGATCGCTTCCCAGACCTGCAGGCCGTCGGCGGCTGGCACATTGACCTCGTAGCTGCGCTCGCCCGAAAAGCTGATGCGCATGACGCGGGCCTTGACGCCGGCCACCGTGCCCTCGCGCCAGGACATGAAGGGGAAAGCAGTGTCGTTAAAGTCTATGTCGGTGCAGAGCTTGCGCAACACGTCGCGCCCCTTGCTGCCGACCACGGCGGTAGTGGCCCAGTGGTCGGTGACGGTGGTCAGGTAGACCCGCAGGTGCGGCCACTCGGTCTGCAGCCATCGCTCCATCCAGGCCAGTACCCGGGCTGCACCACCGGTGGTGGTGTGCATCAGGAAATGGTTCTCAGCCAGCCGCACGGTAACGCCGTCATCAAACACCATGCCGTTTTCGTCCAGCATCAGGCCGTAGCGGCATTTGCCCACCTCCAGCTTGGACCAGGCGTTGCTGTACAGCCAGTTCAGCAGCGCGGCAGCGTCCGGCCCCTGGATGTCGATCTTGCCCAGGGTGGAGGCGTCCAGGGTGCCGACACTCCGGCGCACTGCCAGCACCTCGCGCGCCACGGCGGCGTGCAGGTCTTCGCCGGCCTGCGGGTAATACCAGGGCCGCTTCCACTGCCCGACATCCTCGAACAGCGCGCCCCGGCTGGCATGCCAGTCATGGATGGCGGTGGTGCGGATCGGGTCAAACAGATCGCCCAGTTCATGGCCCGCCACCAGGCCGAAGGTGACCGGTGTGTAGTTGGGCCGGAAGGTGGTGGTGCCGACCTCGGGGATGGTGCGGCCCAGCACCTGGGCCGCAATACCCATGCCGTTGATGTTGCCGGTCTTGCCCTGGTCGGTGCCAAAGCCCATGGCGGTGTAACGCTTGACGTGCTCGATCGACTCAAAGCCCTCGCGCACCGCCAGGTGGATGTCGCTGGCACCGACGTCGTTCTGGAAATCGACGAACTTCTTGGGCGCGCGGCTGGTCGGCTTGGGGTGCGGCACCTCCCACAGGGTGCGCAGGGCGCCAGTGGCCAGCGCCGGCGTGACTGGCGCTGTTACGGCGGGCGCGGCCAGACCGACCGCCGCCACTGCCGCCAGGCCGGCGGCGGTACCGTCCTGTGCACAGTCGGCCAGATTCATCGGTTGGCGGCAATTGCCGGCAGAGCGCTGGGCCTGCATGGCAGGGCCCGGCACAAAACAGGCCAGTGCATCGCTCCAGGCCACCTTGCTGGTGGACTGGCAATGCAGATGAATCACCGGGCTGAAGCCGCCCGAGATGGCAAGCAGGTCGCAGGGCAGGGTGGCGGCGCCACCTTCGAGCTGGCCTTGGCCATCGAGCCGATGGATGTGCACACCGCGCACTGCCTTGCCACCGCGTGCTTCCACCACCACATGGCCAGCCAAAATCGGCAGGCCTAGGCTGCGCGCTCGCTCGCTGAGTGCGCCATCGGCCACGGCCCGAGCATCCACCACGGTCACCGAAGCACCCGCTTGGTGCAGGGCCAGCGCCGCATCGTAAGCGCTGTCGTTGTTGGTAAACACCACCGCCTGCCGACCCGGCAGCACGGCATAGCGCCGGATGTAGCTGGACACGGCCGAGGCCAGCATCACGCCCGGCAGGTCATTGTTGGCAAACACCAGCGGGCGCTCATGGGCGCCAGTGGCCAGCACCACCTGCTTGGCGCGGACCTTCCACAGCCGCTCGCGCACCGGTGTCACGCCACCTTCAAGGTGGTCGCCGCGGCGCTCGGCCAGGGTCAGCAGGTTGTGGTCCTGGTAGCCAAACACCGTGGTGCGGCTCAGCACCATCACCTCGGGCATGGCGCGCAGCCGGCGCACCGCGTCGTCGGCCCAGGCCGCCGCCGGCTGGCCATCCACAGTGGCGTCGCTGGACAACAGCCAGCCACCGGGCTGGGCCTGTTCGTCAGCCAGGATCACGCGAGCACCCGATGCAGCAGCTGCCAGCGCAGCGCTCAGGCCGGCCAGGCCGCCGCCGGCCACCAGCACATCGCAAAAGGCAAAGCGTTTGTCGTAGTGGTCGGGGTCGGCCTCGCGCGGCGACTCGCCCAGGCCGCTGGCCTTGCGGATGTGGTGCTCAAAAAAGTGCCAGGCTTTTTGCGAGGCCATGAAGGTCTTGTAATAAAAACCAGCGGGCAGAAAACGGGAAAACCAGCCGTTGACGCTGCGCAGGTCAAATTCGATGCTGGGCTTGGCGTGAATGGACTGTGCGCTCAGGCCGTTGACCAGTTCTACCTCGGTCATGCGGGCGTTGGGCACAGTGCGGGCGCCGTCAAACAGCTGTACCAGCGCATTGGGTTCTTCCACACCGGCGCTCAGGATGCCGCGCGGGCGGTGGTATTTCCAGCTTCGTGCCACCAGCGACACGCCATTGGCCAGCAGGGCCGAGGCCAGCGTGTCACCGGCCAGGCCCTCAAAGCTGCGGCCATTGAAGCTGAAGCGCAAGGGCGCGTTGCGTTGCACACGTCCGCCCGAACTCAGGCGGCGGTTACCGGCGCTCATGCGGACTCCTTGGTCTTCAGGGCGGCCGGGGCAGG
>CAMCZF010000213.1 GCA_945885775.1 Rhodoferax sp. OV413 | reverse complement strand
AGAAAATCAACAAAATCGCTCTTGATGAAACGCATCGACCGCAAATAGGCCAACTCGGCATCCTGAAAGTGCAGATTGCACAGCAGCCGGATTTCATCGCGTATTTCGCTGACATAGGCCGCGAGTGGTCGCCCTGATTTGCCGGTTTCAGGGTCAAGAGCCGGGTTTCGACACTTGAACCGGTATTCAACCTGAGCGCCCGGAAACTGATGCAGCACCACCTGCATCATGGTGAATTTATAGAGATCCGTATCAAGCAGGCTGCTGATAATCATGGGGTGACTTTATCAGTCCAGCCAGTGGGTGAACCGCTCTACGGATTCCCGCGGGGTGGTCAGCGTATTGACAAGCGCACTTTGGTCAGCGTAGCCCAGGGCCATGCCACAGACCAGCAGTTCATCCGGTGTTGCACCAATGTGCGGCAGGATGATTTTCGCAAAGCCGTTCCAGGCCGCCTGCGGACAGGTATCCAGTCCTCGGCCTCGCGCCGCGACCATCAAATTTTGCAAAAACATACCGTAGTCGACGAGCGAGCCGCGCCCCATCACCCGGTCCATCGTGAACATCAACCCAACGGGCGCATCAAAAAATCGGTAGTTGCGCTGATGTTGGGCGTGCATTTTGTCTTTGTCGGCTTTGCCAATACCCAGCAACCCGTACAGACTCCAGCCATTTTCGCGGCGGCGGTCAATGTAGGGGCTAAGCCATTTCTGAGGGTAGTAGTCGTACTCTTCCTGGTACTCTGCGGCCAAGCTTGGGTTGGCGCGGATGGCATCGTGCACCGCGCAGACCTTGTCAGCCAGCTCAGTCCGACTCGCACCCTGCAACACATAGACCTTCCAGGGCTGGGTATTGGTGCCAGACGGCGCGCGACTGGCCACTGCCAGCAACTCGGCCACGACCTCTTTGGCGACCGGTTGCGCGGTAAAGGCCCGAGTCGACCTCCGCGAAAGAATGGCTTCGTCCACGATGTTGTGGCTCATACCAGTTTCTCCAATACTGCCTTCAAGGCCTTGGGTAAGGGCACCGGGCGCCGACTTTGTCTGTCCACATAGACATGCACAAAGTGCCCTCTTGCTGCGGTCGATGACGCGCCAGCCGCAAACAATCCGATTTCATAACGCACGCTGCTCGACCCCAACCGTGCCACGCGAAGGCCAGCCTCAACCAGCTGAGGAAAGGCCAGTCCTGAAAAATAATTACATCGGGTCTCCACCACCAAGCCGATCGTCTCGCCATGCTGAATGTCGAGCACGCCGTGCTCAATCAGATGGGCATTCACGACCGTGTCAAACCAACTGTAGTACACCACATTGTTCACGTGCCCATAGGCATCGTTATCTGACCAGCGGGTGCCAATTGAGCGGAAAACTCGATAAGCCGAGCGTTCGTCGGGCTGTAATTTTTCAGAATCCATAGAGGTCATATTTGTGATTTTGCCAGCCTGGCGCCTGCCAGCTACAAATCTTGCCATTTCAACCAGTGTTCCAGAGCGACCTGGTAGGTGTTGAGCTGAACCTGAATGGTGTCCTCAAGACTGACGCCATAACCGCCGCCCATCACAACAGCCAGCGGGACGCGTCGCGCAAAGCAAGCGTCAAAGGTACGACGATCTCGCGCCTTCAGCCCCTCGAAACTAAGTGCCAGTCGACCCAGCCGGTCCCCACTATGGGGATCGGCACCCGCCAGATAGAAAACCAGATCCGGGCTGAAGCGTGCGAACAACTGCGTCAAAGCATCGTCGAGGGCCCGCAGGTAATCGGCGTCACCGCACCCGTCCGGGAGTGCCACATCCAAATCACTGACTTCCTTGGCAAACGGAAAATTTTTTTCTCCATGCAATGACAAAGTAAATACCGTGTCGTCAGCCGCGAAAATGCGGGCGGTGCCATTGCCCTGGTGAACGTCCAAATCAATCACCGCCACAAGCATTGGCCGCCGTCCTGAGGCATGACGGCCCCACTCGGCTTGCATCAGACGAGCCGCCACGGCCACATCGTTGAAAACACAAAATCCACTACCCCGGTTAGCGTAGGCGTGGTGGGTTCCCCCTGCAAGATTGCCTGCAACACCCGCAGACATGGCCATTCGCGCCGCGGCAATCGTCGCGCCAACCGACCGCCGAGACCGCTCGACCATAGCGTCACTCCAAGGGAAGCCAATGGCACGCACCATAGCCGGGTCTATCGTCCCATTCGCCAAGGACGCCACATAGGCTGGCTCGTGAACCAGAGCAAGTTCACCATCGCTGGCGCCCGGCGCCTCCGAGAGAGAGACCAAGGGCATGTTCTCCCTCAATCGGTCACGAAGCAAGCGATATTTGGCCATAGGAAACCGATGCCCTTCAGGCAATGGCAAAACAAAATGGTCCGAGTAAAAGGCCTTCATAGCTCAATTGTGGCGGCGCGTTCGCCCCGCATATTTTTAGGATTTCACCTCTAATTTGCTGCAGTGCAACAAAAAATACTTGTCAAGAGGGCAGTCAACCCTATAATCACAAATATGGTGCACTGCAACATACATTGAGATCAGCTTGGTAGTCTTGCAGGCACAATTTTTTTAATTTACTTAATGGAGATTTTCCTATGTTGACAGTCGAACAAGTCATGGCCTCCCACAAAGCAAACGTCGAGACCCTGATGGGTCTGACCACCAAGGCCTTTGAAGGTGTCGAGAAGATTGTTGAACTCAATCTGAGCGCCTCCAAAGCAGCCATGGCAGAAACCGCCGAGCACGCCAAAGCGGTTTTGAGCGTTAAGGATGCCCAGGAACTGATGGCTCTGCAATCCGGTCTGCTTCAGCCCTTGGCTGAAAAAACAGCGGCTTACAGCCGCCACCTGTATGACATCGCCTCCGGCTCCACTGCCGAATTTGCCAAGGCTTTCGAAGGCCAAGCTGCCGATGCACAGAAGGGTTTCATGGGTTTGGTCGATAACGCAGCCAAGAATGCCCCAGCCGGTTCTGAAACCGCCGTTGCCGTGATGAAGAGTGCTGTTGCTGCCGCAAGCAACGCCTTGGAGTCGGTCCAAAAAGCTGTCAAGCAAGCCACCGATGTGGCCGAAGCCAACTTCAACGCTGTGGCGGCCACCGCTGTCAACGCAACCAAGCCGGTGAGCAAGAAGCGCTAATCAGTCGACTTCATTCAAGCGAGTAGAAAAATTTTTGACATGCTCAGTGTCAAATTAGCGTAAACCCTGATATGCTCAAGTTTAGATTCGATTTACGCGAGGCTTAGGCTTCAATGGTTGTCTCCTCGGGTCCTTTCGAAACCTTAAGGTTCAGGGATCCCTTAAGGGCTGGTCGCAAGATCAGCCCTTTTTTTTGATCATTGCAGGACCAGTTACCAAGTTTTCATGCGGATCGCAAACAGTCGAGTCATCGCTGTTCGGCCGGTCTCGATTGGCTTTTGGCGGGACGCAAAGTCTGGACTCCCTATGGCACTGAGTTCTGGCCGAACGGCCACATCGGCATCGCGCAACTCAAAGTTCTTAATGCTTTTGCCCATGATGGAAAAGGTCTGCAGGAGAATTTGCAAGCTGTCGCCAGCGGCATTGGCCTCTGGCGCGCTGGAGATGTCAACCGCCCCAATAAGCTCGGGCCCCATTTGCCGCGCGTACCGTACAGGGACTGGCGACACCAGCCCCCCATCCACGTAGTCTCGCCCGGATATCCTCACCGGCTGAAACAGGGCGGGTACAGCGCTTGATGCTCGCACGGCGGTTGCGGTATCGCCACGCTGAAACATCACGCCGAGTCCATTGTTGAGAACGGTGGCGACAATGCCCAGAGGCATTGCCATGTTTTCAATCAGCCGCCCGTTGACCTGAAGGCTCAGATAGCGAGCGAGCGCTTCGCCACGCAGTCGGCCTCAACTAAAAATGGGCAGAGTCCAGTCGGCGAAGGTCGCCTCTTCCATGCTTTCCGCAATGTGCTGCAACTGTGTGCCGGTCTTGCCACTGGCATAAAACGCTGCCACTAAACTGCCCGCTGAAGTTCTCACCACCATGTCTGGCCGGATTCCCGCCTCTTCCAGGACCTGAATCACCCCTACATGTGCAAAACCGCGGGCGGCACCGCCTCCCAAAACCAGTCCAATGCGCGTTGGCCGCTTGGGCGTAACGACCACCGCTGACGATTCCGGTGGCGCAACCGGCGGTGGTGTAACAGCGCAGCCGGTCAAAAAGACAAAGCTTGCAACGCCGATGAGGCAAATCACTTGGTGTGTCATGGATGCACCTTATTGATAATGATTCTTGTTTGTGTTAAAGTGCAACCTGTTAACCAGAAGCCCTATAGAAAACATGTTTTTAAAAAAAATTCAACTGGCCTGCGTCCTGGTCTTGGGTGCCTCGGTAGTGGCAGCGTCTGAGCAGACACTCAATATTTATTCGGCCCGCCATTACCCTACGGATGAAGCGCTTTATGCCAACTTCACCAAGAGTACCGGCATTCGGATCAATCGGGTCGATTCTGATGATGCCGGCATTCTCGCTCGGCTCAAGGCCGAGGGTGGCGCATCCCCCGCCGATGTAATTTTGCTCGTCGATGCAGCGCGCTTGTGGAAGGGCGAAATCGAGGGCCTGTTTCAACCTGTCAAATCACAAGCATTGGACATGGCCATTGCGTCCCAGTTTCGTGGCAAGGCAAGCACAGATGGCGGCACGCCCTGGTTTGGCTTCTCCAGCAGGGCCCGCATCGTGGTCTACGACAAGGCAACGGTCAAAAAGTCAGATGTCGACACCTATGAAGCGCTGGCTGAGCCCGCCAATAAAGGCCGGCTTTGCATCCGATCTGGCTCCCACCCGTACAACCTGTCCCTGTTCGGCGCCATCATGGAACACTTAGGTGAAGCCAAGACGCAAACTTGGCTTAAGGGACTGGTAGACAACATGGCCCGCTCACCCAAAGGGGGCGATACCGACCAGATCAAGGCCGTTGCTTCGGGCGAGTGCGCCATTGCTGTGACCAACAGTTACTACCTAGCCCGCATCATGCGGTCGGAAAAGGCTGATGACAAAGCCATGATGAATCGCTTGGGCGTGGTCTTTCCGAACCAGTCCAGTTGGGGCACACACGTCAATATCGCTGGTGGCGCTGTGGCACGTCATGCCAAAAATCCAGTGAACGCGGTCAAGTTTTTGGAGTATCTGGCCACGCCCGCGGCACAGGCGCATTTCGCTGATGGAAACAACGAGTGGCCAGTGGCCAAAGGCGTGACGTTCAGTAACGGTGCACTTCAAGCCATGAGTCGCGGCGGCTTCAAGAGCGAAACCATTCCAGTTGCCGTGATCGGGATGAACCAAGTCAAGGTCCAGCAAATGCTGGACCGGGTTGGCTTCCGCTAGGACAGCACCGACGGTTTACTACAAATATAATAGCTAGCAACCCATAGCCCACGGGGCCTAGGCTGCTTTTTCGCTTATAAATCAGCCCGCAGTAGCTTCCTGTGGCTCTGGCTTGGCCCGGCCTTCTTTCTTAGGCAGAGGTTGAATATCCAGCAAGACCTCTGTCTTGCTTTCATCCTTATCGTCCAGGTCTACGGTCAAGCGCCCACCATCGGTCAGTCGCCCGAACAGCAGTTCATCGGCCAAGGCACGGCGGATCGTGTCTTGAATCAGTCGCTGCATCGGGCGCGCACCCATCAGAGGGTCGAAGCCTTTCTTGGCCAAATGTTTACGCAACTTGTCGGTGAAAGTCACGTCGACCTTCTTGTCGGCCAGCTGAGACTCAAGTTGCAGCAGGAACTTGTCCACCACCCGCAAAATGACCACTTCATCGAGGGCCTTGAAGCTAACCACCGCATCCAGGCGGTTGCGGAACTCGGGCGTGAACAGGCGTTTGATATCGGCCATTTCATCACCCGC
>CAMCZF010000212.1 GCA_945885775.1 Rhodoferax sp. OV413 | reverse complement strand
CATGCCGAGGTGGCCAACTCTCGAAAATCAATGGACAGCATGCAGGCGATCCAGAAGATTCGCGGCGCTGGTACCAGGGTGTATGTCAACTCGCCGACCGAGAAGGAGGCCTTCCGCAAGGCCAGCCAGGAGCCGGTGATTGAGTTCATTGCGTCGCAAGTTGGACGCCCAGTGGTTGACAAGTTGTTGGAGGCCGTGCGCGAGACGACGCGTAAGTCGTACGCCAACTGATAGCCCAACCTGATCGACCCCATTTGCCCGGCCGGAGCCCGCGAGGGCCCGGCCACTTGCGAAAACAGGCGACCAACCCGCCTGTCATCCATCCCATGACGCAGGATTGCCGATGAAATTGATACACCGCCTGGGCCGGCTCGTTGGCCGGTTTTCCGACCACCTGATTGGGTGGTTGCTATTGATCAGTGTGCTCCTCAACCTGGCGCAGGTGTTCACACGGTATGCCCTCAATGCGCCGCTGTTCTGGACCGAGGAGATGGTGCGCTACACCACGGTCTGGTTGACCTTTGCTGGCGCAGCCGCCGCCAGCCTGTATGGCGACCACATGGATATGAACCTCTTTGCCGAGGTGAAAAGTGCGCGTTTCCAGGCCTGGCATCAGGCAGCACTCCAATCCGTCGTGCTCGTATTTTGCGTGCTCATCGTCTGGCAGGGCACCAAGTTTTGCATCCTCAATGGCATGCAGACCTCGCCGGCTGTAGGGCTGCAGATGGTCTATGTCTACGGCGCAACCACCGTGGGTGGGGTGATGCTGGCCGTAGTCAGCCTGCACAAGATTGCCGCCGCACTCTGGCCCGAGTCCGATGTCACGGAGGTTTCAGCATGATCGCGATCGCTATCGTCCTCACCTTGTTGCTGGTCGCCGGGCTGCCGATCAGCTATGCGTTTGCGTTGGCTGGCTCTTTCGCCCTGTGGTTTACCGGTGAGCAGCAGCTCAACGTCATCTCGCGCATGTTCTCAGGCCTGGACACCTTTGTGCTGATGGCAGCACCGTTTTACGTCTTTGCTGGCGAATTGATGAACCGGGGCGGCATCAGTGAGCGCATCATCCATCTGGCTCAGATTCTGGTCGGGCGCGTGCGCGCCGGCACCGCTTATGCGGCGATTCTGGCTTCAGTGATGTTCTCCGGTATATCCGGCACCGCGGTGGCAGACATCGCCGCATTAGGCAACATCTTCATCAACGGCATGGCCAAAGAGGGGTACAGCAAGTCATTCTCCGCTGCCGTGGTCGTAGCCGCATCGGTGATCGGACCCATTATTCCGCCCTCGGTGATCATGGTCTTGTACGCGGCGGTGGCAGATATCTCTGTGCTGAAGCTGTTCTTAGCGGGTATCGTGCCCGGCCTCTTGCTGGGGGTTGCCTGTGCGCTGGTCGTGTTCTGGCGGGGCCGTCGTGGCGATATGCCGATCTCGACGATCAAGATTGAAAAGGCCGAAATACCGCGCCTGGCCCGCGACGGGCTGCTGGTCATGAGCCTGCCCGCGTTCATCGTCTTGGGAACCATCTCCGGCGCTTTCACCCCCACAGAGGCCGGTGGCATCGCCGTGATCTACGCGGCCTTCCTCGGCGCCTTTGTGTTCCGCACCCTGAATTTCTCAGGCTTCTTGCAGGCGGCACGCAATTCCGCGCGCTTGACAGCGGGCCTGTTTCTGCTGATTGCTGCGGTCGAGGTGGTGAACTACGTTCTGATCTTGGCTGGCGTGGCCGAGGGTACGGCGGCGGTGGTCTCCGTTTTCAAGGATTACCCCAAGACCTTTCTGCTCGTCTGTGTGTTTGCCTTTTTGATCGTTGGGCTGGCGCTTGATGCGGGCCCTGCCTTGCTGTTGCTGGCGCCGGTGCTGTTGCCGATCACACGAAGCATGGGCATCGACGACATCCATTTTTCGATGGTGATGATCGTCAGCGTGACGCTCGGCCTGATATCGCCGCCGGTAGGCATCTGTCTTTTCGTGGCCTGCAAGATCGGCAACATCACCATGCGTGCGCTTTGGTCGGAACTGGCACTGTTCTTCTATGCCGAGATCGCGCTTATTGTGGTGCTGGTGTACTTTCCGGTGCTTTCTACCGGACTGCCAAACCTGTTCCGCGGTTGACTCGCTTGTCGTTGTGACACCTGACCCAAACACATTGGGCCGGCAGTGAAGCTGGTCCGTGCAACCGGCCTGGCTGGCGTTGTGTATATGCTTATGGCCGGGCTGTTTTTTTCGATCCTCGACACCACCGCCAAGTACCTTGTTGCCAGCGTCACGTTGGTGATGATGCTGTCGATCCGTTTCCTGATGCAGGCACTGGTTTCGACCCTGGTCTTGTTGCCGCTACACGGCCGCGCGCTGCTCCGGATCAGTCAACCCCGATTGCAACTGCTGCGTGGGGCCTTGCTGGCCGCCAGCACGGTGATGGCGGTATCGGCGCTCAAGCTGATGCCCATTGGGGAATTCACTGCCATTGTCATGGTTACGCCCATGTTGGTGACTGTACTGGCCGTCACTGTCCTCAAGCAACGCATCGCACCGATCCAGTGGCTGTTTGTCACCGGCGGACTGGTGGGCACACTGATGATCATCCGGCCGGACGGACAAAGTCTGGGTTGGGGCGCCTTGCTGCCATTGGGTTGCCTGCTATCGAACTCATTTGTCCAGTTGCTGACCGGTCATCTCGGGCGGCATGACAGCGCCGCCAGCACCCATTTTTACAGCGTCTGGTTTTGCGCTGTCCTGGCGGCGATTGCATTGCCTATGGGTTGGCAGGTATTGGATTCTTACAAGCTCTGGGGCCTGATGCTGCTCATGGGATTCATGGGTGCAGCAGGTCATTTCGTACTCACGCAGGCCTACCAGCACGCGCCTACCGTGGCGTTGATGCCCTTCATGTATGGCCACATTGGCTTTGCCGTGCTGGGCGGCTGGCTGGTGTTTGACCATATCCCCGATCAGTGGGCCGTCCTTGGCATGCTGGTGATCGCCGCCAGCGGCGTTGCCAGCGCTTGGTTGACGGCCTATCCCGGTGATCAAGCCAAGGAGGCTCGCTCGTGAAAATTGTTAAACTGGAAACCTTTCTGGCCAATTGCGGCCTTCGCAATTACCTGTTTGTGCGGCTACACACCGACACAGGACTGACCGGGCTGGGTGAGGCGACCCTGGAGTGGCAGGAAATGGCAGTCCACACGCTGATGCATGAATGGGCCGAGGAGCGCATTTTGGGCGTCTGTCCATTCGACATTGAAAAAGTCTTTGGAGATTTGATCCGCGACCAGTATCAGGGGGGTGCCACCGTGATGACTGTGATCAGCGCGCTCGAAATTGCGTGTTGGGACATTGTCGGCAAGGCCTGCGGGCAGCCCGTCTATCGCCTATTGGGTGGGCAAGCCCGAGACAGCTTGCCGGTCTATGCCAACGGTTGGTACGGCAGCGCTAGGACGCCGCAAGACTACGCCGACAAGGCGCGCCAGGTGGTGGCGATGGGCTACAACGGTATGAAGTTTGACCCCTTCGAGCAGGCCTGGAAAACGCTCGATCATGCCGCGATGCAGTCCGCCGAGGATATCGTCGCGGCGGTTCGACAGGCTGTGGGTGAGGGCGTGAGCTTGATGATCGAGGTCCACGGGCGTCTTTCGGCCGGGTCCGCCATCGAGATGGGTCGGCGCTTGGCCAAGTACAACCCGGCCTGGTATGAGGAGCCGGTCAGCCCGCACAGTCTTGATTTGCTGGCGGAGGTCCACGGTGCGCTGCCCTTTCCGGTGGCTGCCGGTGAGCGGCTCTATATGCTTGAAGAATTTGCCCGATTGGCAAACCTGCGGGCCTGTGATGTGGCCCAACCGGATCTGGCCCATTGCGGTGGCTTATGGATGGGTAAAAAAATTGCCGCGCTATGCCAGCCGCAAGATATCCGTTTGGCGCCGCACTGCTCGATCGGTCCGGTAGCCCTGTGCGCTGCCATCCACTTTGGCTGGTCAACGCCGCAGGTGATGGTGCAGGAAAACTTTGGCGACTTCGATGCCCCATGGCGCAGTGAATTGGTGTCTGGCTGGACGCCTATGAAGCACGGCCGTTATGTATTGCCCGACAAGCCCGGGCTGGGCATTGAACTCGATGACGCAGCCTGCGCGCGCCACCCTTTCGTCAAACATGCGTTTCCCTCGCTGTGGGACAAGCGCTGGTTGGCGGAATTCACCAAATCCGGGGTGAGCGCATGAGCTGGCGTGTGTTGAGACTCAATGCGGAAACTTACCCTGTCGAACCGGGGGAGTATGCGGCGCTCGCGAAAGCCGGGGCCGAATTGGTGGCTGTGGAAGGCCGGACTGAGGCCGATATTCTGAGCGCTGCTCCCGACTGCGATGCGCTGATGGTCGTCTCGTCCTATGTGCCCGCTAGCGTGGTGCGCCAGTTGTCGAAGTGCCGGACCATCGCCCGTTTGGGCGCTGGTACCGATCGAATCGATATAGAGGCCGCGACCCAAGCCGGCATGGTTGTGAGCAATGTGCCCGATTTTTGCCTGGGCGAGCAGGCCGACCACACCATGGCCCTGCTGCTTTCATTTGCGCGTCGCCTGCCCTTTATGCAGCAGGCCATGCGCGACGGCAATTTTTCAGCCCGTCAACACGCCGGCGTGCATCGGCTCGCCGGCCGGAAGTTGGGCCTGATCGGATTTGGCGCCAGCGCCCAGGCTGTGGCGCGCAGGGCGACAGCCTTTGGTCTGCAGGTCCAGGCCTGGACCCGAAACCCCGGCAATTACCACAGCGTTGCCGAGCAACTTGGTGTTCGGCTGGTTGACTTACCAAGCCTGCTGAAAGCCAGTCACTACATCTCGATTCACCTGCCCTTGACACCGCAAACCCGTCACCTGCTTGGTGCGGCTGAGTTGGCGCTCTTGCTGCCCGATGCGGCCTTGGTAAACACTTCTCGGGGCGCCATCATTGACGAGTCTGCCTTGGTTGACGCGCTCCAGAAAGGTGCTATTGCCGGAGCCGCGCTCGATGTGTTTTCGTCGATCGATGTGTTCGCCCCGTCAGCCCCGCCGCCGCAGCACCCCTTGCTGGCCATGGACAACGTCATCGCCACGCCGCACAGTGCTGGCAGCTCGGTTGAATCCACCCGCGAGTCCAAGGAGCGCGGCGCGCAGCATGCTGCCGCGGTGCTGCTGGGGTACTGGCCTGCCCATGTGGTTAACCCTTTGGTTCAGCCCCAATGGCCGTTGCGGCGACATGAGCCTCTGACCACAGGCTGACGCTGGGCCTCCAATCGGGTATCGTGTCGGCATGACACGTGCCCTCCCGATGACTTCGCCCGGCCGCATCGAGGCTGTCGACGCCCTGCGTGGCGTTGCCATGCTTTGGATGACGGCCTTTCATTTTTGCTTCGACCTCAACCACTTTGGTCACATTCAGCAAAACTTTTACCTTGACCCGTTTTGGACCTGGCTGCGCAGCGCCATAGTCAGCCTGTTTTTGTTGTGTGCCGGCCTAGGGCAGGCGATTGCGGTGGCGCAGGGGCAAAGCTGGCCGCGCTTTTGGCGGCGATGGGCCCAGGTGGCGGGCTGTGCGCTCTTGGTGACGGCGGGTTCCTGGCTCATGTACCCGCAGAGCTACATCTATTTTGGGGTGCTGCACGGCATGGCGGTGCTGCTCGTCATCGCCCGCCTGAGTGCCCATTGGGGGCGCTGGTTATGGCTGGTGGGGGCCGTGGCGCTGGCCCTGCCATGGGCTGTGCAGCCATTGTTGGCCGGCGCACTGGCGCCTTGGGCAGAGCACCTGAACAGCCCGGCGCTGAACTGGCTAGGGTTGATCACGCGCAAGCCTGTAGCCCAGGACTACGTTCCCTTGCTACCCTGGTTGGGCATGGTGTGGTGGGGTGTGGC
>CAMCZF010000211.1 GCA_945885775.1 Rhodoferax sp. OV413 | reverse complement strand
GGTAGGCCGCTGCCCGACGCACGGCAAAGTCAGCCGCACTGGCTGGGTCGGAAAAACCGCTGTTGCCCGCCTGCAGGCCAGCGTAGTCGTTTTGCACCTCATGGTCATCCCAGGCGACCCACCAAGGGCAGGCTGCGTGCATGGCCTGCAGGTCGGGATCGCTCTTGTACAGGGCGTAGCGTTGGCGGTAGTCATCCAACGTGACCACCCAGCCACCAGTTGGCACTCGCACCTTGCTGCTGCGTGCCGGGTACTCATACAAGTAGTCACCCAAAAACACCACACCGTCGGGCTGATCCGCACGCAAATGGCGCCACGCGCTGAAAAAACCATCCTCCCACTTTTGGCACGAGGCATAGGCCAGCCGCAGCCGCTGCAGCTGCGCCTCGGGGCGCGGCAATGTCAGGGTACGACCGACCGGGCTGACATGGTCGCCCACCATAAAGCGGGAAAAGTACCAGTGCTCGGGCGCTAACCCGGGCACTTCCAGATGAACAGAATGCGCCAGCTCGGGCGGGGCCAGGGTTTGCCCGCTCTGCACGATGCGCTGGAAACCTTCGTCTTCAGACAACTCCCAGCGCACAGTCACCGGCCCCGGTCCCTGGCTGGCGGCAGCCACGCCGGGCACGTGCAGCCGCGTCCAGAGCAACACAGAGCTGGCGGTGGCAGCACCACTGGCCACGCCCAGCGTGAACGGATTGGCCGGCCAACGCGGCTGGCTCCAGGCGCTGCGCGGCAGCCACAGGGTGCTCGCCATGGCGAGGGCCGCCTGCAAACAGCCACGCCGACCGGCCGATCTTGGGTCCGCTGGCCGCGGCTGATGGTTCATATCACTCGCGGTAGCGGTCGCACAAGGCCTGCGTGGCATTTCGGAACGCCCCCAGGTCACTGCCCACGCCAACAAAGGTGGCGCCCATCGCGAGGTAGCGGCGGGCATCGGCCTCGACCGGGGCCAGAATGCCCGAAGCCTTGCCGCAGGCCTTGGCGTCGGCAAACACGGCAGCGATGGCGGCCTGCACCTCAGGGTGATTGGCATTGCCCAGGTGCCCGTAACCGGCTGCCAAATCAGAGGGGCCAACAAATAAGCAGTCCACGCCCTCAACCGCGCCAATCTCACGGGCTGCGGCCACGCCGGCGCGGCTTTCAATTTGCACCATCACGCAAACCTGGTCATTGATGCCCTTGAAGTAATCGGGCACAGTGCCGTAACGGTTGCTTCGCTGCGACACCGACACGCCCCGGATGCCCTGCGGCGGATAACGGGTGGAGGCCACGGCGCGTCGGGCCTCTTCAGGCGTGTCAACAAAAGGCACCAAAAAGTTATAGAAACCGGCATCGAGCAGGCGTTTGATCTCGACCACGTCGTTGCTGGACGGGCGCACCACCGGGGCGCTGACGCTGTCCTTGAGGGCCATCAGTTGCGGAACAAAGCTGAGCACGTCATTGGGCGAATGCTCACCGTCGAGCAGCAACCAGTCAAAACCGGCGATCCCGAGCACCTCGGTCGTGATGGGGCTGGCCAAAGAAGCCCAGCAACCGATCAGCCGCTTGCCGGCCAGCAGATCGCGTTTGAAGCTGTTGGGGAAAGCCTGGTAAGGCGCGCTTGATGTCATGGGGGTCTTTCGGTTCAGGTGATGGGTGCGGGGTTGAAAAGGACCAGCGCGTTGTGAAGTTTCCAGTGTTCAGCCCAGGTCTTTTTGCGGCCGCTGGCCACCTCAAGCATCAGGTGGAACATTTCCCAACCGAGGTCTTCGATACTGGCGTCGCCGTCGGCAATGCGGCCGGCGTTGATGTCCATCAGGTCATGCCAGCGGCGGGCCAGCTCGGTGCGGGTGGCCACCTTGATGACCGGCGCCTCGGCCAAGCCATAGGGTGTGCCGCGCCCGGTGGTGAACACATGCAGGTTCATGCCTGCGGCCAGTTGCAGCGTACCGCAAATGAAATCACTGGCCGGTGTGGCCGCGTAGATGAGCCCTTTTTGGCTGGCCCGCTCGCCGGGCGCCAGCACCCCACTGATCGGTGCGCTGCCCGATTTGACGATCGAGCCCATGGCTTTTTCAACGATATTGGACAGGCCGCCCGCCTTGTTGCCCGGCGTGGTGTTGGCGCTGCGGTCAGCATGGCCGCGCTGCAGGTAGGCGTCGTACCAGGCCATTTGGTCAATCATGGCCTGAGCCACCTCGGGATCGGTCGCCCGGCGGGTCAACTGGGCGATGCCATCGCGAACCTCGGTCACCTCAGAAAACATCACCGTGGCACCGGCACGCACCAACAGGTCTGTGCAAAAACCGACCGCCGGGTTGGCGGTAACGCCAGAGAAAGCGTCGCTTCCACCACACTGCACCCCCACCACCAGCTCGCTGGCCGGTACGGTCTCGCGCCGCCGGGCATTGAGGCGCTCCAGGTGCGGCACGGCGCGCGCCACGATGGCGTCGAGCATGGCCATGAAGCCCACATGCTCAGCATCTTGCAGGCACAGCACATCCAGCGAGCCCTTGTCTGGGGCATTGATTGCAATGCTGCCCGGGAACAGGCGCTCGGGTTGCAGCTTCTCGCAGCCCAGACTAACGACCATCACCTCGCCGCCAAAGTTGGGGTTGCGGCTGATGTTGCGCAGGGTGCGGATGGGGATGATGGCGTCAGGCGCGTCAATGGCCACCCCGCAGCCGTAGCTGTGCTCCAGCCCCACCACGCCGTCTACGTTGGGGTAACGCGGCAGCAGCTCGTCACGGATGCGCTTGACGGCCTGCGCCACCACCCCGGCCACGCACTGCACCGTGGTGGTGATGGCCAACAGGTTGCGGGTGCCGACCGAGCCGTCGGCATTGCGGAAACCCTCAAAGGTGTAACCGGCCAGCGCTGGCAGGTCTGGCGCTTCAGCAGTGGCCAAGGGCAAGTTGTCAAGGCTGCACGCGCCCGGCATGGCCAGCAGGCGTTCGTGCACCCAACTGCCAGCGGGGATAGGTTTGAGCGCATGGCCAATCAACGTGTTGTAGCGCAGCACGGGCGCGCCTTGGGCCAGATCGACCAAGGCCACCTTATGGCCCTGAGGCACCTTGTCCACCAGCGTCAGTCCGTCCGGCATCAGGGTGCCAGCTGGCAGCCCATCGTCGTTGGCCACGATGGCCACGTTATCGGCCACGTGCATACGGATATAGCGCGGCAGATCCAGCGCTGACTGGCTGTTCATACCGAGGCTTGTGTCGGGAAGCGCGAAAAAACTGGCTCTGGCAGACCGGTGGCGCCACAGTCCAGCGCGAAGACAGCCCCGTTCAGGCCGGGCTGATCCGGGCTCACGGTGCCAGGCAAAATAGACGCGACAAACAAGGTGCTCAGCGTCGGCCCGCCAAACGCGCACATCGACGGTTTGGCCACTGGCACAGGCACAGAGCGCAGCAGTTGCCCCTGCGGCGAGAAGCAATGCACCAGGCCAGCGTCATTGCCGCAAATCCAGTAGTTGCCCTGATCGTCCACGGCGGCACCATCAGGCCGGCCCGGCAGCGGGCCCATGTCGACAAAGTCACGCCGCTGGCTGATCGCGCCGCTAGCAGGGTCCAGGTCAAAGGCCCAGATTTTTTGAACCGAAGGGTGCGAATCAGACAGGTAGTAACAGCGCCCATCCGGGCTAAAGGCCATGCCGTTTGGCGTGATCAGCCCGTCCACCCGGGCTGGACTCAGACCAGCCTCATCCAGACAAAACACCGCACCCACCGGCGCCGCCAGCCCCATGTCCATGCACATGGTGCTCAGCCAGAAGCGCCCCTGCCGGTCGCACCGACCGTCGTTAAAGCGCATATTGGCCCGGGGATGGTTGATGCCGACCAGCAAGGTGGCCCGCAGGACCGGCGGCGCCAGCAGGGTCACTTCAAACACACCGCTCTCCATCGCGGCGACCAAGCCGCCACGGGCGCTCAGGACGATGCACCCAACACGTTCAGGGCTGTGCCAACTCTGCACCGTGCCAGCCGCACCGTCCCAGCGGTGAATGCGTCGGCCTTCAATGTCCACCCAGTACAGGGCTTGCTCGGTCACCGACCACACCGGCGACTCGCCGACACGGTCCCGGGTGTCGGTGATCACGCGGCATGGCACGCTTGAGGGGTCTGTGGTTTGCGAGCTCATGGCAGTTCAGGTGAAAGGTCCGGTGCGTACAAAAGCGCCGCCCTGAAACTGCACTGCTGGGTCGGCAAGGTCAGGGGGCGGCGTACGGGCATAGACCGCGTCGCGGAACACATTGGAACTGTCTTGCGGCACATAGCCCACGTGCTTGGCTTGCGCGTTGTCCCACCACGTCACGGCATTGTCAGACATACCAAAAATGATGGTGTGGCCCAGCACCGGCGTGCTCAGGCAGGCCGTGATCAGGCGATGCAGATCGTCAAAACTGAGCCAGGTGGCCAGCATGCGGCGGTCTTTCGGCTCGGGAAAAGACGAGCCGATGCGCACGCAGGCGGTCTCGATGCCGTAGCGGTCAAAGTAAAAACGCGACAAATCCTCCCCAAAGGCCTTGCTCACGCCGTAGAGCCCGTCAGGGCGCGCCGGTCGGTCAGCCGTGATGGTCTCGCTTTGGCGGTAAAACCCGGTGACGTGGTTAGAGCTGGCAAACACCACGCGTTTGACGCCGTGCAGGCGGGCCGCTTCATAGAGGTTGTAGACGCCAATGATATTGGCCTGCAGAATGGGCGCAAAGGGACCTTCGACCGAGATACCGCCCAAATGGACGATCGCATCCACACCACGCACCATGGCGCTGACGGCCTCGGCGTCGGAAAGATCAGCCAGTACGACTTCCTCGTTTGGACCGGCATCGCCAAAGCTGACCCGATCGGACAGCCGCAGCACATCGCAGTTGGCTTTGAGCCGTTGCCGCAGAGCCACGCCCAGGCCGCCCGCGGCGCCGGTTAGAAGTATTTTTTTGTGGTTGTTTTGGCTCATGGATTCGCTTTCGGGTGGGGTGCCTCTGCCAGGCGCTGGACTTGTGGAATTTCAAGCCTTGCAGCCAACCCAAGTCGCGCCGGGCAGTCAATGCTGACCGGTTCCCTTAGAATTTTCTGCTACCTTAATCAGTGTAGTCAATTATCGATTTAACTGAGGCGACCTCTTTGAGCACGATGCCACACCACACAACCCCAGACCAGCGTACGCCCCGAATCACTGCCCTGCGGGTGATTCCAGTGGCGGGCAGCGACGGCATGCTGCTCAACCTGAGCGGCGCCCATGGTCCGTTTTTCACGCGCAACCTGCTGTTGCTGACTGACAGCGCCGGTCGTACCGGCGTCGGAGAAGTACCGGGTGGGGAAAAAATACGACAGACCTTGGAGAGCGCGCGTGACCTGGTTGTTGGCCAAGCGCTGGGGCAATGGAACCAGGTCCTGAACGGCATGCGCAGCCGCTTTGCCGACCGCGACAGCGCGGGCCGCGGCAACCAGACCTTTGACCTTCGGGTGGCGATACATGCCGTGACGGCCGTAGAAAGCGCCCTGCTCGATCTGCTGGGCCAGTTTCTGGGGGTGCCGGTGGCCGCTTTGCTGGGCGAGGGTCAACAACGCCAGTCCGTGGCGGTGCTCGGCTACTTGTTCTATGTGGGCGACCGCCATCTGACCGACCTGCCCTACCGCTGCGAGCCGGATGCCAGCGACGACTGGCTGCGTCTGCGCCACGAGAAAGCACTGGATGCCGATGCCATCGTGCGGCTGGCCGAGGCCGCGCAAGCGCGCTACGGCTTCCAGGATTTCAAGCTCAAGGGCGGCGTCCTGCGCGGCGAAGACGAGATTGAAGCGGTGACGGCGCTGCACGAGCGTTTCCCCGACGCCCGCATCACGCTCGACCCGAATGGGGGCTGGTTATTGAAGGACGCGATTCGACTGTGCCGCGACCAACAGCAAGTATTGGCTTATGCCGAAGACCCCTGCGGCGCTGAAGGTGTGTT
>CAMCZF010000210.1 GCA_945885775.1 Rhodoferax sp. OV413 | reverse complement strand
GACCGCTACGAGCATCTGTTTGCCACGATCAACACCGTGCACAGTCGCAGACTGGTCACGCAATTGGGCAACGATTTCTGGCGTGTCGTCATCGTTGACGAGGCACATCATTTGCCTGCATCGACTTTTGACCAGTTCATGCGCGCTGTACAGCCGCACTATCTTTTGGGTTTGACTGCCACGCCGGAACGCGCAGATGGTCAAAATCTTGCGCTGTATTTTGATTCGCGACCAGATGGGTCGCCGGCCGTTTCCTTGCGGCTCTGGGATGCACTTGATCAACAACTGCTCGCCCCCTTCGAGTACTACGCCAGTGCGGACGAGACGGACTTGACCGCAGTCGATTGGGGGCGCGGTGCTGAGGTGTCACAACTCGCCAACCTCATCGACGGGAATTTCGTGCGGGCCAGAACGGTCGTCAATGCTGTGGCCCGCTATGTGTCTGACCCCCGCACTTTGAAGGGTTTGGCCTTCTGCGTCAGCGTCGCTCACGCCCGATTCATGGCGGATTGTTTTACCCAAGCGGGCTTGGCGGCAGTGTCATTGAGCGGGGCCGATTCCCAAGCCATGCGGACCGAAGCAGTTAAGCAGCTGCGCGCCGGCGACCTGAAGGTGATTTGCAGCTGCGACATCTTCAATGAAGGCGTTGATATCCCCGAGGCGAATGCGGTGTTTTTGCTCCGACCCACACAAAGCCCCGTGATCTTTCAACAACAGATCGGTCGTGGACTGCGGTTGGCCCATGGCAAAGACACTTGTCTGGTGCTTGATTTTGTGGGCCAGTACCAAGCGGGTTTTCGCTTTGATGTGTTGCTGCGTTCGATCACGGGCTTGTCGCGTCGTGAGATTGCTGAATCGGTGAAAGACGGCTTCAGCAAACTGCCGGCCGGAGTTCATATCCAGTTCGATCGTGTCGCCCGGGACCGTGTTTTGGATAACCTGCGTCAGGCATTGAATTTGAATGTGGCGCGGCTGAGTGCTGAACTCTCTGCATGGTCAGCGACGCGCAGCGGTGGCGAGGTGTCCCTTCGTGCCTTTCTGCTGGACAGTCAATTGGAGTTGTCAGACCTTTATACCGAGGGGTCCAACGCTCGCTCATGGACCAGTTTGAAACGCCGTGTTGGGCTCGAGACCCGACCAGAAGGTGCGCGGGAATCCGACCTTGCGCGTCGGGTCTACAGCGTTTTGCATGCGCAGGAGCCCAAGGTCCTGGCGGCTTGGTACGACGCTTTGAATGGCAATCTGGTGCAGCCGGTCGCCGTACAAATGCTCGCCCACCAACTCCTGCCCTCCCGCAGCGAGCGGATCAGCGCGGCGTCTTTTGTCGACTTGCTCAATGAGAACCCGGTTGTGCTGGACGAATTGCGTGAAGTCTGTGAGATCCTGCGCCAGCGTAGCTCGTTGGCCCCCATTCACTTGCCAGAGACTCCCGCCACTTGGCCGTTGGCTTTGCATGGTCGCTACAGCCGCTCTGAGTTGTTGACCGCCGTGGGGTTTGCCAATGAGCGTGTTCGCCCGCTATCGGATGGCGGTTGCCTGCCCTTGGAGGCGCAAAAAATCGAGTTGTTGTTTGTGACCCTGGACAAGAGCGAGGGTTTTGCCGAGCACGTGCAGTTCAAAGACTACGCGGTCAGCCCGACGCTGTTCCACTGGCAATCCCAGAACAGGGCGGGGCCCAACAACGCCACCGGTCGCCGCTATTTGGAGAGTGCGACCAATGGCTGGCGGTTTCAGCTCTTTGTCCGTGAGGACCGCGATACGCCATACGTGGCGGTCGGGCCGGTGAAGCTGCTGTCCCACGAGGGGGATCGGCCCATCTCGATCACCTGGCAGATTCAGTTGCCCCTTTCGGCTGAGCTTTTCCGGCGTTTTAGCGTACTTCGCGGGTGATGGGACTGTGGCGCCGTGCCAGTGGTCCCCAGGACGGATTCATGGCATGACGAGGTAACCAAGCAGAGCCCGAACGATGCGCGGTCGGAGATCCTTGGGTGGCTGGCTACCCGGCCCAGAATCGGCCTCCACCATGGCGCGGGCAATCACCAAGAGATCTCGTGGCGCGCTGTCCGGCAACGCGGCCGAAATTTCATGGCGATGACGCGAGATCAGCGCTTGGGCGATGGCGGCAAACCGTCGATCAGCCTGATGCGTGTGTGCGCTCGTGGGCAGCCGGCGCTCCTCGTGGTCAATGGCTGCGGCATAAACGGGATCTCCATACTGCTGATCAATCAGCAACAGGGCTACATCATCGAGTGTTTCGCGCAATGAGCCTCGGACGGGGCCGTTGAGCAGTGCCTCCAATGCGTCGGCCAGTTCAGCATGGTCACGATCGATCAGGGCCACCACGATGGCTGCCTTGTTGGGGAAATACTGGTAGACGGACCCAACACTGACGCCTGCCACCTCGGCCACCCGATTGGTGTTGAATCCGGCCAGCGATTCGCGCGACAAAACGCGAGTAGCCGCCGCCAGGATGGTGTCCACTGTGGCTTGAGAGCGGCCTTGACGCGGCGCTTTGCGAGGGGAAATATCGATGCGAGGCATACCTTGCGGTCAGCTAAAGATGCGAGTAGCTAAATTGAGCTTTTACTCGCATCATAACGGCGCGGCAAGATCCCCGCCAGTCATTCACACCAAGGAGCCGACCATGAACTTCAATGATTTCTACCAACGTGTTTTTTTGCCCGAGCACACGCACCCCGTTAACGTAGCCTTGCACATGATGGGCACATTCGCCGGGCTCGCCCACCTCATTGCCGTGCTCACACTGCCGGTGCTCTGGTGGCCGGCGCTGCTGCTGTTCCCAGTGGTTCACGCTGCTCCTGGCCTGATCGGGCATCGATGGCTGGAGCGCAACGTCGCTATCGGCGACGCGCGCTGGCAGCGCACCGACTTCCCGATTTGGTGGTTCTTTTTAGCCAACCATCGCATGACGGCCGAGCGACTGCTTCGGGCTTTCAAAGCGATCGCTAATTGACAAGCCCATTGGTCGCAAGAAGGAGATCGGCGCATGTCGGGCACCTGGCCTTGGATTTCAACACTCAAATTTTGTATAAAATAGCTTTCATGCCTGCCCGCCCCAACCTTGCCGAAAATCAGCGCCAACAGCTTGCTGAGTTCGGTGAGCGCTTGCGTTTGGCGCGCCTGCGTCGGCGTCTCACCGCCCAGCAGGTGGCGGATTCAGCGGGCATCACCCGGGTCACTTTGCACCGAGCAGAGGCGGGTGACGCTGCAGTCACCTTGGGCACCTACATCAAGGTTATGGCGGTCATGGCGCTTGATACCGATGTTGCCCTGCTTGCGCGTGACGACACGGCGGGGCATTTGGTGCAGGATGCCCAATTGCCCGCGCGACGGGCGGGCACAACCTTTCCGCGGCGCATCCGGCTTGCCAAGTACCCGCAATTGCGGTCGATTGCCTGGGGCCTGGCTGATGACGCCGAAGTCGGCCCCACCGAGGCCTTTCAGCTGTACGAGCGCAATTGGCGCCATGTTGAAATGGCTGCGATGGAGCCTGCCGAGCAAGCACTGTTGGCCAAGTTGACCGCCACCATTGGCAAGGGGGTGATGAATGTTTGAGCGCCCCCACCATCAGCGCATCGAGCAAGCTCTTCGCGCGCTGACCGAAAAATTGCAGTGACCCGCGAATTGGCTTACTTCCGTCCGTACGTGCTGTCGTGGTCAGGTGCCACGGTCAATAACCGCATGTAGTCCCCGTCGCGATACGCGGTGCAACGGCGAGATTGGGTGATGCGCAGTGAGTAGATGGCTTCAATTCCCGAGGGTGGCTTCACGCTGATGATTTTTTCCCACTTCAAACCGTTGTCACGGTACAGCTGGCCCCAGCTGAGTTGACGGATTTTCCTCAAGGTGTCCATGGCGGCATGGCGTTCCGGCTTTTGCAGGTCAAAAAGGTGTCCCTGAAAAACTGGGTTGTTCAAGTCAATGCGTACAGGGGCGTCGCTGGAACTCATCCGTTTTACTCGCTCTGGATTGCAGCGGCTAGAAGGGCATCAGTCTGAACGTCAGATGCAGGGTGTTGCTTTGACCATTCCAGCGCACGCGCCATGTCGGACGCGGCTTGTGTTTCGTGCAGCCAGCGTTCGTTGTCTGGGATGACGGTGGCGGTGCGAATCAGCCAAACACCCGTTTCCTTTTCTTCGACCAAAACTTGGCGGCCTGCAAATTGTTTGCCAAGCGAGATCTGCCCATTGGCACCGACGACCTTGACGGTTGGGGGTGAGGTGTTAGCTTGCATGATTTTTTCCTTCGCATTTTACCAAATTGGTGCGGCACGAAAATATTGTACTCTGCGGTACCAATCTGTGAGGGAAACACGAGATTTTGGATCCCAGGGGCGTGGCATGACGTCGCTCCAAACTCAGTAGGCACCTATTTGTTCTGTCCAAATAGTTCGCAATAATCTTGGCAAAAAATTAACAATAAGTTGTAAAATTCATATTTAAATCAATAAGTTAAACATAAATTTAACTTAGCAAAATAGTTCCATGTTTACCCAAACACACCAATTTGAGCCGCTGCTGCCTGCAGATGCTCACTTAGAGCCGCTGCTGGGCAGAGCCCATGAGTTGACCCGCGCGGCTACGCTCTTGGCTGGCACACGCGTTCCGCCCGAGTTGCGCGCCTTGCTGCGAAGCATGAACTCGTACTACACCAACCGCATTGAGGGGCAGCACACAAGACCCCAAGAGATAGAACAGGCACTGAGAAAAGACTTCTCAAAAGATGCCAAGCTGGCCGCCAAGCAGCGACTGGCTGTGGCGCATATCGAGGCTGAAGTTGCCTTGGAGCAGCGTTACGGCGGCGTCGATGCTGCCCCCGGTCTGTATTCCGGAGACGCAGTGCAAGTGATGCACCGGGAGCTTTTTGGCAGACTGCCCGCCCAAGACTTGATGACCGACGAAGGCGAGCAGATTGTGCCGGGCCAGTTCCGCCAGCGTGAGGTCAAAGTAGGCCAACACATGGCGCCGGCGTTTGACAGCGTGCCCGCATTCCTGCACCGCTGGGCCAGTTTGTATGGCGGTGTGCGGAGGGGTGAGGCTGCATGGGTGGCATTGGCCTGCGCGCACCAGCGGCTGGGTTGGGTTCACCCGTTTATCGACGGCAATGGTCGTGTCATGCGTCTTCACACTCATACGCTTTTGAGTGTGTTGGGCTATACCGGCGGGTTGTGGTCGCCCCTGCGGGGGTTCGCCCGCAGCACAGAGCGCTATTACGCTCTGCTGGCAGATGCCGACAGCCTCCGCCGCGGCGATCTAGATGGGCGGGGTAACCTCAGCCAGCAGGCCTTGATAGCCTGGGCGGACTATGTGCTGGAGGTGTGTCGGGACCAAGTGAGCTTTATGGGCAGCATGCTGGACTTCAAAACCCTACTGCTGCGTTTGGAGGCGTGCCTGGTCTTTGAGTCCACGGTTGAAAAGTCGGGTGTGCGACCGGAGTCGCTTCGTGGATTGCACTATTTGTTCCTGAGCGGGCAAGACATGTCGCGCGGAGACTTCAAGTCAATGCTGGGCGTCAGCGACAGGGCTGCCACCGATGCGCTTGGTGCGCTGGTCAAGCGAGGACTGCTGAAATCTGATACGCCGCAAGGCAAAGTGCGTTTCGGCTTGCCGCAACATGCACTTCGCTTTTTGTTTCCAAGCTTGTGGCCAGAGGCTGAAGCGGACGCAGCGAGCACCATGCACAGGCGGTCGACATGTTAAGCGCGGGCGTAGCCGCAGCCCTGGGGGCCGCGCTGCTGTTTGGCGCCGGTACGCCGCTGGCCAAGCTGCTCTTGGGCAGCGTGGGGCCGTGGATGCTGGCGGGTTTGTTTTACCTGGGCTCTGGCTTGGGGCTGACGCTGTACCGCCTGGCCAGCCGGGCCGCGCCGGTGCATTTGGCCCGGGGCGAGGCCGTCTGGCTGGCTGGGGCGACGCTG
>CAMCZF010000209.1 GCA_945885775.1 Rhodoferax sp. OV413 | reverse complement strand
GGGCATGTGAGGTCTTCATGGCAAAGTCTTGGGTGTCTTTGAGCAAGGCCTTGAAGTCAAGGTCCTGCGCCTTGAAGTTGGGGGTGTCGGCATTAGCGATGTTGCGCGAGAGCACTTCCATGCGTTGATTGCGCATCCCAAGTGCTTTTTCGTGCACGCCTAAGGCCTTATCAATCATGTTCATGGCTTACTCCATTGAATTAAAGTTCACGGCCGTGCTGCCGATGTCTAATGTGTCAATTCCGGGTGTCATCCCGAGAGACAGCAATTTGCATACCAGGTCAGTCCACTGTCGCAACTGGCTAGCTTCGCTGCCAACATGGCAGCGCTGGCCCGCGGCAATCGTGGCCAGTGGTGTGGCAAAGCGGCAAATACTTGCCGCTTTGAACTGGCGTGTCAGCTCTACAGTTTTTCGTAGATCAATGCTGATCATTGTTGGCCACTTGATGGGTTCTGGGTGATGGCCCACGCATGGCCGTTGGCAGCATCTGACCCAGACGGGCCGCCGCATTCTGAAGCAGACCTTGGCGTATTGATAGGCGTGTGATCGGGGCATCGGTATCGTTGTCGGTGTACAGCACCCGCGCCTGTTTGCCGCCGATGTCCAGGGCCGCGGTCACCTGGCGCTCGCTGCGCGAGGCTGGGTTGAGTACGGACAGGTAGAGGTCTTCCAGGCCAGCCGGACCCTGGTTCTTGAGGCCAACGTCGCCAAAGTACTTGTCCACCAGATTGAGCTGTTTGTGGACACTGAGGTCGAGGATGGCCTTTGGGTTGTCGGCATAGCCGGCAGAGGCTGCGCCACGCGCCGGTCCATCGCAGAACTGGATGATGCCGTGGCACCTTTGGTTGCTGGCTCTGGGGTTCATGCCATCGCTTTCCATCAGTGTCATGCGGGCAAAGTCATCGGGCGCAAAGCGATGCTCTTTCGCCATTTGCAAAATCTTCTCATACACCGGTACTTTGTCGATGGCCGGTATGAAGCCTTTGGCGACTGCGCGTTCCAGTGTTTTTTCCAGAACAGGGTGGCTCACTGGGCTGAGTGCTTTGGGGGTGACGGCAGCCAATGGCGCCGCACTAAGCTTGCGGGAGGCCAGTGCTGCGGAGGCGGATTGGACCGCCTGGATCTTCGCGGTCGTGCCCTGCACTGACGTTTGCGCCGTGTTGTTCTTCAGTGTCTCTAACTCATGGTTGAGGGATGCCAAGTCGATGCGTTGCCCGACATAAATCAGATCTGCGTTGCTGATTTTGTTGGCGTTGGCCAACTGCTGTACCAATCGGTGCTCGTCAAAACCGCTGAGCTTGAGACCGCTTGCACCCGCCTGGTTGCGCACAATACCCGTCAGTGTGTTGCCATTGCCCACTGTCAGCTGGGCAGCAGGCGTCGGCTTGGCTTGCTGCATGACTTTGGCAAAACTCGTCGTTGACGGCCGGGTTGCTGGGCGCTCGGTAGGGGAGGCGGGCAAACCTGAGTTGGCCTGTCGCGTTCTGATGTGAGTGAGGTCGCTGGTCACCTTGCTGCTCCAATGGTCAATAGCCGGTATGTCGTCAGTGTGTTTGGTGTGTTCGGATGGCGGCGCGGCACTGGTGGCATTGTTCTTGCATACTACTGCTTCGTGTCCCACCAAACTGTCATTTTTCCAACACCACCTGGCTGGGTACAGCAATTGCTGTGCCATGCTCTGTTGTCCCTTGCCTTGACGATCAGCTTGCCTGCGCTGGCGCAATCAGGAGCCAACACGACGCGTTTGTTGACCGAGGTCGGTGCTTGGGTTCAGCAGACGCAGGGCCTAACGCCTACCGATTTCAGTTTCGCACCAATGGACAGTCGTATAAAGACGCAAACCTGCGACCAGGCGCTGGTGATGGACCTGCCCTTCGCATCGCGTGAAACGGTGCGGGTGCGCTGCCTGGGCTCGCCGTCTTGGCAGTTGTACGTGCGTTTGGTGTTTGATCCTGCCACCAAGGCGCTGCCGCGCAAGCCAGCGAGGGAAGACGCTGGTGTTGCACAAGCTCCGGCATCAACCCCTGTGGCCGTGAAGGATGCCGCGCCTGCTGTTGCACTGCGCCGGGTAGTCGTAGCGCGCCAATTGCTGCGCGCCGGGAGCCTGGTGACGGCCGATATGCTGGTTGAAGTGGATCAACCTGCAACCGGTCTTGACAGCCAAGTCTTGCGCACGATCAAAGAAGCTGAGAACGGTGAGACTGTGCGGGAGATCGCTGCGGGTGTGGCTTTGCGCAGCTATGACTTGCGGCGTGCCGTACTGGTTAAAATGGGTAAGACTGTGCTGCTGACCATCGGTCAGGCCGGGGGGTTCTCGATCGCGGCGCGGGTTGAGGCCTTGCAGGATGGCAGATTAGGTGAGCAGGTGCGTTTGAAGAACCTGGAATCAGGCCGCTTGGTGACTGGTGTGGTGACGGGCCCCAATACGGCGAGCGGTCTTTGAATAATAAATTTCTCAAAAACGCTCAAGTTATTCTTGATGGCGCCGACTCCTTGGATGACAAATCTTAATGGCCCCGAAGTTTATAAAGCGAGCACACTATGAGCGACGCACTCCCGATTCAATCCCGTCCAGTTCAGTCTGAAACTTTGTACCGAAAGTCAGTCGACAGGGCAGACAAGGCGTCTGACATGTCAGCTGCGCCAGCAGCTCAGGGTGCGGTGGCGCCGACCCGTGCGCCGCCTGCTCAGGAGGTTGGCGCCAACGTGGTGGGTTCTGAAGAGTTGAAGGCGCGAATCAAGCAAGAGCCTGAATTTGACCGCGCCAAGGTGGACGCCATCCGCGACGCCATCAAGAATGGACAATATCCGCTCGATGCTCGCCGTATTGCTGAGAGCTTTGTCGCAATCGAACAGTTGATCAGTGACTGATCATCGAGAACGTCTTGAATCAAGCCCTGCATCAAGCCAAGGAGTTCGCCACGCAATTGGCGCATATTCTGGAACTCGAATTCCAAGCCCTACGTGACCAGGAACTGGACCAGTTCGAGCAACTGCAACCCGTCAAAAATCAATTGTTGAGTGAAATTAGCGCACTGGCCCCTGGCGCCGATGACTTGCAATCACTGCCGGAGTGGCAGGATTTCCGGGAGATGATGCTCATTTGTCGCGATTTGCATCGGCGAAATGCGCTGTTGATGAATCGCAAGCTGGACGCCATCAGGGGTACTCTTGACAGTCTGCGCCTGAATGACACGGCCGGCCCAGTGGAAGTCTATGACCGCCTCGGCCTTATTTCACGGTTTTCACGGCATAACGCTTATAGCGACGCTTGACCAGGCTCCTTGGTCAGCCCCGTCGCCTTCTCATCCCCAGGGCGCATGTCCTTGAGCCAATAGACCCATGACAGTATGACCGAGACGACCGTATAAAGCTCTGGCGGAATCTCCTCATCCACATTGAGTCTGCACAGCAGCGCGAGCAGTTCCGGATCCTGGGTGATGTACACACCATGCCGACGGGCCTGTGCCATCATCTCCAGTGCCAGTTCGCCTTCGCCTTTGGCAGTCACCACCGGAGCGGTGTTGAGGCCGTATTCAAGGGCGACGGCTTGCGGCGTGCGAGTCATACCAAGATATCGAGAACCACCCCCGCCTCTGCTGCAGGATGTGGTGCTGGTGCGGGCTTAGGCCGAGCGCCGTGGTGCACATTGAAGGACCGCATGCTCAAGCCGCTGTCACGAAGACTGTGTCCAAGCTCGGCAGCGCCTGCCTGTGCCAGGGCGATCACGGACTCCCGCAGGGCCCACATGGTGAGATCAATTTGGTTTTCGTCACGGAGTTGAGCTTTCAACCAGAGTTCGCCAAAGTCGCTGCTGTTCGAGTGGACGCTGACTGTCAGCTCTGCTTCCTTTCCTGCCGTGGCAGGGCCGCGCTCAAAGCTTAGCTCCACCGGGTTCGAGTCGGCATAAGGCAGCAGCACTTTGACAGCCATGTCACCGGCGCGTTGTGCTTGCAAGGCATTCAGTTGGCTGGCTTCCAGGTCATCGATGGCACGCCTGATGTGTTGCAGGTCAACGTTGTCAACCACTGCATCAGTATGGTCGCCCAGGACGGCCAGCAGCTGGTAGAGCAACTGTTTGGTGTCTGCCGGAGAGGGCTTCCCGTAACGGGCGATGTGGGCTTCGCTGCCCATGGCAGTGATCACTGCCAGCCGTATTGCATCCGGAGTGGATTGCTCCTGGCCCAATTGAATGGCTCGCCACCGGGCTTGCAATTGTGGGTGGTCGGTAACCTTTGCCAACAGCGCGCTGAGTCCGTCGGGGGCCAGCAGCTGCTGCAAATCGGGCAGTCCGGGTTGGCGGTACAACAGACTGGCCAGGCGTGAAAAACTACCGTCGGAGTCAGCGGTACGCGCCGCCATGAAACCAGGTGCGTCGGGGTGTTCAAATAAGCGCACCTGGGTCACGCCCGCGCTAACGACGGCTTTTGCTGCCGGTGGCGGGCTTGCCGGGCTGGTGTCGGACAGTGCGTAGAGGGTGATGCTGCCGTCGTCGTTGACCTGCGTCAGAAAGCTCATGCGTCGCCCGATTTCCCAATCGGCCCGGTTGGGAACACCGATGAGGCGACCCCGCAGCATCAGGGCAAGTTGGTCACCCTGCGACTGAACGGTTGCCTGGATGACCTGGCCGTCCTTGAGGTTGAGCGCCCTTGCGGTGATGGCTTCGACCAGCGGCTGGGACTGCGCACCTTGAGGAAACAGGGGTGCAAAGCGGGTCGGCGAAGCGCTCTCGGTGACGGGGATCATGGGTACCTGACCCATCGCATGCGGTCATCGCCGGTAGTGGGTGTTAAGTGGCTGTTGCTTTCAGGCTCGGCAGTCTCGGCGGCGGTCGCTGTCGCAGGACTGGGTGCCTGCAGACGCGGCGGCATTAGGCTGAGCAGCAGGGCGTCATGGTCGGGCACGATGAGTACTGCGCCTTTGCGCAATCGGGGCGTTTTTACGGCCTCAAAAGCGGACGGATTTTGTTGGATGAAAGCCTGTCGCAGCACGGCCAGGCTCAATGGGCTTTTTCCCAGTGTGTGCGTGATGACCTGGTCGAGTGTTTGGCCCGGCTTGGTCTTGTAACTACCGGGTGGCAAAGCTATGCCGGGCGCAGTCGTCTTCTTGGCTGCGGGCGTTGCTGACTGTGGCTGCGCGCTCTGGGCATAGCCAGTGGCAAACAGGCCCAGGAGGATGCAGAGGATGGCTACGACTGAAGCACGATGGTGATCTTTGGACATATTGTGACTCCAGTGGTGTCAACGGGAACCTTCGGTGGCCCAGCCGATCCAGGTGTTGCGAACTGCTTGGTTTGTTCCTGCAACTGTGACAAGTTGCGCGTGGTGCTCTGCGACCAACATCACCTTGGCCAGAACGGTGTGAGGTGCCAGACTGGCCTCTAGCGTTCGCTCAAGAACCTGTTTGCCGTCAGCCAGCAACCATTCGTCGCCCACCCGCAGGCCGGCGCTTGCGCCGGCATTGATCCTGATCTGGTTGTCAATGACCTGCGTGACTTTAGCCACCATGGGTTGGCAACTGAGTTCTGTCTCGAGTTGGATTGCCCACTGTTGGGCTTGCCTGGAAATTTGTTCGCTAGACGCTTTGGTCCATTGGGCTGGCAGCCAGTTGTTGGTGGCGGCTGCCTCCAAATCCAAAGTGATGGTGCCCTGTCGCAATGCCTTCCCAAGGCCGCGTGCACCGAGCGTCATGGTCGTGGCTATTTTTTGGGGAATTGGCGCGTCTGTCCAAGTACCAAAGGGGCGGGCCTGGGTGATTACCGGTAGTGGCTGCAGGTTAATGCGAAGCTGCCAGGGGATATCTTCGTCTGTTCCCCCGAGCAGGGCCTGTTCATACGCGCTGCGGGTTGCTGGGCTGGTGGGCAAATGGCTCAGGCGCCAAGCGGCAGACGATGTGCTGGCCTGCTGGAGCTCGGCTGCAAGTAGTTTGCGCAGGCTTAACAAAAGCGGCTGGTCATCAGCGCGCCATCCGTTGCTTTCGCC
>CAMCZF010000208.1 GCA_945885775.1 Rhodoferax sp. OV413 | reverse complement strand
CGACTGGTTGCTTTGGTCAAGTGCAGGTTATGCTCACTTCATTATGGACACACGCGGGCAGGGCAGTACTTGGTCTGCTGGTGATACGCCCGATTTGTACGCGGATGGTGGTAATGCGCATTACCCAGGATTTATGACCAAAGGAATTCTTGACCCGAAGCATTATTACTATCGTCGTGTGTTTGCGGATGCCGTCCGCGCGATTGAAACTGCTCGCTCACATTTCGCTGTGGACGCAGCTCAAATCGCGGTGACGGGTGGTTCGCAAGGCGGTGGAATTGCCATCGCCGCGGCAGGACTGGTCCCCGACGTGAAAGCCGCAATGCCCGATGTCCCATTTCTTTGTCATTATCGTCGCGCCACTGAAATTGTGGATGGTTATCCCTACAAAGAAATCGCTGAGTATTGTCATGTACATCGCGACCGAGTGGACACTGTCTTCAATACTCTGGCGTATTTCGATGGTGTCAATTTTTCAACTCGCACAAAAGCGAAGACTTTGTTTTCAGTTGCCTTGATGGACAAAATATGTCCTCCCTCAACAGTCTTTGCTGCATACAACTATTGGGCGGGTGAAAAAGATATCAATGTTTATCCTTATAACGGCCACGAAGGTGGCCAAAGTTTTCAAAATCTTAAGAAGATAAAATTTTTGAAAAGTATTTGGAAATGAAAATTAAACCTGTCATTTTGAAGGTGTTCTTGACCTGCCCGAAGCAATCAGCAACTACGTTACCGAGATTGCTTCGGCGGAAAGCGCAAATGCTCAGCGCACGGGTAGGCTGTCTTCCCCCGCGAATACCGTGGGCTATATGCCTTGGCTAGACAATTTTACCAATGAATGGAACGCCATCATTAGCCGCGCAGTGCTGGTGCTGAACTCTGAAGCCCTGCCTGCCGTGCAACCCTCTCGTTACCGACTGTCGACTCAACACGCCCTTGTCATGCAGCAGCAAGAACACCTGTCCAGACGACCCAATATCGTGCTGATCAACTGCGACGATGTGGGTTATGGCGATCTTGGCTGTTATGGATCTCAAAAAAACAAGACCCCCGCCCTCGACAGGATGGCAGCAGAGGGTCTGAAGTTCACATCCTTCTACCAAGCGTCGCCCTGGTGCTCGCCATCCCGTGCCGCCTTGCTTACCGGATGCTATCCACCCAGAATTGGCTTTACAGAATTTGATGGAATGCCGGTGCTGTTCCCCGGCGATCGGTGGGGTCTTGCATCGTCGGAGGTAACGATTGCTCGAGCACTGTCCGAGCGCGGTTACGCAACACAGGCAATTGGAAAGTGGCATTGTGGGGATCAGCCTGACTTCCTGCCGACTAACCATGGCTTTGATCACTTCTTCGGCCTACCCTACAGCAATGACATGGGCCGCCAAGTTGGGGAAATCCAAGAAGGTGATCGTGAACGGATCAAGACTCCACCACTTCCGCTCATGTCCGATGCTGAGGTGCTTGAGCAGCAGCCTGACCAAGCATCGCTCACCGCACGATACGTGAACGAAGCAGTAAGGTTCATGAGGGCTTCCCGGCACCGCCCATTCTTTCTCTATCTCGCTCATGTCTACGTGCATCTGCCTTTGTACGTTCAGCAAAGATTCACAGCCCGCTCTGAAAACGGCGTCTATGGCGCCGCCGTGGAGGCTATCGATTGGGCTACAGATGTGATCCTGCAGGAGATTGCGCGACTTGGTCTCTCGAATGAAACGATCGTTATCTTCACGAGCGACAACGGATCTCTAGCGGTGAACGGCGGTAGTAACGCCCCCTTGAGAGGAAGGAAGGGAACGACATGGGAGGGAGGTATGCGCGTACCTTGCCTGCTGCGCTGGCCCGGGAAGGTGGCCGCTGGAGTGGCCGTGGACACTGTGGCTTCTGGAATCGATCTCTTTCCAACGCTTTGCCAACTCGCCGGTATCACACATCGGCCAACACCTGAGATCGACGGCCTGGATCTCGGCGATCTCATTCATGGTAGATCAACGAACCTCATGGAACGTCCGTTCCTCTTTTTCAACCGAGGCGATCTTGAGGCCATTCGTGTTGGGGAATGGAAGCTGCACTTCTCAAAATCAGGTAACGAACAGCCGCTTTTGTTCGATCTCGATCGAGACCCATCCGAAAGCATCGATTGTTTCGCAGAACAGCCTGGCGTCGTTGCCCGGCTTTCCAGCATCGCCAATTTGGCAAGAAGTGAGTTTGGTGATCGAAGGCTGGCGTTGCAGGGTTCAGCTGCAAGACCGATCGGACAGGTTGCTCAAGCCAGAACGCTCACCGAGTTTGATCCAAGTCACCCTTACTATGTTGCCGAGTACGATCTAGCGGATCGTGGGTAGCTGCTGGCAAAGCAGTTGTTCCATCAAGCTGAGGCACTACGCGACGTGGTCACGTTGGCATCAGACAGGCAGCCTTTAGCAGGTCGCAGGTCGGCCCACTCGACGGACTGCGCAAGACCCACAACGTCCACCTCGCGCTGCTGCCAGATTTCGCGCCAAGCTGAATTCTTACTCGACCCGGCATTGGTGAGGATCTTGAGCACCGTGTTGTAGACCGGCAGCCGCCAGACCACGGTGCGCCGGCCTTCGTCGTAGAGCGCCGCGGGCAGCTCGATGTGCTACTGGCGAAACCACAGCAGCACCTGGCGCACGGGGGGCAGCGCGAATCGCGTGAACACGGCCGCGATCGCTTCGCGGATGCGCAGATCGGCGTCGAGTTCGATCCGGTCGCCCTCGCTGCGCACATAGCCGATAGCCACTGTCGTGTGCAAATCGCCCCTGGCTGCCTTGAGTTTGAGGGCCTCGACGGACCTCTGGCGCAGGAGCGACAGCTCCATTTCTGACATGGTGCCCTTCATGCCAAGCAGCAACCGGTCATTGACGCTGCGAGGGTCATAGACGCCGTCCTCGTGTATGCGTCCGGTGAACCCATTTTGAACGTTCGACCGTGATCATTAGCCGCGCAGCGCCGGTGCTGATCGTCTGATGATGAGATCCAGAGCCACCATTTGGCGGCCCGGTGGCTGAGACCCATGAATGCTGTCGATCAGCGCCGACGCGGCAAGCTGGCCCAGGCGCTCCGGATGCTGGTGCGTTGCTGTGATCGAAGGTTTGGTATGGGGCAGGTCCGGACTGTCGGTGGCGCTGAGCAACAGAACGTCACCCGGCACTCTGATGCCGCGGGCCTGCAGGCGCGCGAGTGTCACGATGGCCAACTTGTCGTTTTGCACCAGTATGGCGTTGACCTTCTGGGACAGCACAGTGTCCAGTGCCAGGTCAACCGCTTCGGGCTCGAGGCCACTGCAGGCTTGGGAGAAAAAGGTCGACTTGGTGTCGTCGGCCCACTGTTGGGCCCCCATTCTTGCGTCGTGCGCGTAGCTCTTGCGTGGGTCCATGGTCAGCATCGCCAGGCGACTTCCGGGGCGCACCGTGCGACCCAGCAGTTGCCGCGCTCCACGTGCATTGTCATCATCGACCCAGGGCTCAATCTCGTTTTCAGGGTCCCGGCCCACGGTAACCACAAACATGCCACTGTCGCGCAGCACCTTCAATACGGGATCGTGCGCGATGGGATCGACAACGATGGCGCCGTCCAAGGGAATCGGCATGCTGGACAAGACCTCGGCATTGTGGGGTAGCAGGACCAGGGCAAAGCCTGAAGCAAACGCCGTCTCCGTTGCCTTGTTGGCGATCGTGGACCAGTACCAGACCGTCGACAAGGTGGCGGATGGCGCAGGGGAGATCACCAGACCGAGCAGGCCCAGACCTTTGCCACGCAGGCCTCTGGCGAGCGCGTTTGGCCGGTAGCCGAGCTGGCTTGCGACCTCACGAACCCTTACCCGGGTCTCCGCAGAAAGCCGGCCTTTGCCTGTCAAGGCGTCCGAGACGGTCGTAGGCGTCACTCCGGCGGCAGCGGCAACATCTCTGATCGTTGCGCGCGTGGAGTTCTTCATGGAATGGATGGTGTCGGTGTCTGTGGTGGGGCAAAGCGCGCGTTGTGCTCACTGTCAAACGATGAACACCCGAGGCCTGTCAGGGCTTTGACTGAAGGATTCAACGGTCGCGCCACGGGACAGTACTTAGCCAAAAGATTTTAGGGGATAGGTCCTCATGGGTGTTGTCAATCCGACGCCTCAACTTGCGCGCGCCGTCGGGGACTTTCAGTTGACAGAACGTTTGGCTTGCTTCATTATTGAATGCAGAAAGGTTTCTGCAATGAAGTATATTCTCATTTTTCCGCCGCCTGAAGCGCCGGCAAAAGCTCCACTACCGGTCTCTGGTGTCCTGGCACTTTTGCAGTGGAGAGGTGCCCAATGAGCCTGCCATTCGGACCATGGTCACCGGTTGAGGAACTCGCCCAAGCGGTGCGCTTTGGACGGGCAACGGCATCGGAAGTCGTGGAAGCGGCATTGGCGCGCGCGGTTCAGGTCCAGCAGCGCCTCAATTGTTTTGCCGAAATCGACTTTGACGGTGCCCGCACTGCCGCTGCGGAATTGGACCTCAGAAGGGCCCGGGGTGAGCGCCTGGGAGCCTTGGCCGGCGTACCCGTGGCAATCAAGGACTGCACGCCGGTGAAAGGGCTTGGCAACCGATTTGGATCGGTTGCCCTTGCGCATGCGATGGCGCAAGAGGACGCGGTTATTGTTGAGCGTTTCAGGCAGTGCGACGCCATCATCCTGGGCAAAACGACGCTATCAGAATTCGCATCGAGCAGCTTTTGCGACAACCCGCTGCATGGGATTACCCGGAATCCATGGAATCCGGACAAAACACCGGGCGGCTCGTCGGGTGGATCGGCTGTGGCGGTTGCGACAGGCTGTGTGGCAATTGCCGAGGGGACCGACATGGGTGGCTCGGTGCGCATACCCGCATCTTGCACCGGAACCGTTGGATTGAAACCCGCGTTTGGACGACTGCCCATTGATGACCAGCCCAGCTTTATCGATGACATTCAGCACCATGGCATCTTGACGCGCACGGTCGCCGATCTGGCGGCCGCACTGCCCTGGCTGTGTGGCCCCACGGACCGCGATCCCTCCACCTATGTTCCAGCGTTGCCGCGCCTGGACGCTGAGCCACGCATCAAAGGCATGCGCATTGCCCTCAGCATGGACCTCGGATTCTTTGCCGTTGAACCGGAAATCCTGGAGCGCTGCGAGCAAGTTGCGCAATGCCTAGTCAGGGCAGGGGCGATCGTGACGCCCATCCAGCTTGCCTGGGACCGCTCCATTGCCGACGGCTGGGTTCGCCATTGGCACGTCTATCTGGCGGCTTTCTTTGGCGAATATTTGGATGGCCTTGGCGCATCAGCCGATCCGCGCCTGATGGAGGTTGTCAAGAAGGGGCGGTCGTATGACGCAGTCTCGATCAAGCAACTCGACATCGTGCGCAAGCGCCAATGGGGCGTGCTGGCTGAAGTCTTCCGGAACCACGACGTGTTGATAAGTCCCACGATGACTCGGCCCGCGGTGGGGGTGGAAGAAGACGATGCGACTTACCACGTGGCCAGTGATGACGGGCGCAAGCACGGCTTGGACATGACTTCAGTGTTCAATTGGGTGCCTTGGTGTCCGGCCATGAGTGTGCCAGCTGGCCTGTCGCTGAGTGGGCTGCCCATTGGCGTCCACCTGACGGCACCTGCGTTTCGGGAAGATCTGGCACTTCGGGTGGCGTCCGCCATTGAAGCGGAGTATCCATTTAACTCCCCCCCGGGTTGATCCACCTAGCGCGGGTCACCAAGCGAAACGCCAGACACGTCTTGACAGCCAATCCGCGAAGCCACACAATAATGCAGAATCGTTTCTGCAGCAACTACAGCAGCATGTCAATGCACAGCTTGCCAACGAGCGTTTCCCCATGAACCATTTTTTATCCAATGGAGATGCTATGGATGCCTCCCTGCCCACGGGCAAGGAATTGAGACCGCTGAACGCCAAGAGCATGAACAGCCGTCTATCAGGAAGAGAGACCTCGAGTGATTGAGGTGGATCCTCTGATGGATACGGCATCAAAGTGCCCATGGCGT
>CAMCZF010000207.1 GCA_945885775.1 Rhodoferax sp. OV413 | reverse complement strand
TTTGGCGTCAAGGGGGGTCTGGCTGCTGGCGTACGCTTTATCGAGGCGGCTCAATTCATGAGTCACCTGGCCAACATCGGTGACACGCGAACCCTGATCATTCACCCGGCGTCCACCACGCACCGGCAACTCGATGCCGAGCAACAGCTTTCTGCCGGCGTGTTGCCCGACATGGTCCGGCTATCGGTCGGGATCGAGCATGTTGACGACATTTTGTGGGACATTGATCAGGCCCTGCACGCCTCTGATCGGGGATGATGACAATCCGCCGAAATTGATCCAAAGCCAAGTGGTGCCCTGTGCCACCCCGCTGGCCCTTAACCCTGAAGGAATTATTCCCATGACAACCCAAACCTCCCGCGCTATCCGCATTGACCAGAACGGCGGCCCTGAACAGCTCAAACTGGTGTCCGTGCAGGTGGGCGACCCCGGCCCCGGCGAAATCCGTATCCGCCACCACGCGGTGGGCCTGAACTTTATTGACGTCTATCAGCGCAGCGGCCTGTACACCCTGCCCATGCCCCTGCAAATGGGCATGGAAGCAGCCGGCGTGGTCGAGGCGGTGGGTGAGGGCGTCACGCACCTCAAGGCCGGTGACCGTGCCGCCTACGCCAGCCAGCCCCCGGGCAGCTACTGCGAGCTGCGGGTGATGCCGGCCAAGTGCGTCTGCAAGCTGCCCGACGCCATTTCTTTCGAGACCGGCGCGGCCATGATGCTCAAAGGCCTCACGGCCCAATACCTGCTCAAGCGCACGCTGCCCCAGGGCGGCCTGCAGGCCGGTGACTTCGTGCTGTTCCACGCTGCTGCGGGTGGCGTTGGCCTGATCGCCTGCCAGTGGGCACGCGCCCTAGGCTTGCAACTGATTGGCACCGCCGGGTCTGACGCCAAGTGCGCGTTGGCCAAAGAGCACGGCGCGGCGCATGTCATCAACTACGCCACAGAAGACTTCTTGGCGCGGGTGAAGGACATTACCGGCGGCAAGGGCGTCAAGGTGGTGTACGACTCGGTCGGCAAGGACACCTGGGACAAATCGCTCGATTGCCTGGCACCTTTCGGCTTGATGGCCAGTTTTGGCAACGCCTCGGGCCCGGTCGGACCGTTCGCGCCCGGCATCCTCGGCGTCAAAGGCTCGATCTACGTCACGCGCCAGACCCTGTTCAGCCACATTGCCACGCGCGAAAGTACGCAGGCCATGGCTGACGACCTGTTTGAGGCGGTGACCCGCGGCAAGGTGCACATCCGCATCGACCAGCGCTACCCGCTGGCCGAGGTGGCGCAGGCGCACCGTGACCTGGAAGCGCGCAAGACCACCGGTTGCTCGGTGCTGACGCTCTGAACTGGCCTACCCCTGACCCGGCTTGGCTGGCCGCGCTGACGGCCAGCGCTCATCAGCCGCCCCATCTGCCCCGGGTGCCACTGCTGTGCGGGGCGCACACGGTCGGCTCGGTGGAGCCTGAATTTTTAAGCCAAATTGCCCTCCAGCCCTTGTCGGATGGACGTTTATTGCTACAAAAAGAGAAGCATGAGGGCGGCGTGGCCTGGCGCATCCACGGCGACTTGTCGGCCAGCCTGAGCCAGGTGGCGCTGGCGCTGCGGGAGCAGTCACCCTATGTGGCTGCGCAGTGGCGCGATGAGGCATTGGCGGTGTGGGGCGATGCTGGGCAAACCGTCGGTCAGGTGGAACGCGGCGCCGTGCGGCCGCTGGGCATTGCGACCCAGGCGGTGCATTTGGTCGGGCAGGCGGCAGACGGCCGCATCTGGGTGCAGCAACGGGCGCTGAACAAAGCCAACGACCCGGGCCTGTGGGACACCCTGATGGGCGGCATGGTCTCGGCGGCGGACACTGTCGCCACGGCCCTGGTGCGCGAGACCTGGGAAGAAGCCGGTTTGCGCGTCAACGATTTGCAGTCGGTTGCGCCGGGCGGTAGGGTCACCCTGCGGCGCCCCACCGAGCCGGGCAGCGCTGGTTATATGGTCGAGCAGATCGACTGGTTTAGGGCGGTGCTGCCTGATGGCCTGTCACCGGTCAACCAGGACGGTGAAGTAGCCCAGTTCGCCCTGCTGGACCGGGCCGAACTGTTGCACCGGCTGGCGCAGAACCAGTTCACGACCGAGGCGGCGCTGATTCTGGTGGCAGCGTTGCAGCGCTAACTGGATTCAGCGGCTGCGCCGCACCCGAAGTATTTCATCCAGGATCAGGCAGGTCGCGCCGACCGTGATGGCGGCGTCGGCAATGTTGAAGGCCGGGAAATGTCCGCCAGCAAACACCGGGCTGAGCCATGACCAATGAAAGTCCAGAAAATCCACCACGTAACCATAAAGAATACGGTCAATCACATTGCCGACGGCGCCGCCCAGGATGCAGGCCAGAGCAAAGGAAAACAATTTTTGTCCGGCGTGCGACCGCAACATCCAGACAATCAAGCCTGCTGCCAGCAGCCCAATGGCAGTAAAAAACCAGCGCTGCCAACCGGAGGCGCTCGCCAAAAAGGAGAAGGCGGCACCACTGTTGTGCACCCGCACCAGGTTGAAGAAGCTGGTGACAAGTGTGCTGTCGCCTAGGTTGTAGTAGCCCACCACCAGCACCTTGCAAAATTGGTCAGCCAGCAGGATGATGGTGGCCAAGGCCAGCCAGCGCAGCATGCCAGGCGCTGCGGCCTTGTGGGGCCCGGCGGCGCGGGCGGATGCCGCCGGTTTGCCAGCGCGGGCCATCAGGCAAAGTGCCGGGCTTCGCCGGCGCCAAACAGGTTGCTGGTGCAGCGGCCGCACAGCGTGGGGTGCGCAGGGTCAGCCCCGAGCTCATCGCTGTAATGCCAGCAGCGTTCACATTTGGTGCCAAAAGCGGTGCTAACCCTTATGGCTAGGGCATCTCCAGCTATTATTTCAATAGCAGATGTGATGAATACAAACTTCAGGTCCGCCCCCAGGCTGGCCAAGATCTCCAGGTCAGCCGGTGGCGCGGTCAGGGTGACCTGGGCCTGCAGCGACGAACCCACCTGGCCGGCGGCGCGCAGGGCCTCAATCTCCTTGTTCACTGCTTCGCGAATCTCGCGCAACCGGACCCACTTGGCCAGCAGCGCCGGCTCGGGCGCCGCCAGCGCGGTGTAGGTGTCCATGAAGATCGAATCGCGGCTGGCGGCCGGCGTTTTGCCGGCGGCGCCCAGCACGCCCCAGGCCTCCTCGGCGGTGAAGCTCAGGAACGGTGCCATCCAGTGCAGCATGGCCTGGGTGATCTGCCACAAAGCGGTCTGTGCGCTGCGCCGGGCCAGTGAGCCAGGCGCCGTGGTGTAGAGCCGGTCCTTGAGCACATCGAGGTAAAAGGCGCCCAGATCTTCCGAGCAGTAGATTTGCAGCTTGGCCACCACCGGGTGGAATTCATACACCTCGAAATGCGCCAGGATGTCCGATTGCAGCGCTGCTGCTCGGCTGAGTGCGTAGCGGTCAATCTCCAGCATCTGTGCCAGGGGCACGGCGTCCACAGCCGGGTCAAAGTCGCTGGTGTTGGCCAGCAGAAACTTCAGGGTGTTACGCACCCTGCGGTAAATATCCACCACGCGCGCCAGGATTTTGTCGTCAATGCCCAGGTCACCCGAATAATCGGTACTGGCGCACCAGAGCCGGATGATCTCGGCCCCCAGCTTGTCGCTCACCTCTTGCGGCGCCACCACATTGCCCATGCTCTTGCTCATCTTGCGGCCCTGGCCGTCCACGGTGAAGCCGTGGGTTAGTAGGCCACGGTAGGGCGCCCGGTCGTACATGGCGCAGGCGGTCAGCAGCGAGCTGTGGAACCACCCGCGGTGCTGGTCATGGCCTTCGAGGTACAGGTCGGCCTCGGGCCCGCTGGCGTGTCCGGTGCCGGGATGCGAGGTTTTCAGCACCGTGGTGTGGGTGGTGCCAGAGTCAAACCAGACCTCCAGGATGTCCGTGCTTTTGCTGGAGTGGGCGGCATCGGCTGCCGCGCCGACCTGGGCCAGGATGGTCTCGGGCGTGGCCTTGCTCCAGGCCTCGATGCCACCGGCTTCCACCATACTGGCGGCCAAGTCCATGATGTCCAGGGTGCGTTGGTGCAGTTCGCCGCTGTCCTTGTGCAAGAAGAAGGGCACGGGCACGCCCCAGCTGCGCTGGCGGCTGATGCACCAGTCGGGCCGGTTGGCGATCATGTCGCGCAGTCGGCCGCGGCCGTTTTCCGGATAGAAAGCGGTGTTGTCGATCGCATCCAGGGCGGTCTGGCGCAGCGTCTTGGGTGCTTTGTCCACTGTGAACACGCCAACACCCTCGTCCATGCGCACAAACCACTGCGCGGCGGCACGGTAGATCACCGGTGTTTTGTGGCGCCAGCAGTGCGGGTAGCTGTGGGTGATCTGGGTGGTGGCAAACAGCCGGTCCGATTCGCCCAGCACCTCGATGATGCGTGGGCAGGCTTTCCAGATGTTCATGCCGCCAAACAGGGCCAACTCGGGCGCGTACTGGCCGTTACCCTGCACCGGGTTGAGGATGTCGTCGTAGGCCATGCCGTGCGCCACGCAGCTGTTGAAGTCTTCCACGCCATAGGCGGGTGAGGAATGCACCAGGCCGGTGCCATCGTCAGCGGTGGCGTAGTCGGCCAGGTAGACCGGGCTCAGCCGGTCATAGGCCGGGTCCACATGGGCCAGCGGAGGGCGAAAGTTGATGCCGCCCAGCGCCTCGCCCAGGGTGGTGGCCAGCACCGTGCCAGCCAGGCCGTAGCGCTCCAGGCAGGCAGTGACCAGGCTTTCGGCCAGCACCAGCAGGCCGCGTGGTGTGTCCACCAGCGCATAAGCCAGGGCCGGGTTCAGGTTCAGCGCCTGGTTGGCCGGAATGGTCCAGGCGGTGGTGGTCCAGATCACGGCAAAGGCAGGTCGCGGCTTGCCGTCGGCGCCGGTCGGCAGCGTGTCCAGCTGGAAGGCGCCCGCCAGGCGTTCGGGCTCTGCGCACAAAAAGCCGACATCCAGCGTTTGCGATTTTTTGTCGGCGTACTCGATCTCGAACTCGGCCAGCGAGGAGCCGCAGTCAAAGCACCAGTAGACCGGTTTGAGGCCGCGGTAGACAAAGCCCCGCTCCACCACGCGTTTGAAGGCTCGGATCTCAGCGGCTTCATTCACAAAGTCCATGGTACGGTAGGGGCGGTCCCAGTCGCCGAGCACGCCCAGGCGTTTGAAGTCGGTGCGCTGCTGGTCGATCTGTTCGGTGGCAAAAGCGCGGCTTTTGGCCTGCATCTCGTCGCGCTGCAGGTTACGGCCGTGCAATTTTTCAATGGCGTTCTCAATCGGCAGGCCGTGGCAGTCCCAGCCAGGGATGTAGTGAGCGTCCATGCCCTTGAGTTGGCGCGCCTTGACGATCATGTCTTTGAGCACCTTGTTGGCAGCGTGGCCAATGTGAATCTTGCCGTTGGCATAGGGCGGGCCGTCGTGCAACACAAACTTGGGGGCATCGATGCGCGCGTCGCGCAGCTTTTTGTACAGGCCCTTGTCCTCCCAGGCTTTGACCCAGCCAGGCTCGCGCTTGGGCAGGTCGCCGCGCATCGGAAATGGGGTATCCGGCAGGTTGAGCGTGCTGCGGTAGTCTGTGGGGACGGTGGGGACGGTGGGGGTGGTGGGGTCGGTCATGGTGCAGGTAGAACGGGTTCGGTGCCGGGCAGGCTGAAGGGGGTCAAAAAAACCGGAGCCCCAAGGCCTTACCGGCTTGCGCTGAGGTGCCGGCTAAATTCGGTCGCGCGACGTCTGCCGATGGGTCTGGGCGTGCCGCGAAGCCAGGTAACGGCGTGCGTCATCGCAGTCGCGCCCGATGCCCTGCATCAGGGCGTCCAGGCCGTCGTACTTGAGCTCATCGTGAAGTTTGTGCAGCAGTTCCACCCGAATGAGTTTACCGTATGCCCCCTCGGGCCCCAGTCCGGCTGGCCAGTCGAGGCAATGGGTTTCCAGCAGCACCCGTCCGCGGTTGACATCATTCGCGTCCAAGGAGGGTCGCACCCCCAAATTGGCCACCCCGGGCAGGGGCGACGGTGCCAGCCCGTGCACCAACACCACAAAAATGCCGCTGGCGGCTGGCTTCCAGTGGGCAAAGCGCAGGTTCAGAGTTCTGAAGCCCAGTTCACGGCCGAGTTTGCGGCCGTGA
>CAMCZF010000206.1 GCA_945885775.1 Rhodoferax sp. OV413 | reverse complement strand
CGGTCAAACAGCGAGCCCACCTGCAGCGCAAAATGCTCGACATAGGGGTCAAAGCCGCGGTCAAACACCGTCAGCAGCATCAGCTGGCTGTCGTTCTCCAGCAGCACAAAGCAGGCAAAGTGCACGTGCTTGGATTCGCGCAGCATTTTTTCGATGCGCGGCGCACCAACTTGGATGACGCGCTTGAGCTGCTCGGCGTGCACGGCAGTGGGTGGTTTGATCGGCATGCTGACCAGCAGCGGCTGCTGGGCAGCACCCACCCGCGCCGGTGCGTGGGCAAACTGCTGCTGAATCATGGCCAGGCTGGCGTTGGGGTAGGCGCTGAACACGTAGTCGCCTACCGGCGCGAGGTTGACGCGGCGCAGCCATTCGCCAAATTCCCACGGGTGGTTTTTGACTGGCAGGGGTGGGGCATGACGGATGTGGGGCAGCAGCGGCGCCAGCACAGGCCCAAGGTCGTGGGCTAAATCCGGCAGGTGGTCGTTGATATCCTGGTCGATGAAGGCAAACAGCGCCAGCCGTCTGTCGTTCTCCAGCAGCAAGAAAGAGGCAAAGTGAACATGGCCTGAAGCCTGCAGGGCCTGTGTCAGTTGTGGTTGCAATAGTTGAAGCAATCCCCGCACCGTCTGCGCGTGCTGCTGCGAGGGCGCTTTCAGGTCCATCACCAGCAGCAGCGGCGAATGGCGCAGCAACTCAAAACGGTGGTAGTTCAGAGGGTAGCTCAGGCAGTGGTAGCCCCACTGGCGGGTCAGGCCAAAGCGCTGACCGTTGCGCGGGTTAATGGTTTCGGCCAGGCCGGGCAACATCAGCACTTGGCGCACGATGTGGGTGACCAGCGGCATGGCCACGTGCTGACCTAGGCATTGGTGCAGGAAGCTGCTGACAGTCTTTTTCTGCGGGTTATCGGGTTCGCCACCAAATATGAGTCTGTCGTAAGGGATCGAAAGGCGGGCATAGCGGGTCTCGTCGAAGCTGTCGGGTTTGGGCCAAGTCTTCGGATCGCGCGTGGCGGCGCCCACGGCGATCACCATTTCGCTGCCAGCCGGAATGATGACACCTCCTGGAAATAAGGTCATCGGACGGGTGGAACGGCGCGGCAGGTAGGCCACCGGCGGGTTGAGCCTTAATGCCTCCCAGATGAAGGGCGTCAGGTTGGCGTCCTGGCCAGCCCGGTGGCCGTGCTTAACCCAATCCAAGGCCGCGGCAGCCTGCGCCGCGTGGAGACGTGCCGGGCTCTCAAAAAAGCACTGCAGCGCAAGTGACACGGCGCCCACCACATTGCCCACGGTGCCAGCGATCAGGCCGGTGACGATAGCCGCCAGATCGGTGCCGCCGTAGGTTTTGCCCACCCCAACGGCACCGGCTACATCAGCCATGCGCTGCATCACGGGTGTGAAACCCGCCAAAGGACGGTGGGCCGGGTCCCGGGGCGAACTTGTTGGTTTTGGAGGATGGCAGGGTGGTGGTGCTGGCCAGGGCTCAAACACGCTGTCGGGCTCAAACGCCTTCAACTCGTCCAGCTCCCGTCGGATGGCTTCGAACTCGTCGTGTTGCTGCGCCGTGTGCTGGTGTTTAAACAGGTCGATCAGCTCGGCGGCGCGGCGCGTGAGTGCGCCCATGGCGGCTGTGTTCTCCGGCAGGGCGAAGGGGTCGGTGACGAAATGGCGGGCAAAGGTCTGGTAGCTCAGGGCGTGGGTGGCTTTGCGGGTGCAGGCCTCCAGCAGCGGCAGGTCAGACTGGGCAAAGCCGAACCAGAAAGCGACGAAGCGCAGCGCGGCCTGTTCGGCCAGCGCCACCATATCAAACTCACGTTTTTTTAGCGGCAGCAGCGCTGCCGCACGTAGGCTGATGGTGCACAGACCAAAAATTTCGTCCGCATCCAGCTTAAGGTAGTTGATGGCGAACTGACGCTGCCGGTCATGGTCCCCCGGCCCCTGCACAGCGTCCATGCCGAGCATGAAGTTGCTGCGGCCCAGCGCTCCAAAAGGCGCATTGCTGTAATCGGCCAGACCATACGTGACGGATCCACCTCTCAGCGCCGCCTCGGCATGGTCCCGATCGGTGATCAGCCAGGCCGTTTGCTCATAGTCATCTGGCCCGTTGCCTTGGGGTGTGTAGGTGGTGCTGGCCCGGCTGGCAAAGGGCTCGGGCTGGCGCTGATCAATTAGCCCCCTTAAGCGGACGGCGCGTTGCTGGTCATTGCACAGGTCTGCAAACAGCGCTGCACTAGCGACCCAAGAATTGCCCGTGACAGTGGCTCCCTTGGCCATAGGCCCTCCCTTTTTTGTGAATTGTCAGCTGATCATGGCTACCTTATTGGCACTGGCCAGCAAGGCCTGCGCTTCAGTCAAGCGCCCCTGGCTTTGCCACAGAGCCGCCAGGCTTTGCGCAGCACGTGCTTCAAAGGCGGCCATGCCCAGCTCCTGGGCGACCGACATTGCGAGCAAAAACCACTGCTGAGCCTTGTCCTGATTGATTAGTTTGCTATTATTTTTATAGTGAAGCAGTAGCTCACCCTGGAGCCGGCAGAGCTCGGGTTCAAAGTAACGCTCGCCGTGTCGGGTGACGATGGCGTAGGCCTCTTGCAGCAACTGCAGCCCCTCTTCAGGCTCGTCCGCCAGCGCCCGCGCTTCGGCCTGCAGGGCCAGGTAGAAGGCACAGGTGACCACCGCGCCTGTGCTGGTCCACAGCGCGTAACCGGCCGCCATCTCAGCGCTGCCAGCCTGGGCGTTGCCAAGGTGTGCCACCGCCCAGCCATGCATGATCTTGGCGTGCGCCAGCCAGACTGAAAAGCCCCCGGTCTCGCAGATATGGATGGCGCGCTGGGCCAGTTCCAGGGTCTCCAGGTACTCGCGTCGGTAGCAGTGCAGCATGGCCTTGAGGCCGTAGGCTTCGCCCTGGCTGAAGGGGTGCTTCAGGCGTACCGCAAGGGCCTGTGCCTGGTTGGCACGGGCCAGCGCGTCGACACCCAGGCCGCGCGTCCACTGCGCCAATGCCGAATAGCTCAGGCACATGATGGCAGGGTCTTGCACCTGGCCTGGCCGCTGCTCAAGCCGGGCGTAGGCCGCCAGGCAGCTGTCCATGCGCTCGACGGCAGCCGGCAGCGCCCCTTGATGAAACAGCAGGTTGGCCACCGCCCAGTCGGCCTGCAATCGGCGCATCGGATCAGCTGATTTTTGCACCAGTTCGGCCGCGTCGGCAGCCACGGCATGCGCCCGCTCAAACTCGCCGCGCATGAACAAATAGCCTTCCAGGCCGAACTGCACCCGCAGCAGGGCCCGTTGATCGCCGCACTGGCGGCTCAGTGCCTCGGCCCTTTCATAGGCCTCGCCCACCTGGTCGGCGCCGTAGCCATGCAGGGCGATGCTCTGGCCGGCTTGCAGCAGCAGCAAGCGCAGCTCAATCCGGTCGCGCGCCAGCCCGGCCGGCAGTGCCACCAATTGCGCCAGGGCGGCGTCCAGGTGGTGGCTGGCCTCCACCTGCGCCGAACGCGAAATCGCCAGCCGCGCGGCGTTTTCCCAGTACTGCACCGCCGCCTCTGGCATGGCTGCTGCCGTGCAATGGCGCGCCAGCACCTCAGGCTGGCTCGCGGCCAAGCCAGGGAATTGCTCGCTGATCACCCGCGCCACGGTGCGGTGACAGCGTCGGCGGTCCCGTTCCCACAGCGACTCATAGGCGGCGTCTTGCATCAGCGCATGCCGGAAGTGGTAGCGCACGTCGCGGCCTACCGAGGTTTGCGCCAATATGCTGGCACGCACCAGCGCTTCCAGGTGAAAAAACACCCCATCGACTCGCACCGGGGCATCGGTATCGGCAAAAACCGCCTCGATCATGGCCTGCGAAAAACTGCGCCCGATAACACTGCCAAATTGGGCCACGGCCTTGGCAGCGTTCAGGCGGTCCAGGCGGGCCATCAGCAAATCCTGCACTCTGCCCGGGATGGCGATGGGGCTTGCTGCCAGCCCGGTCTGTTTGCCAGGCGCCCCCTGCATCTGGCGGGCCACCAGCGCCCGCGCGGTTTCTTCAATGAACAGGGGCACACCATCGGTCTTGGTGACCAGCTGATTCAGCGTTGGCCCACTCAACAAAGTTGCGCCGCACATGCTCAGGAGCATGGCCTCAGTGTCTTCGCTGTTCAGACCGGACACATCAAGCCGCTCGGGCAGGTCCTTGGGGCCGACGCCAGCGCTGACCGGTGGGCTGCCAGTGCCGCTGCGCTCGGTGCGTATCAGCAACAGCGGCCACTGGCTGCAGAGGTCCACCAGGCGTTGTAGCAGCTCACGGGTGGACGGGTCGAGCCAGTTATGGTCTTCGATGATCAGACACAGCGGACCTTGCGCCACCAGGTCTTCCAGCCATAGCAGCAGGGCATCGATCACCTGGCGCCTGATCTTTTCTGGCGCCTGAGCCTCGGTGGTTGCCGCAGGGTGCTGGCTGAGCAGCGGCTCGAGTCCAGCGACGATGTGCTGCCGACCAGGCCAGGCGCGCAGCCCAAGCTCCAGCTTGCTGCGAATGCCATCCGCTTGATCGGCTTCGCTCAATCGGAACCAGCGGGTCAGCAAGTCAATCACCGGCCGAAATGCGCTGTCCGCTGTGTCCGGGCTGCAGGGCAGGGCGGTCACACTGTGGTCCTGCGCGGCCAGGCGCGCCCTGAATTCCCGCACCAGCCGGGTTTTGCCGATGCCGGCCTCACCCGATATCAGCACTGAAGTGAACTGGCCCTGAACAGCCTGCTCCCAGGCGGCCCCCAGCAGCGCGAGTTCGCGCTGGCGGCCAACCCAGGGGGTATCGTCCGCCTTGGTGTTCAAGTGTCCGTCGCGCTGTGTTTCACCCAACAGTCTGTAGGTCACTTTGGGTTGGGTAAACCCCTTGGGTGCTTGTGATGAATTGATCGGGGTGAATTGAAAGCGCTCCTGCACGATCGCCCAGGTCGATTCGCTGACCATGGCTGTGCTTGGAACAGCCATGGCCTGGAGTCGAGCGGCCAGGTGGACGGGTTCGCCCAGCGGCACGCCGGCTTTGACCACGACCGGGCCTGTCACCACGCCGATGCGCAGCTCAAGCTGCAGCAGCGCGACCGCATCGATCATGGCCAATGCGGCCTTGAGCGCCATTGCGGGAGCGTCTTCATGGGCCTGTGGCAGCCCAAAAAAGCACATCACGCCGTCATTGCCTTGGGGCGCATTCGGCTGCCCGCTCCAACGGCGCACGATATCGGCACAGGTGGCGTGAAAACGGTCAAGTGCTTCGCTGTAGCGTTCGGCGCCCAGCGCCCGCAGAAGACCGGTAGATTCGACCAGGTCGTAGCACAGCACCGTCACCTGGCGCAAATGGTCATCCGGGTGCGGGCCTGCCTCATCCGGCGACAGCAAGGCCGCCGCATCGCAGTAGCAGATCAGTTCCGGGCCGAGCAATAGACCAGCTTCGCTGGCGCCCACGGGTTTTACGGCCCCATTGCGCAGTGCTGCCAGTGCTCCGCCGAGTCGTTGGCCGGATGCCAGCGCAGCGTATAAATCAGCCATAGGTCCTGCCGGCTCTTGCGCCGCGCTGGTAGCCAGGCTAAACAGGCTATCGACGCCGGCGGCGCCTGTGGCCCGCGCCAGTGCAGGGTGCCAGGAGAAAAAGGCTTCAGCGTCTTGTGCACCTCCGCTGGCACCCTCCAGGATCAGCAATCGGGGCGGATCAGTCAGCTCGACGATCTCGCGGATGTGCAGTGGCGCCGGCCCAGAGGTGGTTTCAGAACTGACCCCCTGCGGGCTCGCCAGCCAGCGGGGCAAGCTGCCCAGGCAATGAACAATGTCACTGTGGCCAATATGTCGCAGCAGTGCGTCCCGGCTTTCGTCACTTACAGCCATGGCACGCGCCGACAGACCTTCGATTGGGTCTAGCCGTGTTTGCAGCGCCTGCACGTAGGCCTGGTCAAGTGCCGGGTCGGCGGTGTCGTACAGGATCAGGACTTTGAGGTGTCGGCTGTAACCCATCGGACGAACCCGGCCGCGGGCCTGTGGACCCTCCCGCAGCAGTTGCCGGTACATCGCAAATTTCTGGCCCAGGTAGTGCTGGCCATCAAAGGCGAATTCCCACGGTACACCCATCAGCGCTTCGTTGATCTGCAGCTGCACGGGAACCCCGTCGGCCTGTACCAGCAGTTGGCGAATAGGGGCCGGAATCAGTT
>CAMCZF010000205.1 GCA_945885775.1 Rhodoferax sp. OV413 | reverse complement strand
CAGGCACGCATCCTCGGTGCCAAACCAGTCGAGAAATTCATTCCAAGTCTGGGGGTAGTCCTTGCCCGGGATTGGCGCTACTATATGGGTTTCCATCCAGTTATTTTGCATCAACTGGAGCTAAGTGGATACCCCATTTTTTTATACAGCATCTTAACGCAAGCCGCTGGCTTAGGGCTACCGACAATGCCCCGCACCATCACCTGCCCAGCCGATGGTGTAGCTGGCACGGTCTATGCTTAAACCGGTTGTACCGTAACTTTGCTGGAACCCTGAATGAAACTGACCACTACCTTCGCCCTTGCCTTGAGCACAGTGCTCTGCGCCACCTTTGCCAGCACCCAGGTGATGGCCGCGGAACCAGACTACACCCTGGCCTATAACGTCGGGGTAACCACCGATTACCGGTTCCGCAGCATTGCCCAAACCTCCTTCAAACCAGCAGTCCAAGGCGGCGTTGATTTTTCCCACAAGAGCGGTGCCTATGCCGGCGTTTGGGGCTCCAATGTGAATTGGGTCAAGGACTTTGCTGGCGCCACTGAGGGTTCTCTCGAAGTCGACCTCTATGGCGGCTACAAGGTCGAGCTGATGAAAGGCCTGGGGTTTGACGTCGGCCTCATCGGTTACATCTACCCGTCCAACAACGCCACGACCAACGCCAACACCACCGAGATCTACGCTGCGCTGACCTATGGCCCGGTGACGGCCAAGTACAGCCGTAGTCTGAGCAATTTCGTGGCTAACCTCGACAGCGCCGGCAGCCAATACCTGGAGGCCGCTGCCACGTTTGACCTGGGCAATGGCTTTTCAGTCACGCCGCACGTTGGCCGGCAGCTCATCCCCAACCAGGCCAGCCCCGCTGACTACACCGACTTCTCGCTGACCGTGAGCAAAGACTTTGGCAAAGGCATCACTGCCTCTCTGGCCTTGGTCACTACAGACGCCAAGGACGGTTTTTACAAAGTTGGCAGCGTAGACAACCTGGGTAAAAACGGCCTGGTTGCAGGCCTCAAATACAGCTTTTGATTCCCACACCACATCCATAGGAGAGCGCATGAAACTTGTTACCGCCATCATCAAACCCTTCAAGCTCGACGAGGTGCGCGAAGCCCTTTCGGCCATCGGTGTGCAAGGCATCACCGTCACCGAAGTCAAGGGCTTCGGCCGCCAAAAAGGCCACACCGAGCTGTACCGGGGTGCCGAGTACGTGGTTGACTTCTTGCCCAAGGTCAAGATTGAAGCCGCTATTCCCGACGAGCTGACCGACCGCGTCATAGAGGCCATCGAGGGTGCTGCCCGCACCGGCAAGATCGGCGACGGCAAAGTGTTCGTCTACGACCTCGAGCAAGTGGTTCGCATCCGCACCGGCGAGACCGGCAAGGAAGCCATTTAAACCCAGCAGACCAGAAAGCTTGACATGAAAAAAATCCTCATTTCCCTGACCCTGGGCCTGGGCCTGCTGTTCGGCGGTGCCGTCATGGCACAGACCGCAGCCCCTGCGCCCGCCGCTTCTGAAGCCAAAGCCGCCGAACCAGCGGCATCTGCCAGCGCGGCGGCGCCTGCTGCGGCAGCATCCGATGCAGCGACGGCAGCACCCACTGCTGCTGCTGCGGCACCCGCCGCCGCTACAACAGCGCCGGCACCCGTGCCCAACAAGGGCGACACCGCCTGGATGATGGTCTCCACCATGCTGGTGATACTGATGACAGTACCCGGCCTGGCCCTGTTCTACGGCGGCCTGGTGCGTTCGAAAAACATGTTATCGGTGCTGATGCAGGTCATGGTGACCTTCTCACTGATCGTGGTGCTGTGGTTCCTGTACGGCTACAGCCTGGCCTTCACCGAGGGAGGCAGGTTCTTTGGCGGCTTTGACCGGCTGTTCATGAAAGGCGTCTGGGACAACGCGGCCGGCACTTTTGCCAACGCCGCCACCTTCAGCAAGGGCGTGGTCATTCCGGAAATCGTGTTTGCCGCCTTCCAGGCCACTTTTGCCGGCATCACAGGCTGCCTGATCGTCGGGGCCTTTGCCGAACGCATGAAGTTCGCCGCAGTGCTCGCCTTCATGGTGCTGTGGTTCACCTTCAGCTACGCGCCGATTGCGCACATGGTCTGGTTCTGGATGGGTCCTGATGCCTACAGCGCCAAAGACGTGGTGGATGCCATGAACGCGAAAGCCGGCTTCATCTGGCAAACCGGCGCGCTGGACTTTGCCGGCGGCACCGTGGTGCACATCAACGCCGCCGTGGCCGGCTTGGTCGGCGCCTACATGGTTGGCAAGCGCATTGGCTATGGCAAGGAAGCCATGGCGCCGCACAGCCTGACATTAACCATGGTTGGCGCCTCGTTGCTGTGGGTGGGCTGGTTCGGTTTCAATGCCGGCTCGGCACTCGAAGCCAACGGCTTTGCCGCCCTGGCCTTCATCAACACCTTGGGCGCCACAGCGGCCGCGGTACTGGCCTGGTGCGTGGGCGAGGCACTGATACGCGGCAAGGCCTCTATGCTGGGTGCGGCGTCTGGCGCGGTGGCAGGTCTTGTGGCCATCACGCCGGCCGCCGGCAACGTGGGTATCGGCGGCGCGCTGGTAATTGGTGCGGTTGCCGGCTTTGCCTGCCTGTGGGGTGTCAGTGCACTTAAGAAGATGCTGGGGGCGGATGACTCGCTGGATGTGTTCGGCGTGCACGGCGTCGGTGGCATTGTGGGTGCCCTGCTGACTGGCGTGTTCAATTCGCCAGCCCTGGGTGGCCCAGGCTACGTGGCTGACTGGGTCACCGCCGGCATGGTGACCGCAGCGGACTACTCGATTGCGTCCCAGGTCTGGATTCAGCTGAAGGCCGTATTGGTCACCATTGTGTGGTCGGGCGTGGTCTCCTTCATCGCCTTCAAGCTGGTGGACATGACGATTGGCCTGCGCGTCAGTGAAGAAGACGAGCGCGAGGGCCTTGACATCAGCGCACACGGCGAGACCGCCTACAACCGCTAAAACACTCTTTCTTGAGGGTTAACACCCGCCGGGGCGCAAGCCCTGGCGGGTTTTTCCATTGGGCGCGTCAAGGCGACAATTAGCCCAAATATCCTGCCCATCCACCATGACCACCACACTCCAACTGAACCACGCCTCCCTGCGCTGCGACCTGGCCCCCGCTCTGGGTGGCAGTATGGCTGGGCTGTGGCTGGATGACGTGCCGGTACTGCGCTCGACCCCCGGTCCGGCGTTGCAGCAGGTGAGTGAGGCGGCCAGCTATCCGCTGGTGCCCTTCTCCAACCGTATCGGCCATGCAGCTTTCAGTTGGGCAGGCCGCAGGCATACCCTGCTACCTAACGGCGCACCTGAGCCCCATGCCATCCATGGCATAGGCTGGCAGAGACCCTGGACCGTGCTGCAGGCCGACGCAAGGCAAGCGCATATCGCCTACGACCATCAAGCCGATGCGGCTTGGCCCTTCGACTTTACGGCCGAGCAGGTGTTTGAACTGTCGGACCAGGGTATGGCCTTGCGCATGACACTGAGCAACCAGTCTGAGATGCCCATGCCGGCTGGGCTGGGCTTCCACCCCAACTTTGTCAAGCGCCGTGGCAGCCACCTGCGCTTTACCGCAGGCGGCCGGTGGGAGATGGACGCCAGCAAGCTGCCCACGCATCGCGTGACAGCCACTGGTCTGGACACCGACTGTGCAGAACTCGATATCAATCACTGCTTTGACGGCTGGACCGGCGACGTTGAGTTACGAGACGCGCTGCTGCGTATCCGCGTCCGCTCCACCCTGCAACGGCTGGTGGTGTTCACCAACCCGACGCGGGATTTTGTGGCCATCGAGCCGGTGAGCCATGTCAACAATGCGTTGCAACTGACAGAAACAACAGGCGCCAGCGCAGAAGCGCTCGGGGTCATCGTGTTGCAGCCCGGCGCGTCAATGTCGGCCCACATGCACATTTACATAGAGCACCAACCATGACCTGGCAGACCCTGACCACCACGCCCTGCGAACTGGGTGAATCGCCGTTCTGGCACCCGCATGAGCAGATGCTGTACTGGGTCGATATCCCTGGCAGAAAAATCCAGCGGGCCAACGTCTACCTGGGCACGGTCGAGACCTGGGACCTGCCTACAGAGCCCGGCTGCATTGCGCCAGCGGCCAGCGGCGGCCTGGTGATGGCGCTGCGACACGGCGTGTTTCGCGCCCACAGCTGGGGCGGTGAGCTTCAGCGCATCGCCACCATGGACTATGACCCGAGCCGAATGCGCGCCAACGATGGCAAATGTGATGCGATGGGGCGCTTTTGGATCGGTACCATTGACGAAGGCCGCAGCGCCCATGATGCTGCGCTGTTCTGTCTGGATGGCAGGGGCGGCCATAGCGGTTCTCCCCCCACACTCAACCGAATGGCCGGGCCGGCCACCACTGCCAATGGGCTGGCCTGGAGCCCGGACGGCCGCACCCTGTACTGGGCCGACACACCGGCCCATGTGGTTTGGGCCTGGGATGTGGAAGCCACCACCAACACCTTGAGCGCCCAGCGCACTTTTCATCAGTTTTCGCCCAAGCCGGCCGAGTGGCAGTTTGCGCAAGCCGACTACCAGGGCCGGCCCGATGGCGCGGCGGTGGACCTTGATGGCAACTACTGGGTGGCGATGTTCGAGGGCGGCCGGCTGTGCCAATTTGCGGCTGACGGTCGGCTGCTGGCCGAGGTGCCTACACCCCTGCAGTGCCCGACCATGCCCTGCTTTGGCGGCGACGACCTGCGTACCCTGTACCTGACCAGTGCAAGTTACCGCCGCAGCCCGGCCGAGCTGCAGGCCTTTCCCCTGTCCGGCTGTGTGCTCTCAATGCGGGTTGAGGTACCGGGCCTGCCCGTGAATTTCTATGCCGACTGAACGCTACCCAGCGGCGTGCTGCAAAACCAGTGCTGTACCACCGCCTCAAAGGCCGCAAATTCGGTCACGCTGCCCGTGCAAAAAATTCAGTCGGGCTAATCAGGCCCACCGCTAACATCGACGCCATGCAAAACATGGACACTGTTACCCGCCCGTTCGTCGATCAAATTTTGGCCGCAGCCGCTCAGCGCACGGCGCTGCGCATTCGGGGCGGCGGTAGCAAAGACTTCTACGGCCAGACGCTGCAAGGTGAACTGCTGGATGTGCGGCCCTTGGCCGGCATCAGCAGCTATGAGCCCAGCGAACTGGTGGTGACGGTGCGGGCCGGCACCAGGCTGGCTGAGCTGGAGGCGGTGCTGGCCGAACAGGGCCAGGCCCTGGCCTTTGAGCCGCCGCACTTTGGCCCCGACGCCACGGTGGGCGGCATGGTGGCGGCAGGCCTGAGCGGGCCGGCGCGCGCCAGCGTCGGCGGCGGGCGCGACTACGTGCTAGGTGTGCGGCTGATCAATGGCCGCGGCGAGTTGCTCACCTTTGGCGGCCAGGTCATGAAGAATGTGGCAGGCTACGACGTGTCGCGTCTGCTGGCCGGCAGCCTGGGCACTTTGGGCGTCATCACCGAGCTGTCGCTCAAGGTGCTGCCCACCGCGCCTGCCGAGGCCACGCTGCTGTGCACCGGCCTGGCGCAAGCCACTGCCCTGGCCTTGCTCAACCGCTGGGGCGGCCAACCGCTGCCGCTGAACGCCAGCTGCTGGCTGTTTGACCCCACGGCCCAGCCGGCGCAGGCCTGTTTGTTTGTGCGGCTGCGCGGTGCGCTGGCGGCGGTCGAGGCCGCCTGCCCGCGGCTGGTGGCCGATGTGCAAGCTGCCGGCGGCAGCGCCACCCGCATGGACAACGCCCAGGCCGGCCCCGACTGGGCTGCCTGCCGCGAGCAGACTCTGCCCTTCTTCGCGCCGCCGGCGCCCGAGCTCTGCCTGTGGCGGCTGTCGGTGCCGCAAACGGCGCCGGTGCTGGACCTGCCCTACCCGGTGTTGATTGAGTGGCATGGCGCCCTGCGCTGGCTTTGGGCGCCAGCCAGTGCTGCAGCGCGCCTGCGCGCCGCAGCCGGTGCTGCCGGCGGCCACGCCACCCTGTTCCGTACCAGCCAGGCCCATGGCGACGCCGACCGGGCGGTGGGCGTGTTCACGCCCCTGTCGGCGGTACAGCTGCGCATCCAACAGGCGCTGCTGCGCGAGTTTGACCCGCATGGCCTGTTCAACCCGGGACGCCTGTTGCCCGCAGCCACCGCCTGAGCCCGCCATGCAAACCCACCTCGCCCCCG
>CAMCZF010000204.1 GCA_945885775.1 Rhodoferax sp. OV413 | reverse complement strand
ACCACAAATTTCTCTTGCTACCCGGGAGGCATCCATATAAAACCAACATGGGCGTATTGCAGGAATTTCGGGAGTTCGCGGTCAAGGGCAATGTGATCGACCTGGCCGTCGGCGTCATCATTGGCGGCGCCTTTGGCAAAATTGTCGATTCGGTGGTGGGCGACCTGATCATGCCTGTGGCGGGCATGGTGTTCGGCAAACTTGATTTCTCCAGCCTTTATGTGGTGTTGGGGCAAGTCCCAGCGGGCACCGGCAGCAGCCTAGACGCCATCCGCAAGGCCGGTGTGCCAGTGTTCGCCTATGGCAGTTTCATCACGGTGGCGGTCAATTTCACAATTTTGGCATTCATCATCTTCATGATGGTGAAGCAGATCAACCGCATGAAAAAGAATGCACCAGCCGAAGCAGCGCCAGTGGTGCCCGCAGCGCCAGCGGAAGACGTGTTGTTGCTCAGAGAGATCCGGGACAGTCTGAAAAAGTAATTGCTATTTTTTAATAGCAATACATCGTTACCCGGCGAGGGCTAGAGCCATTTATTCTGGCTGAATTTGTGGGCGCTGCATGGGCTGGGGCTGTGACAGTCGGCGTGCCATGCGAATGGCCGCCAGCAGGCTTGACGCGTCAGCTTGCCCGCTGCCGGCGATATCAAAAGCGGTTCCATGATCTGGACTGGTGCGCACCAAGGGCAGGCCCAGCGTGACATTGACGCCCTGCTCCACACCCAGGTATTTCACGGGGATCAAACCCTGGTCGTGGTACATCGCCACTACCACGTCAAAAGCCGCCGGTTGGCCCGCCTTGGCCCTGGCTCGCATGAACACCGTGTCTGGCGCGAACGGGCCTTGCACCTGCAAGCCCTGCGCCTGCGCCGCCGCCACGGCCGGTGCGATGACGTCGATCTCCTCCCGACCAAACAGGCCTCCTTCGCCCGCGTGTGGATTCAGCCCTGCAACAGCGATGCGTGGCGCGCGACCCAGCATGGCTTGCAGTGACCGGTGCGTGATCTGCAGCGTTTGCAGCACCTGATCAAAGGTGACCGCTTCAAGGGCCTGGCGCAGGGACAGGTGGATGCTGACCAGCACCACCCGCAATTCGTCATTGGCGAGCATCATGCGCACCGGCAGTGTCGCCACGGCTTGTTGCCCATGCGCAGCGGCCAGGGCTTGCAGCATTTCGGTGTGCCCCGGGTAGCCATGATGCGGGGTTCCAGCCAAGGCCAGCGCCTCCTTGTGCAGCGGCGCCGTGACCAAGGCGCCGATCTGTCCGCGCAAGGCGGCTTGGGTCGCCCAGACCACACATTCTGCGGCCATGCGGCCCGCGTTCGCGCTCACGGCACCCATTGTCACCAGCGGCGCAGGCGCCACCACCTGCAAAACAGGCAGGCAGCGCGGCGGGACGTCGCGCGCGTCTTCTGCCGTGGCCAGAACCGCAACAGGCAAGACCGGCTCACCCGCGGCGATTTGCTGCGTCGCGCGCCGCAGCACAGCGACGTCGCCCGCCACAAAACAAGCTCGGGTCAGCTCAGGCTCGTCACGAAAGGCCTTGGCGATGATCTCTGGCCCAATGCCGGCGGGGTCACCCAAGGTGATGGCGATCAAGGGCAAATTGGCGGCTTGTGACATGGTCGGCCTGCGGCTCAGGCCGGGTTGTCGATGTCAATGAACTGATGCACCAGGCCCAGTTGCTCGGCCAGATGCTCGCTGACCGCCCGAGCGCCATAGCGCTCGCTCGCATGGTGACCACAAGCCAGATAGGCAACGCCGCACTCCCGTGCCAAATGTGCTTGAGGCTCAGAGATTTCGCCGGTGATGTAGGCCTGAGCGCCCGCGGCGATGGCAGCCTCAAAATAACGCTGCGCGCCACCACTGCACCACGCTATCTTTGTGATAGCTGAAACGCTAGATCCGACAAGGGTTACAGCCCGATTTAGCCTTAATTCAACATGCCGGGCTAAGGCCCCGGCGTCGGCAAAGCCGTCGACATCAATGGGCGCTCCGATGCACCCTAGCGACTGCTCTCCAAACTGGCTCTGTGCCGCCAGACCCAACTGTCGGCCCAGTTGCGCGTTGTTTCCCAACACCGGATGGGCGTCGAGGGGCAGGTGATAGGCGAGCAAGTTAATGTCATGCGCCAGCAGCAACGCAAGCCGCTGCTTCATCCAGCCGGTCACACACGCGTCCTGCCCCTGCCAGAACAACCCATGGTGCACCAGAATCGTATCGGCCCCCGCCGCCACGGCCGCTTCGATCAAGGCACGGCTAGCGGTCACGCCCGAGACCAAGCGGTGAACCTGAGCAGCGCCCTCCACTTGCAGGCCGTTGGGGCAGTAATCCTTGAAGCGCTCGGGCTGCAGCAGGGCATTCACGGTCTGGACGAACTGGTGGCGATCGGTCATGGTTCAGGTGGCGGCGGGTTGTCTGGGTTGGGCGCCCGGGCCGGCGCACCAACTGTCATTGTCGACGGGTTTTTCGGTGCGTTTATCGGCCTGGCGTCGGCACTGGCCTGGCCCTGTACCGACAGGCTGCTGTCACAGCCCTGGCCCGCGGCTATCCAGCGCCAAGCCAGCCGCGCCAGCCAAGGCGCAAGCCGGGGCGCCAGGCCTCGCAGCGATCGCGGCAGGGCGCTGGCAAGCACAGACTCAGGCGCGCTCAGGGCGCCACAGCGGTAGTGACCAGTCCCGGCCTGCCACTGCAAGGCCGCGCAGGCGCCATGTCGACGCCGCGACAGCAAGATTCCCAAGGGACAGGGCGCAAACAAACAGCACACCCCGCAGCCGTTGCATGGCGCACCGAGCACCGGCTTGGGCGGCGCTGCGGGCTGTATAGCGATAACGTAGCTTGGCTTTGACATGAACCTGTTGACTTTACTTCGTCAATGGCTGCCGGCCACGACATGACCCCTACAATTTGTGCACGCCGTCCCGCGCACCTATCTCAAACTTGGCCTTGACCGCCTTGCCCAGTCATGAAACGCTTCTGGTTGTTGTTTTCCCAAACTGTCACCGTACTGCTAGCGGCCTATTTTGTGGTCGGTACGCTCAAGCCCGAATGGGGTGGCCTGCGCAATTGGCGCTCTGGTGGGGTGGCCTTGTTGCAGGCGCCGGCTGGCGACCCCGCTGCAGTACCGCAAGGCAGCTTTAGGCTTGCCGCGCAAAAAGCCTCGGCCGCCGTAGTCAGCATCAACACCAGCAAGGCCGCCCGCCGGCACCCTAACAGCGGCGACCCCTGGTTCAAGTTTTTCTTTGGCGACCAGGATAACGAGCCCCAGGTCGGCCTGGGCAGCGGCGTGATCGTTAGCGCCAGCGGCTATATTCTGACCAATAACCATGTGGTCGAGAGTGCCGACGACATCGAAGTGATTCTGAACGATGGTCGTAGTGCCCGGGCTAAGGTCATCGGAACGGACCCCGATACCGATCTGGCCGTGCTCAAGATTGACCTGGACCGCCTGCCGGTGATCGTGCTGGGCAGCTCTGACACACTGCAGGTCGGTGACCAAGTGCTGGCCATTGGCAACCCTTTCGGCGTAGGCCAAACCGTGACCAGCGGCATTGTCAGTGCACTAGGGCGCAACCAACTCGGGATCAACACTTTCGAGAATTTCATCCAGACCGACGCCGCCATCAACCCCGGCAACTCGGGCGGAGCCCTGGTCGACACACAGGGCAATCTGCTGGGCATCAATACCGCCATTTATTCGCGCTCTGGCGGCAATATGGGCATTGGATTTGCAATTCCCGTCTCAGCGGCACAGTTGGTGCTCGAAGGCATCGTGCAGGATGGCCAGGTGACCCGAGGCTGGATTGGGGTGGAACCCAATGAACTATCGCCCGAATTGGCTGAGACCTTTGGTGTGAAGGCGCGCACGGGTGTGATCATTACCGGCGTGCTTCAAAACGGCCCGGCTGCCCTGGCTGGTATCCGCCCCGGGGACGTGGTCACAGCGGTCGCCGGCAAGCCGGTGGCCAATGTGGCGGAGTTGCTGTCGCGGGTCGCCGCACTCAAACCCTCAAAGGCGGCCCCATTCAGCTTGATGCGCCGCGATCAGCAACTGGAACTGATGGTCTCGCCGGGCGTACGACCTAAGCCCAAGCCCCGGGTACAGTGACGACTCAGGGTTGAGCTGAGTCAGCGCCGTCAACAGGCGCTTGGGTGTGCTTGATGAAGATGCGAGCCGCCCAGATACCCACTTCATACAGCAGGCACATGGGAATGGCCAACGCGAGTTGCGACACGACATCCGGCGGTGTCACGATGGCGGCAATGATGAAGGCCAGGACCACAAAATAGCCCCGAAAGTCCTTGAGCTTTTGAATTGACACAATGCCCATGCGCGCCAGCACCACCACCACGATGGGCACCTCAAACGCCAGCCCGAAAGCCAGGAACATGGTCAGTACAAAGCTCAGATAGGCCTCGATGTCTGGCGTGGCCGCGATGCTCTTGGGCGCGAAACTTTGGATGAAGCTGAACACCTGCCCGAAAACAAAATAGTAGCAAAACGCCACGCCAATAAAAAACAGCAGCGTGCTGGACACCACCAGCGGCATCACCAGCTTTTTCTCATGGGAATAGAGTCCTGGCGCCACAAAGGCCCAGACCTGCCATAGCACCACCGGCAAGGCCAGGAGGAACGCGGCCATCATCAACACCTTGAGCGGCACCATGAACGGCGAAATAACCGAGGTCGCGATCAGCGTGCTGCCCTTGGGCAGGTGCGCCACCAGTGGCGCCGCCAAGAAATCGTACAGGGCTGCGGGCCCTGGGAACAAAGCCAGCGCAGCGGCCACGACGACGATGGCCACCGTCGCTTTGACCAGACGGTCGCGCAGCTCCACCAGGTGCTGCACAAAAGGCTGTTCCGTGCCCTCGAGTTCGTCTTTTTTGGGGGAGAAATCAGTCATTAATTGAACTTTTGAGGCCGATAACGCGCCACGCGGGCGGCACCAGACAGGGCCTTGGTGCGGATGCCGGAGCGAGCCTTGTACCAACTCGGTGTAGCCCCTTGTTTGACACGCCATTTCTTGCCAGGGTGGCTGTAGGCCGGATGCGAAATCAAGCCTTCAGCAACCGGCGTGTCGCTTGCCGTGTCGGTCACTTCAGCCCAGGTTTTTTCAAAATCGCCGGCCTGGGTCTGGATCGCGCTCTCGACCTCTTTGGACGCGCCCTCCACCGACTCTTTCATCTTCTTGAATTCTTCAAGTTCGATGGAGCGGCTAACTTCTGCCTTGACATCGGACACATAACGCTGAGCCTTGCCAAGCAGAGCCCCGATGGTACGTGCCACGCGGGGCAACTTCTCGGGGCCGATCACGATCAGTGCGACTGCGCCAATCAGGGCAATCTTGGATACGCCCAGGTCAATCATGGTGGCGCCAGCAAAGGCATCGGGCAAGCATCAGGTCTTTTGTTTGGCTTCAACGTCGATCGTTGATTTTTCAGCGCCAGTGGCCGCTGTTACTTGCGATGGCGCTGGTGCGGCCTTGTCATCCGCTGCGGCTCCGCCGTCTTTCACGCCGTCCTTGAAGCCCTTGACCGCACCCCCCAGGTCACCCCCAAGGTTTTTCAGCTTCTTGGTGCCAAACACCATCACCACAATCAGCAGCACGATCAGCCAGTGCCAAATGGAAAAGGAACCCATGACTTTCTCCTAATAATAAAAACATTTTAGTCGGCACTGAAGACATTCACGCAGTGCCCAAATTTAACCCCTGAGCCAGGGTCGAGGGCCACCCATCACATGAATGTGCAGGTGGTGTACCTCCTGCTTCCCATCGGCACCCGTATTGCTCAACAGCCGAAACCCACCCTCCGGGTAGGGTCTGCATCCTTCCTGAAAGGCCAGCTTGGACGCCAGAACCATCATACGGCCGAGTAGGCTCTCATGCTCAGGTTGCAGTTGCGCCATAGATGGAATATGTAACTTGGGAATCATCAAAAAGTGCACCGGCGCCCAGGGGTGGATGTCGTGAAAGGCATAGATCTCATCGTCTTGGTAAACCAAGCGAGATGGAATCTGGCCTGCCACAATTCGGCAGAACAGGCAGTTCGGGTCTGCAACCCCAACCAACGCGCTCACAGTGGATACTCCATGGGCTGACCTTGGTTCATACGCAAAATCCCAGTGATGATCCGGTACAGAAACCAGATCGAAATCAGCGCCCAGGCAATCCAGCCAGGCACCAAAAAGGCAAACCACAGGGGCGCGGTCAACGCATAGAGCAGTG
>CAMCZF010000203.1 GCA_945885775.1 Rhodoferax sp. OV413 | reverse complement strand
CAGATTGCCTTGTAACCCCTAGCTTGCTGGCCTCACGATCCAGTGAGTCAATCATCCAGGTTGGAAAATCCACATTCACCCGTTTCTGCTCTTGCAGCACGCGCTTGGCTTTGGTCAAGTCCAACGAAGCCGTGATGTCGACGCCCTCTGCGACTGTTCTGTCGTTTCGGCTGCATAGAGCCGATAGCTTGGGGCAAGTTGCGTGCCGTTCCCGCTACCTTGAATCTTTTCTGGACGAAGACATCGATAAAGCTGACACACACAAGTGGATTGATTTCGACGTTTCGCACGCTGGTAGGCGAGGCGATGGTCGCAAGCCAGCACAAGACACTTCCCGCTTGACCGCCACGGCTGTCCTTGACTTCTCATTATCAGTAGCTACAATAAATTGTGCGCTTTGTATTCGACCCTGACAAAGACAAGCTGAACTTGGCCAAGCACGGCCTATCGCTCTCCTTCGCTGAAAAGTTAATCTGGGAGGAGGCGTATGTTTGGGTCGATCCACGTTATGCATACGATGAGTTGCGACTGATTGGCCTTGTCCCTGAGGGCAACACACTGTATTTCGTGGCGTTTGTAGACCGTGGTGATGTGCGCAGAACCATCAGTCTGCGTCTTGCCGAACGACGAGAGGTGAAAAAATATGTCGAAAATATCCAGTAAGCGGGTCATCTTGATGCCATCGGTCAAAGACAACGCGAAAATTGTTACTGCGGCTAAGGCCGATCCAGATGCCAAGCCCATGACGAAGGCGCAGCTAGATGCGCTTGTGCCGATCAGCGTTGCGCGAGGCAGACCAAAGTCTGAGAATAAAAAGCTGCTGCTCTCTGTGCGCTATAGCGTGGAGGTCGTTGAGTACTTTCGCTCTACAGGTGACGGCTGGCAGGCGCGCATGGACAGTGTGCTTCGCCAATATGTGAGCGAGCATTTACCCCCCAACAAGGCGACATAACGCGTTATTCGTTGCGGACACACAGCAGCGGCGTGTCGCGCGCCGGACAACGCCGACGTTGGGCAGGTGCAACTATTTGCGCCCAATGTGGCCTACGCTGACGGTGCACTTTCACCCAGCACCCGCTCCGCCGGCACATAGGCATGGCCCAGCGCCTGAGCCACCGCCTCATGCGTCACCTGGCCCAACGCCACGTTCAGGCCGGCTTTGAGGTGCGGGTTGTCGCGGATGGCCTGCTGCCAGCCCCTGTTGGCCAGCGCCACGGCATGGGCCAGGGTGGCGTTATTAAGGGCGAAGGTGGAGGTGCGCGCCACGGCGCCGGGCATGTTGGCCACGCAGTAGTGCACCACGCCGTCCACCAAAAAGGTAGGGTCGGCATGGGTGGTGGCGTGAGAAGTCTCAAAGCAGCCACCCTGGTCAATGGCCACGTCTACCACTACCGCCCCTGCCTTCATGCGGGCGATCATCTGGCGCGTCACCAGTTTGGGCGCTGCTGCACCTGGGATCAGCACGCCGCCGATCACCAGCTCGGCGTCCAACACCGCGTCTTCGACGCTCTGCGCATTCGAGAACACCGTGCTGATGCGGTTGCCAAACACCAGGTCGAGCTGGCGCAGGCGGTCCACATTTTTGTCCAGCACCGTCACGCGCGCACCCAGCCCTACGGCCATTTGCAGCGCATGGGTGCCGACCACGCCGGCGCCCAAAATGACCACATGGCCAGCTGGCACACCTGGCACGCCGCCCAGCAACACGCCCATGCCGCCCTTGGATTTTTCCAGGTGGGCGGCACCGGCCTGCACCGCCATGCGTCCGGCCACCTCGCTCATGGGCGCCAATAGCGGCAGGCCGCCGCCGGGGCCGGTGATGGTCTCATAAGCGATGCAGACTGCGCCCGATTTGATCATGGCCTGAGTTTGTTCCGGGTCCGGTGCCAGGTGCAGGTAGGTGTAGAGGATCTGGCCCGGTCGCAGCATGGCGCATTCCTGCGGCTGTGGCTCCTTGACCTTGACGATCATCTCGGCCCAGGCAAATACCTCGGCCGCGTCGGCGGCCAGGGTGGCGCCGGCCCCCTGGTACAGCGCGTCGGTCAGGCCGATGGCGGCACCAGCGCCGCTTTGCACCAGCACGCTGTGACCACTGGCGCACAGCTCGCGCACACTGGCTGGCGTCAGGCCGACGCGGTACTCGTGGTTTTTGATTTCCTTGGGAAGTCCGATGCGCATCTTGCTGTCCTCTGACTGTGGTTGAGACAACCAGTGTCTGGCAAGGAGGCCTCTATTAGAAGTAGTATGAAATAGTTAGCAGTTGCATTCTTACAGCTAATTCAGTCGTCATCCCCGACCTGATCGGGGATCCATACCCCGAGGGATTCCCGTTGTCACGGGAATGACGGCTCTATCTCATTTGTCGCCGTTGCGCCGCTGCAGCGCTGCCGTTTTGGTGGTTAAGCCGAGCTGCCCAGGGCCTCCCAGCGCTCCAGTGCAACCAGCAATTCGTCGTCGATCTTGGCGCTGCGCGCCGCCAAGGCGAGTGCGCGGGCGTTGTCAGAGGCGTACAGCGTGCCATCTGCCAGCTGCGTGGCGATGTCTCGTTGCTCGGTTTCCAGGGCTGCAATCCGTTCGGGCAGTCCATCTAGCTCGCGCTGCTCCTTAAAGCTGAGCTTGCGGGCTTTGAGGGCTGGGGCAGCAGTCGGCGTGCTGCTTGGCAGCAGCGGCTTAGACTGCTCCTGTTTTGATAGCTGATCACGCCCGTAATTAAAGGGCTGGGCGCCTTTTTGCCCCTTGCTTTTGGCCAACTCTGTCGCGCGCGCGCTTTGCGTTAGCCAGTCGGTGACGCCACCTTCGTACTCGCGCCAGCGACCCTCACCCTCACAGGCAATGGTGCTGGTGACCACGTTGTCAAGGAAGGTCCGGTCATGGCTGACCAGAAACACGGTGCCGTCGTAACTTTGCAGCAGGTCTTCCAGCAGCTCCAGGGTGTCGATGTCGAGGTCGTTGGTGGGTTCGTCCAGCACCAGCACATTGGCCGGCCGGGCAAACAGGCGCGCCAGCAGCAGGCGGTTGCGCTCACCGCCGCTGAGCGATCGCACCGGCGAGTTGGCCCGCGCTGGCGAGAACAAAAAGTCGCCGAGGTAGCTCTTGACGTGCTTACGCTCACGCCCGATCTCGATCCACTCGCTGCCCGGGCTGATGAAGTCTTCCAGCGTGGCGTCCAGATCCAGCGCATTACGCATCTGGTCAAAGTACGCCACCTGCACATTGGCGCCTTGGCGCACTGTGCCCCAGCGGCTGTGGCCGGGCTCGGGTGCCGGTGCGTTTGCGGGTGCTGGATCGGGCGCGAGTTCGCCCAAAATCAGTTTGAGCAGCGTGGTTTTGCCAGCGCCATTGGGCCCGAGCAGGCCGACCTTGTCGCCGCGCAGAATAGTGGCGCTGAAGTCGCGAACGATGACCCGTTCGCCAAATGACTTGGAGATGTGCGTCAGTTCAGCCACCAGTTTGCCGCTGGCCGCGCCGCTGGCCACGTCCATGTTGACGCTGCCCAGGGTCTCGCGGCGGGCTTCGCGGCTGGCGCGCAGCCGGTCCAGGCGGGTGATACGGCCCTGGGCGCGGGTGCGCCTGGCTTCCACACCCTTGCGGATCCACACCTCTTCTTGCGCCAGCAATTTGTCAAAACGCGCGTTGATGACGGCTTCTTGCGCCAATTGCTCTTCTTTTTGCGTCAAGTAGGCCGCAAAATTACCAGGGTACGACAAGAGCCGGCCGCGGTCCAGTTCCACAATGCGGGTGGCCACCCGGTCCAAAAAGGCTCGGTCGTGGGTGATGGTGATGATGCTGCCCTTGAACTCGACCAGCAGGCCCTCCAGCCATTCAATCGAGTCCAGGTCGAGGTGGTTGGTGGGTTCGTCGAGAAGCAGCACGTCGGGCTGAGCCACCAGCGCCTGGGCCAGCGCCACACGCTTTTTGGTGCCGCCGGACAGGGTGCGTACGGTGGCCTCGGGGTCCAGATGGAGCCGGTGCAGGGTTTCGGTCACCCGCTGCTCCCAGTTCCAACCGTCCAGCGCCTCGATCTCGCTTTGCATCGCATCCAGGTCGCCGTGGCCCTGGGAATATTCATCAATTAAGGCCACAACCCTTGCCAGACCGGTGCTTACAGCTACAAAAACAGTAGCATCGGCATCCAGCACAGGCTCCTGCGCCACGTAGGCGATGCGGGTGTTGCCCTGCACCTGCACGGTGCCGTCGTCCGGCCTTTCCATGCCGGCCAAAATTTTGAGCAGCGATGACTTGCCTGCGCCGTTGCGGCCAATCAGGCCGACCCGCTCCAGCGTTTCAAGAGAAAAATCAGCGTGATCGAGCAGGGCAACGTGCCCAAAAGCCAGCTGTGCGTCAAGGAGGGTGATAAGTGCCATGTGGCCGGCATTATCCCCTGAGCATCTTAGGCGGCGCCGTGTCCCTTGATGTAGGTTTCCAGGAACATGATCTGGTCGCCCTGCAGGCTCATGATGTCTTTGACGATGTCGCCAATGGACACCATGCCAAGCACACGGCCCTTCTCCAGTACGGGCAGGTGGCGGAAATTGCGTGAAGTCATGATGGCCATGCATTGCTGCAGCGTCTCGTTCATGGTCACTGTCAGGGGCGAGCGGGTCATGATCTCCGAAACCAGCGTCTGCGTAGCGCTCAGGCCGGGCAATAACACCTTGATAGCGCAGTCGCCCTGTGTCACGATGCCGGCCAGGGCGCCGTCATCGATCACCATCACCGAACGAATGCGATTGTTCCGCATCAATTCCAAGGCTTGCTGCACGGGGGCAGCCGAAGGCAGCGAAAAAACAACGCCGGACTTTTTTTCAATACAAGACTTCACCGAGGACATGGACAGATACTTTCAGGCAAAAAAGGTAATTTACAGGCAATAAACTCACAGGTCTTCATCACTCGCTAACGGCTGTTGCGGTGGGCGCTGTAATTTGATCAGATTCCAGCGGATGACCAGGGCGGCTATTGCCAGCAACAGTACGGCACCACTTTCATAAATGATGTTGATGGCATTGACTTCTTTGCCCTGGAGGATGATCAAGCGGCACAGCGCTGTGATCGCGATGAAGATAGGAATCGTAATGGGAATGCGCCGGTTTTTGTAGAAACCGGCCACCATGCCCAAGACCTCGGCGTAGATGAACAGGAGCAGCAGGTCAGTCAGTTTGACCGAGCGCATCACGACGATATTGAGCATCTCGAGACCCACGGCGTAGACCGTGAAACCGGCGATCAGCACCAGGATGGCTTTTTCGGTCCAAACAATGGCATCATAGATCTTCATAAAAACCTCTGGCGCGGGCGGTTGACAGTCGGGAGTGTAACGACCGACATACTATATGCGAAATAGGCTGTGCGGGAGCGTGCCGTCGCCATTCTGGGGTATCCGACCCAGGCTGCGGTTAGCTCGGCAATTGTTGCGTATCACGGCACGATGGTCGGGATGTCGTCGAACTCATCAAGTCGGGTCATTCCTGAGCGCGTACCATGAGGCGACACCAGGATATCCGATGCCAGCCACACTTTCTCCCGCATTTCAGCGCCTCTCGTGGGCGAACCTCATGGCACAGGCTGCCGAGCAATTGAGCCTAGCGGCAGCGCCCTTGTTGGCGGTGCTGCTCCTGAAAGCGGGTCCGGGCGAGGTGGGCCTACTGGCCTCGGTGCAGTCGCTGCCCTTCTTGTTGCTGGCCATACCCCTGGGTCTGCTGGCAGACCGCAGTTCTCGGCGCATGTTGATGGCGGTGTCTGAAATACTGCGTGCGCTGGCACTGTTGCTGCTCGTCGCGGCGCTGCTGGCGGGTCAGCTGTCCATCGGTCTGCTGGCAGGCGTCGGCTTTTTAGCGGCCGTCGGCACCGTGGCGTTCAGCGTGGCCGCGCCCTCACTGGTTCCCGCGCTGGTTGCTTCGGACGCGCTGACCCGTGCCAACGGCCGGCTCGAACTGGCTCGCAGTCTGGCTTTTGCTGGCGGACCAGCTTTGGCAGGCGCGCTGATCGGCTGGACCGGTGCGACCTCGGCATTCGTACTCTCGGCCATGATGTCGGTGGCCGCAGTCTTCTTCCTCTGGCGGATTGCCGAGCCAGTGAGGGCTGTCACCGTAAGGCGGCATCCGCTGCTGGAGTTACGCGAGGGTGCAGCGCTGGTTTGGCGCCATCGACTGTTGCGCCCGATAGCGCTGACCTCGGTCTTTTGGAACCTGGGGTGGTTCATGTTGCAGGCCAGCTACGTTCCCTACGCGATACGCGTGCTGGGGCTGAGC
>CAMCZF010000202.1 GCA_945885775.1 Rhodoferax sp. OV413 | reverse complement strand
CGCTCTAGGAGATGAGGCGCTTGTCAGCGGATATGCATCGGGGCCAGCGGGCGAGTCTGGGAAACCAGACGGACCACGCAATCAAGGCCGGATATAAGAGAGCAGCCGACTTCTTCGCAACACGACACAAATTTCTCTTGCTACCCGGGAGGCATCCATATAAGAACATCATGTTGCAAAATTACCGAGTCCATGTTGCCGAGCGAGCCGCCTTGGGTATTCCCCCTCTGCCCTTATCGGCCATGCAGACCAGCGAGTTAATCGAGTTGCTGAAGCAGCCGCCAATCGGCGAAGAGGCAACACTTGTCGAATTGATCACCTACCGAGTGCCAGCTGGTGTCGACGATGCTGCTAAGGTCAAGGCCAGCTACTTGGCGGCGGTGGCGCATGGCACTGAGAAGTGCCCTCTGCTGTCGCGGCAAAAGGCCACCGAATTGCTGGGAACCATGCTGGGCGGTTACAACATCAGTCCGCTGGTGGATATGCTAGAAGATTCGGTGGTGGCTGACGTGGCCGCCAGTGCTCTCAAGAAGACGCTGCTGATGTTTGACCAGTTCCATGACGTCAAGGAAAAGGCCGACGCAGGTAACGTCCACGCCAAGGCTGTCCTGCAGAGTTGGGCCGACGCTGAGTGGTTCACCTCTCGGCCGGAAGTGCCACAGTCGATCACCCTGAGTGTGTTTAAGGTGGCGGGAGAGATCAATACCGACGACCTGTCACCCGCGCCTGATGCCTTTAGCCGCCCCGACATCCCTTTACACGCTTTGGCTATGCACAAAAACGCCCGGCCTGGCGTCACGCCCGAAGAAGATGGTAAACGTGGACCGGTCAAGTTTATCAATGAGCTCAAGGGCCGCGGCCATTTGGTGGCCTATGTTGGTGACGTGGTCGGCACCGGCTCGTCGCGCAAATCTGCCACCAATTCGGTTCTGTGGTTTACTGGCGAAGATATTCCCTTCGTTCCGAATAAGCGCTTTGGCGGCGTCTGTTTGGGCAACAAGATAGCCCCAATTTTCTACAACACAATGGAAGATTCTGGCGCTTTGCCGATCGAGCTTGATGTGAGCCAGATGGCCATGGGTGATGTGGTGGAACTGCGGCCTTATGACGGCAAGGCAATCAAAGACGGCAAGGTAATCGCCGAGTTTCAGCTCAAAAGCGAGGTGCTGTTTGATGAGGTTCGAGCTGGCGGCCGTATTCCGCTGATCATTGGTCGAGGTCTGACGGCCAAGGCTCGTGAGGCACTGGGCTTGCCGGTCAGCACCTTATTCCGCTTGCCCAGCAATCCTGCAGATTCGGGTAAGGGCTTCACCCTGGCGCAGAAAATGGTTGGCCGCGCTTGCGGTTTGCCACTGGTTGGCGGTCATCAACAAGGTGTGCGCCCTGGCACCTACTGCGAGCCTCGCATGACCAGTGTTGGCTCACAGGATACGACTGGTCCAATGACGCGTGATGAACTTAAGGATTTGGCCTGCCTGGGCTTCAGTGCCGACCTGGTGATGCAATCTTTCTGCCATACCGCTGCATACCCGAAGCCGGTCGATGTGAAGATGCACCACGAACTGCCCGAGTTCATCAACAACCGGGGTGGCATCAGCCTGCGCCCTGGTGATGGCATTATTCATAGCTGGCTCAATCGCATGCTGCTGCCTGATACCGTGGGCACGGGTGGCGACAGTCATACCCGCTTCCCCATTGGCATCAGCTTCCCGGCCGGGTCCGGCCTGGTGGCCTTTGGTGCCGCCACCGGCGTGATGCCGCTTGACATGCCCGAGAGCGTGCTGGTGCGCTTCAAGGGCACGATGCAGCCCGGCGTCACCCTGCGTGACCTGGTCAACGCGATTCCTCTCTACGCCATCAAGGCCGGTCTGCTGACCGTGGCCAAACAGGGCAAGAAGAACATCTTTTCGGGGCGCATCTTGGAGATCGAAGGTCTGCCTGACCTCAAGGTGGAGCAGGCTTTCGAGCTCAGCGACGCATCGGCCGAGCGCAGCGCTGGCGGCTGCACGGTGCACCTGAACAAAGAGCCCATCATCGAATACATCACCAGCAACATCACCATGTTGAAGTGGATGACTGCGATTGGCTATGCCGACGTGCGCACCATCAGCCGCCGCATCAAGGCGATGGAGGCCTGGCTGGCCGACCCGCAGTTACTTAAAGGTGACGCCGATGCCGAGTACGCTGCCGTGATCGAAATCGACTTGGCTGATATCCACGAGCCGATCGTGGCCTGCCCGAACGATCCGGACGACGTTAAGACATTGTCAGAGGTCGCCGGGGCTAAGATCGATGAAGTATTCATCGGCTCGTGCATGACCAACATCGGTCATTTCCGTGCGGCCAGCAAGTTGCTTGAGAACAAGCGTGACATTCCAGTCAAGCTGTGGATGGCGCCACCGACCAAAATGGACGCCAAACAACTGAGCGATGAGGGGCACTACGGTGTGCTGGGTTCAGCCGGAGCGCGAATGGAAATGCCGGGATGCAGCCTGTGCATGGGAAACCAGGCGCAGGTGAAAGAGGGTGCAACGGTATTTTCGACTTCTACCCGTAATTTCCCTAATCGGCTGGGGAAAAACAGCAATGTCTACTTGGGCAGCGCCGAGCTAGCGGCGATCTGCTCCAAACTAGGACGCATTCCTACCAAAGCCGAGTACATGGCTGACATGGTCGTACTCACCGCAGCAAGCGGTCAGGTCTACCAATACCTGAACTTTGACCGCGTACCGGATTATGTGGAGGCCGCTTCCACAGTGTCGGACTGATTCCAAGCCCACCCAAGTCCAGGATGAGTTCATACGGACAGGCCCCCAGCGCTCGCTGTGGGGCCTTTTGTTGAGCCCTGTCCATCAGCGTCTGGGACAGTTTATGAGTTGCATTTTTTGATTAACTGTTGTGGGCATCGGCCAAATGAATTGGTGCCTAACAGGGCGGCATGAACACATCCCAAGCTTGATTGCCTCTGGTTTGCACTGTGTTTGATGGACGTGTTCCATTTTTTATTTTTCGCGCTGGTCGAACTGCTCTGTGACGCAGCGGCATGGGGGAAACTGCTAGCCTGTCATAAATTTGTCAAATAAATGACGACAAACTCTCGGGAGTTGTCCATGTTTTTTGGCAAATTGTTGCCGCATGACGGTAATTTTTTTGACATGTTCAACCAGCGTGCCGACCAGATCTTGGAGGCTGCACGCGCTTTTTTCCAGATGGTGGCCAATTACAACGATGTGCCTCTGCGCGAAAAATACAACCGTGATGTTGACAACGCAGAACGCGCGGCTGATCGGGTCACGCACGAGGTCAACAAGGCCCTTCACAAGACTTTCATCACGCCTATCGACCGTGAGCAGATTCATGGCCTAATTAACACGATGGATGACGTCGCCGATCTGATCCAAGACTCGGCAGAAACCATGGCGCTTCACGGTCCTGGTTGCATGGGGACTCCGAAAGACCCGACCCGCCAAGGTTGACAAGTGGTTTCGCGGAATGCAGTTACTCGCGGCCGGCGCCTACAGCCTAGGTCATGGTGGCAATGATGCGCAAAAAACCATCGGTATTTTCTGGATGTTGCTGACCGCCACAGGTTATGCCGCCGCTGGCGACAAGTCGCCACCAACGTGGACGATCATCACTTGTTACTTGGCAATTGGCGCTGGCACCATGTTTGGCGGTTGGCGCATCGTTAAAACCATGGGACAACGGATTACGAAGCTCAAGCCAGTCGGCGGGTTTTGTGCAGAGGCGGGGGGCGCCGTAACGCTTTTTCTTGCTTCTGCGCTGGGCATTCCGGTGTCGACCACCCATACCATGACGGGTGCAATTGTCGGCGTGGGCTCAGTTCAGCGTGCCAGTGCCGTTCGGTGGGGTGTGGCTGAGACCATTGTGTGGGCTTGGATTTTGACCATTCCTGCCAGTGGCTTGGTTGCATCACTGGCTTACTGGCTGAGCAATCAACTTTTCTGAGTGCTATAAGAAATATAGCTGTAACCCTAATGAATCATTGACTTGAGCGCTGATTTCATTGTGAAATTTTGCGGGCTTCCTCGATCTGAAACTCGAAATAATGCTGGAAACTGAACACAATGCTGCTCATCAGCACGGTGGCGCCAATAAGTAATGACAGCACGACGGCGCCGATGGTGACCCACTGGGTTTGACCGGCTACTGCGTTTGGCAAGGCTGTCGGATTGAATTGGGCATTCCATTTTTCTGTCGGAGTCAGGGCATACACAATAGCTGTCAACGCGCAGCCCGAGATGGTGAACCCCAGCAAGGGGATCAATACCCAACTCAGAGGGTCGTCGAGGCCGTGCTTCTGGGCTCGCTCCAAGCCATAGAGCCCCAGCGCCGTTGGAAGAGGCAGCAGCCAAGCCAGCATGTCGGTTGCTCCGTACAAATAAAACCGGTGCAGGCCCAACGGGCCGCCCAGGAAAGCCAGCCAAGCTGCGAGTGTTTTATTCTTCATCGTCGCTCATTATGGGCCTGGCGGACAGGCTTCGCCCCATCCCAAAGGCTTGTCCATCAAGACCACATCCAACCAACGGTCAAATTTCCAGCCGCAGGATTTGAGTATGCCAACGTGTCGGAAGCCTACCGAGCGGTGTACCCCTATCGAACCCGCGTTGCCGGAGTCGCCTATCACAGCGATCAGTTTGCGCACACCCGCCTTTTCTGCCTGTGCCGCCAACTCGGCGAGCAGCGCGCGGCCCAATCCCTGGCCATGCGCATCGGAAGCCAGGTAAATGGAGTTTTCCGCTGAAAACCGATAGGCTGGCCTTGGCTTGAACCAGTTGCAATAGGCGAAGCCCAGCACCTTCTCACCTTCGGCGGCAACCAGGTAAGGTAGCCCTTTTGCGCAGACATCGTCGCGCCTGCTCGCCATGTCGGCGGTGGAGGGCGGATCGATCTCAAAAGTGCCGGTCCCATGGCGCACATGGTGCGCATAGATGGCGGTGATTGCCTGGATATCGGAGTCATGGCTGGATCGAATGATGGGCATAAGAGGAGCTCGCGTTATAATAGAAGGCTGTTCAGTGTGTCGCTGGCCGGGTGGTCATGTCGCGTGTCTCAAACGCTGGATTAAATACTGAAGTAAATTGCGGAAATAACTCGCCGCATCCCGAAGGATAAATCATGGTCGTCATTCGACTCGCCCGTGGCGGTGCAAAAGCTCGCCCGTTTTTCAATATTGTGGTCGCTGACAAGCGGACTCGCCGAGATGGCCGGTTTATCGAGCGGATCGGGTTTTACAACCCCATCGCCACAGCCAGTGAAGAAAGCATCCGCATCGCCCAAGATCGACTGACCTACTGGAGGGGCGTTGGTGCTCAAGCGTCGCCGACAGTCGAACGCCTGATCAGTCAGGCAGCTAGCAAGGCGGCCTGATAGCCCTGTAATGTTGCCTGGCCTCGAAACTGCTGAATTGCCGGCGGACGCTATCGAAGTCGGGCGCATTGCTGATGCCTGGGGAGTTAAGGGATGGTTCAAAGCTCTCCCCTATAGCGCCGATCCCGAGGCGCTTTTTTCTTCCAAGCGCTGGTATTTGCTACCAGCCGAAAAAGGGCCTAAAACGTTTGTCGGTCCTGGCTGTCTTGTCATATCAGGCATCAAACACCATGCAAATACTGTTGTGGCTTCCGCCCAGGGTGTCGAAGACCGGGATGGAGCTGAGGCGTTGCGTGGCGCCCGTATTTTTATAGCCCGTTCCAGCTTTTCCATGCCGGGCGTGGATGAATATTATTGGGTAGATTTGATCGGGCTTGACGTCGTCAATCGTGAAGGGATCGCCTTGGGTGTGGTTCATGAATTGTTGGCCACTGGTCTGCAAACAGTGTTGGTCGTGTCCTTTCAGCACGAGGGCAAGGCATTGGAGCGGATGATTCCGTTTGTGGCGGTCTATATCGATCAAGTCGATCTTGCAACTCGGCGTATTACAGTCGATTGGCAGCCAGACTACTAAGGCTGGACGATGCGGTTTGACCTCATCACCTTGTTCCCCGAGCTTTTTGCCCCTCTTTTGAGCAGCGGCATTACCCGCCGCGCGTTTGAGACGGGCCAGATTGATGTTCGCTTGAATAACCCCCGCGATTTTTCAGAGGGCAACTACAAGCGCGTCGACGATCGTCCCTATGGGGGCGGTCCTGGCATGGTCATGATGGCTGAGCCCCTAGCGCGTTGTATAGAAAGAATTTGCCTCCAGCGCCCTGCGCCGGTTCCGGTAGTTCTGTTTTCCCCACTGGGTCGATTGCTAGACCAGGCGACGGTAGCAAGTTGGGCCAGCAGCGAAGGCGCGGTCTTGATTTGCGGTCGTTATGAGGGCCTAGACCAGCG
>CAMCZF010000201.1 GCA_945885775.1 Rhodoferax sp. OV413 | reverse complement strand
CCTTCGGGCTCCTTGCGATGCGCCTGTATCGACAGAATCTCCGACTGCATGCATCGGTGCCTTGGTTTGATTGTTGGTCTTCATACCTACCTCTTTGCTCTCTAAACTAACAGGGGTAGGTGCAGCAGGTCATTCTGGCACGGGGGGGGAGCACCCGATCAACGTGACCTGGTCATCCAAGTTTTATGAGGTGCAAAAGCACCTGACGGTTAGCAACCATGTGTACTCGCCGCTGATTCTGGCCATGAACAAGGCAAAGTTTGACAGCCTGCCGGCGAACTTCCAGGCCATCATGGTGGAGTCGGCACGGGAAGCCGCCAAGTACCAGCGCGACCTCAACGCCGGAAATGCCAGCAAAGTCGTGGCTGACCTGAAGAAATCGGGCATGCAGGTCATTGAGGTCGTTGACATGGCGCCGTTCCAGAAGCTGACGTCTGATGCCATCGTCAAATCTTTTGGCGAGAAAAACGGCACAGTTCTGCTTAAGGCGATTGAGGGTACCAAGTAATTCTTGCCCAGCCGGCTCGCCTGTCATCAGGCAGCCGGCGCTTCTGTTTGCCTGTGTATGAAAACTCTGAACAATCTGTTCTTCAAACTTGCCGAGATGCTGTTGGTGACCATGCTGGCAGTCATGGTCGTCATGGTGTTTGGCAATGTGGTGCTGCGTTATGGCTTCAACTCCGGCATCATCAGCTCTGAGGAACTGTCTCGCTATTTGTTCATTTGGATCACTTTTCTGGGTGCCATCATTGCATTTCGGGAAAACGCGCACCTGGGGCTCGACACCGTCGTTCGCCTTTTGCCCAGCACCGGCAAAAAAGTATTTTTTGCGATATCGAATATTTTGATGTTCGGTTGCTGTGTTCTGATGTTTTATGGTACTTGGAAGCAACAGGGCATCAACGCGACCACCCTGTCGCCGGTGACTGAGACGCCCATGAGCTGGGTTTACGGTGTGGGCTATCTCACGAGTGTCGCTATGGGATTGATGATCCTTGGCAAACTGGTCAGGTTGGCCCGAGGCGGCTTTATTGATGAAGATTTGATTCAGGTTCAGGACTCAGAGGACGCTGCAGCGCCGCATATTCCGGGAGCAGCGCGATGACCATCATTGTTTTTGTGGGGTCCTTGCTGGCAGCTATGGCCCTGGGGATGCCGCTAGCGTTTTCTCTGCTGGTGTCAGGCGTGGCGCTGATGCTGCACCTGGATTTGTTTGATACCCAGATCGTTTCGCAAAACCTCATCAGTGGCGCCGACAACTTTCCTTTGATGGCCGTGCCGTTTTTCATGCTGGCAGGCGAATTGATGAATGCTGGCGGCATGAGCCGTCGCATCGTCAATTCAGCCCTGGTATGGGTCGGGCATTTTCAGGGTGGCGTGGGCTATGTGGCGGTGTTTGCGGCCATCATCATGGCCAGCCTGTCGGGCTCTGCCGTGGCTGATACTGCAGCGCTCGCGGCGGTGCTGATGCCGATGATGCGCAAGGCCGGCTACCGAATGGACCGATCGGCAGGGCTGATTGCCGCTGGCGGCATCATCGCGCCGGTTATCCCGCCGTCTATCGGGTTCATCCTGTTTGGGGTGATCGGCGGTGTGTCGATCTCCAAGCTTTTCATGGCTGGCATTTTCCCTGGCCTCCTGATGGGATTGGCGCTGGTTGTTACTTGGTGGATTGTCGCCCGCCATGACAAGGTGGAAGTGTCACCGCGGGTTCCTATGCGTGAGAAGTTGCGGGTTACAGCCGATGCCTTCTGGTGCTATCTGATGGCGGTAGCCATCATTGGCGGGATGAAGTTCGGTATTTTCACCCCGACCGAGGCGGCGGTGGTGGCAGTGGTCTATTCGCTGTTGGTGGGGCTCTTCATTTACCGCGAGATCAAGCTTCGAGACGTATACCGCATCACCTTGAACGCCGCCAAGACCTCCTCAGTGGTGATGTTTCTGGTGGCCGCAGCTTTAGTTTCAGCCTGGCTGATCACGGTAGCCAATATCCCAGCTCAAATGGTCCAACTGATGCAGCCCTTTATTGACAATAAGATGCTACTGATGGCGATGCTGATGTTGCTGGTTTTGGTTGTCGGTACAGCACTGGATTTTGCCCCAACCGTTTTGATCCTTACGCCGGTTCTGATGCCGCTGGTGCGCCAGGCCGGCATTGACCCGGTCTACTTTGGCGTGCTGTTCATCATCAACAATGCGATTGGTCTGCTGACACCGCCGGTCGGTACCGTGCTCAACGTGGTCTGTGGCGTGGGGCGTATCCCCATGCATGATGTCATCAAGGGGGTAATGCCTTTTCTTGCCTCTCAGGTGGTCGTGATGGGTCTGTTGATCGTCTTTCCCGGGCTGGTGATGGTGCCCTTGCGCTGGTTGACCACTTGAGAGACTATGGCAATCCTTGATTCATTCCGGCTGAATGGCCGCACTGCGCTGATTACCGGGTCTTCGGGGGGTATTGGCTTGGCGCTTGCACGCGCACTGGGCCAGGCCGGTGCACAGGTGATCCTCAATGGTCGCAACGTTGAAAAACTTGAGGTCGCTGCTCGGCAGTTGCGTGGGGAGGGCTTGGTTGTTAGTGTGTCGGCGTTTGATGTCACAGACGCAGCTGCCGTTTGCGCGGCCGTCGAGGCCATTGAGGCTGAGTTGGGTCCGATTGATGTGCTGGTCAATAACGCCGGCATCCAAATTCGTAACGCATTGCATGAGTTTGCCGATGCCGACTGGCACACACTCATGCGAACCAATCTGGATATTGCGTATTTTGTAGGTAAGGCGGTAGCGCAAAAAATGATACCTCGGCGCAGCGGCAAGATCATTAATGTCTGCTCCGTGCAAAGTGAGTTGGGGCGCCCTGGCATCGCACCTTACACAGCCAGCAAAGGGGCATTGAAAATGCTGACCAAAGGCATGGCGATTGACTGGGGCCCGTACGGTATCAATGTCAACGGGCTTGGGCCTGGGTACTTCAAGACGGATCTAACGGAAAAGCTGGTGGCTGATCCAGCATTTACCACCTGGTTGGTGGGCCGCACACCCAGCCGGCGCTGGGGCGATGTGCAGGAACTGGGTGGCGCCGTTGTCTTTCTGGCCAGTGATGCCGCTGGCTTTGTCAACGGTCATATTTTGTATGTGGATGGTGGCGTGACTGCCACCTTGCAAAAGGATCAGAACATGCGCGCACTCATCTGCCATGCCGCCCAAGACCTCAGACTTGAAAATATTGACTCCCCCTCACTCGGCGAACAGCAATTGCTGGTGCGGGTCGCTTATGGCGGCATTTGCGGCTCAGACCTTCACTACCAGCAGCATGGAGGATTCGGTAAGGTACGGATCAAGCAGCCGATGGCCTTGGGCCATGAGGTCTCGGGGGTGGTCGAGTCACTTGGGGCCAAGGCAAGCGGCTTTAGCAAAGGGCAGCGCATCGCGATCTCGCCCTCCAGGCCCTGCGGCAGTTGCCGCTTTTGCCAATCGGGTATGCATAACCATTGCCTGTCCATGCGGTTTTATGGCAGTGCCATGCCGTTTCCGCACGTTCAGGGGGCATTCTGCGAACACTTGGTGATCGAGTACAGCCAAGCCTTCCTGGTGGCGGATCACCTCAGCCTGTCCGAGGCTGCCTTGGCTGAGCCCTTGTCTGTTGGCTTGCATGCCATTCAAAGGGCCGGGGGTGTGCTGGGTAAACAAGTGCTGGTCACCGGTTGCGGGCCGATTGGATCGCTTTTGATCGGCGCCCTTCGGCGAGCCGGGGCTGCCAGGATTGTGGCTGCGGACATTGCTGATTTGCCGTTGCGTTGTGCCGCGAGCATGGGTGCCGACGAGACCGTCAACCTAAAAAGCGATGCGGCCGCGCTGGAGCGTTACAAAGTGGATAAAGGACAGTTTGATGTGGTCTTTGAAGCTTCGGGCAGTCAGGCCGCCTTGCTGACGGCCCTTGACGTCATTGCCCCGCGCGGCATTTTGGTCACTGTCGGCCTGGGTGGCGATATGAGCTTGCCGATGAACCAGATCGTGGCCAAAGAGGTTGACCTTCGGGGTACCTTCCGTTTTCACGCCGAATTTGCCACGGCAGTCCAGTTTTTGAACCAGGGCCTGGTGGATGGCAAGCCGGTGATCACCAATGTGCTCCCTATGAGCCGTGCGCTGGAGGCATTTGCTCTGGCGGCGGATAAAAGTCAGTCTCTCAAGGTGCAAATCGAGTTTGATGAACAGGGTCAGGCCGGATAATCAGGCGCTCCCAGGTGACGGCTAAGGCCCGGTCCTTGGGCAGACTCAAAGGCTACCGTGAAAAAAATATTCCAACTCAACGTTGAGGGCAGACACCCCGACCGCCTGCTTGAGGCGAGCAAGCATGACATCAGAAAATATGTCGCGCGCCAACGCCGCGCGGCCTTGCCAGAAGGGGTGGATTACTGGGATTTCGCCTGCCGCTTTGGCCATACAGAGGCCGACGCCGCCCCAGTTCATTTCGCCACGCTCATTAGCCTGATGGATGCGGCGGCAAAGGATGGCAAGACCAGTTTTTTCGTCGACATTCTTGGTCAAAAGGGCTATCGCAAGGCGAAGCCCGACCCCACATCTGCTGCAGCCGGGTCCGATCCAGACGAATGAGTGGAAGGCTGGTCTTACGGTCGGACGGCCGGCGTCTCAATCGGCATACCCGCAGCACGTTGAACCAGGTAAAGCTCCAGTGCCACCAGGTCAGAGGACCTATAGGCCGACGGCTCGGCCCGCACCCCGCTCATGCAGTTGCGCAGCCGTCGCTGCAGGGTTCCCATGCCTTGCCACTCCAGCCGATAAAGTGGATAGCCGGTAGGGTGCGCCTGTGGGATGACAGTGCCACCCAACAGCCGTGCGGCCTGCTGATCATGGCATTGGGCGCAAGACAGATTCAGTTGACCAAGGCGCTGATTAAACAGCGTTTCGCCACGGTCTCGATAGGGCACCAGCCTTGGGTCTGGGTCAGGACGGATCGACATACCCCGGGATTGGTGCGCCACCACTGCTTCGAGTGCTAACAGGCGCTGGTCTTGAGGTGGCAGACTGGTCGCCAACTGATGCCGCTGGCGGCACAGGTTGATCCGCTCGCCTAAAGTCACCGGTTTTTGACTCGTGGCATCAAAACCAGGATAGCGCGCGGCTGCGCCGCGTTGGCTAGAGACTGGACCATGACAGCTAGCGCAGGACTTATTCGCCTTACCGACGATACCGTCCCATAAAGCCTCACCTTCTGCCACCCACAGCATGGCCGGGTTTTGCCTGTCATCGCGTTGCATCGCCTGCGTCGTGGGGCTCATGTCGGCAAATCCAGAGCGCCGGCCCAACTTGTCATCGGTCGTTGATGGCTGGGCGAAAAGCGGTTGCCCGGTGACCGCTGTTAGCGTCAATAGCCAAAGAACTAGCCACCCATACCGCATTGATATCCTCAGTCTGTCACTTGGAGCGCCACGGTTTCGGTTTGACGAAAGCCCTGATCGCCCTCCCAAATCAGGGTCAGCGTGCCGTTGCCTGTGGCGCGTAAATGAAAGGCGAGGTAAGGATTGGCCGAAATAGCCGGGAATAGTTCAGCCGAAAAAACCAGCGACTGCCCGGAGGCATCTGAAAAAAGGCAGCTAAAGTGCCGGATCAAGTCTCGGGCCAGAATTACGCCGTCTGACCCTGGACGGTAGCCGGTTTCCATCGGGTGCGCGATCAGCGTCTGGATCTCGACAGTGTCGCCGCGGCGTATTGACTTTGGTAAGTTGATGAGCGTACGGGCCATGATTAATGCCGTTTCAGTCGGTTTCGATACAGGCGGCCAGCGTTACGAACACTTCGACCGTGTGCGACCAGCAGCTGCCGTCATTCATGCGCGCCATTGCCACCAGCCTCTGGGTCGTGGCCAGGCGAATCCTGGTAGAGACCTTAGCCAGGCCACCGCGCGGCCCCAGCTTAAAGCTTGCTACCTCAGTTTGCGGGTTGCGCTCGTTGAAGATAGCAATAGCAGTCACGTGGTCTATCGGGGTCATAGGGCTTTCCACCGAGACCGTCGCCGGCACTGCATTGCCGTTGTCTACCAGCCGTGCAACATCCAAAAATACACGACCCTCCTGAATTCGGGCGCCCGCTGCGAAGGTGCTCATGGCCTGGGTTAATTCATCTTGGGTGGCAGAGGCTGGCCGCACCAGCACGGCCGCACTCAGACCCAAGCCGGCGGCCAGTGCTTGTCGTCTGGTGGGAGTTGAGTTTGACATGAGAGGGGTTGGAAAGGATCTACTGGCAGGGGTATTGTTTATCCGAGATTGTCCATTAGGAATTTGATCGCACCGGCGTTAGCTTCACGGGCTCGCCCGCGTTTGCCCACAAACCGTCAAACCAAGGCCTTCGTTTACGTGCCACAGCCAAGCGAAACGTCTGCTTGATGTTCCTCGTGCTGTCGTCCCAC
>CAMCZF010000200.1 GCA_945885775.1 Rhodoferax sp. OV413 | reverse complement strand
GTCGGCGGAGTTTGCACAATGGCGCGCCATCGTCGGGCCGTTTTTTGCCAGCCCGCCCGTGGTCGAGCACTTTGAGCTGGTCACCCGGTCGACCTGAGCGCCTGCACACACCGTCAACCCCACCCCAAGGATGTCCATGAGTTTTGTTTGTCCACCCGCCCCGCCGGTCAGCGTGCCGGTGCTCGGCAGCGAGGCGCGTTTTCCGGTGCACCGTATTTACTGTGTCGGCCGCAATTACGAGGAGCACGCCAAGGAGATGGGCTTTACCGGGCGCGAGCCGCCGTTCTTCTTTCTGAAACCGACCGATGCGCTGGTGGTGGTGAAACCCGGCGAAACGGCCGCCCTGCCCTACCCGAGCCTGACCGCCAACCTGCACCATGAGATTGAATTGGTGGTCGCGATCGGCACCGGCGGCAAAAACATCAAGGCCTCCGATGCGCACCAGCACATTTTTGGCTATGCGGTCGGCCTGGACATGACGCGGCGCGACCTGCAGAACGACATGAAGAAGCAGGGCCGGCCCTGGTGCATCGGCAAGGCCTTTGACCACTCGGCGCCAATTGGCCCGATCACCCCAGCGGCCCAGGCCGGCGACGTGACCGCGGCTGAGATTGCCCTGCAGGTGAACAGCCAGGACCGCCAGCGCAGCCAGGTCAGCAAGCTGATCTGGAACATTGCTGAAACCATTGAGCACCTGTCAGCCGCCTGGGAATTGCAGCCCGGCGACCTGATCTACACCGGCACCCCGGAGGGCGTGGCCGCCGTGGTGGCGGGCGACACGCTGCACGGCACCGTGAGCGGCCTGACGCCGATCACGCTGCAGGTGCGCTGAGGCGCCGCCCACCCGCATGCTGCGCGAACCGATCAAGCACTGCCGCAACTGCGGCACCAGCGTGGTGTACCGCATCCCGGATGACGGCGACACCAAGGCACGCGCCATTTGCACCGCTTGCACCACCGTGCATTACGAGAACCCGCTCAATGTGGTCGGCACCGTGCCGGCCTGGGGCGACAAGGTGCTGCTGTGCAAGCGCAACATCGAGCCGCGCTGGGGCAAGTGGACCCTGCCCGCGGGTTTCATGGAGCTCAACGAGACCGTGGCCGAGGGCGCGGCGCGCGAGACGGTGGAAGAATCAGGTGCCGAATTTGAACTCGAAGGCCTGTTCTCGCTGGTGAATGTGGCGCGCGTGGGCCAGGTCCATCTGTTTTACCGGGCCCGGCTACTGAGCGACCGCTTCAACCCGGGCTTTGAAACCATCGAGGCCCGGCTATTTGCCGAGGATGAGATCCCCTGGGACGAGATCGCCTTTCGCACAGTCAAGGAAACGCTGGAGCGCTACTTTGCCGACCGGCGGGCTGGCAGCTTCTCCATCCACGCCATCGACATCACCTGATTGGTTGCACGGCTTGCCGCCGGCGCCCGCGATGCTGCCCTGCTACCTGCTGCTTGACCTGGAGACCACCGGCGGCAACCCGGTGCACGACCGCATCACCGAAATTGCCGCCGTGCGCATGGAAGGCGGGCAGGAGGTGGCCCGCTGGAGCACCCTGGTGCACCCGGGCGGCCGCATTCCCCCGTTCATCCAGAGCCTGACGGGCATCAGCGATGACATGGTGGCCGACGCGCCAAGCTTTGAGGCGGTGGCCCGCCGACTGCTGGCGTTGCTGGAGGGCGCCGTGCTGGTGGCGCATAACGTGCGCTTTGACCACGGCTTTTTGCTCAACGAATTTGCGCGCGCCGACATCGCGCTGAAAACCCGCACCCTGTGCACGGTGCGGCTGTCGCGCCTGCTGTACCCGCAGCACCGCAGCCATGGGCTCGACGCCATCATGCAGCGTCACGGCCTGCAGACGCAGGCTCGGCACCGCGCCATGGGCGATGTAGACATGGTGCTGGCTTGGCTGCGCCTGGCAGAGGCCGAGCTGGGTACTGATACCCTTCGCCAGCAGGCCCAAATCCTCTTGCAAGGCAGCGCCGCCTTGCCGCCTCAGCTGGACACCCCGATCACCGACATCCCGGAGGGCCCCGGTGTGTACCTGTTTTATGGCGAGGGGCCACTGCCGCTTTATGTAGGCAAAAGTGTGACGATGCGCAGCCGGGTGATGTCACATTTTCAGGCGGCCACGCGCCAGCCGCGCGAGATGCGCATGGCACAAGAAATCCGCCGTGTGGAATGGCGCGAAACCGCGGGCGAACTCGGCGCCCTGCTGCTGGAAGCCCGGCTGGTTAAGGAATTGAAGCCGATCCACAACCGGCAACTGCGGCGCGAACGCGCCCTGTGCGCCTGGCGACTGGAGGACAACCCGAATGCCCGGCCGTTGTTGACCCTGGTCAGCGGTGCCGACTTTGAGCCGCAACAGTTTGAGCGCTTGTACGGTGCTTACCGCTCACGCCGACAGGCTCAGGACGATCTGCGTGCCTTGGCCGATGCACAGGGCCTTTGCCTGCAGGCACTCGGCCTGGAATCGGGCCAGGGCCGTTGTTTTGCGAACCAGATCGGGCGCTGCAAGGGCGTCTGTTGCGGCCAGGAGAAGCCCGAGCGGCACCGGCTGCGGCTGACACTGGCGCTGGCGGCGCAAAAACTGCGCGCCTGGCCCTATGGCGGGCCAATTGGCCTGCGCGAGGCAGACCCGGTGCGCGGGCGCACTGACGTCCACCTGTTTGACCAATGGTGCCACCTGGCCACCTTGCACGACGACGAGGGCTTGGCCGAAGCGCTTTCGAGCGGCGGCAGCCGTGCCAGCCTGGCGTTTGATCTGGACACCTACCGCCTGCTAGTCAAATACTTGGCGGCACCAGCCCGCGCTGGGTTGCAACTACTGACCTGGCCAACTGCGGCCTAAGACCATGGTTGAGGCCACCCGCGTCAGGGGTGGAGTTTGGTCCAGACGGTTTTCATTTTGGCCTCTAGCATGGCCGGGGTAAATGGCTTCATGATGTAGCTGGAGACACCAGCCTTGACCGCGTCCATCACCAGGGTGCGCTCGCTCTCGGCGGTGATCATGATGAAGGGCAAAGGCCCGAGCCGCTTGTCAGCCCGCACCAGTTTGAGGAACTCAATACCCTTCATGACCGGCATGTTCCAGTCAGACAGGATCAGCTCAACCGGCTGGCCTTTCAGGAATTCGGTCTTCAGGACCTCGATGGCGCGGTGGCCATCGCTGGCCTCCAGAATGTCGATGAAGCCCAGGTCTTTGAGCTGACCTTTCACAATGGCGCGCAAGGGGCCCATGTCGTCAACAACGAGAATCCGGGTCTTAGGAGGGAACATGGGGAATCCTGATTACGATGCCAGTGAGGCCGAAAGTGGCACGTGCAAGGTGAAAGTCATCCCCTGGCCGGCCATACTGTCAATCAGTATATGTCCTCCCACCGAGCGCACAGCGTGGTCGATGGCGTCTAGCCCCACGCCCCGCCCCGACAGCAGGCTGACCTCAGAAGCCGTACTAAAGCCGGGCAGCAACAGGATGCGCCAGGGCTGACCGGTGCGCTCGTAATCGTCCACCAAGGCTTGGTTCAGCCCAGTTTTATGTCGCGCCTTGGCGGGAAGCTCTTTAAAATCCAGGCCCCGGCCGTCGTCCGCCACCTGGATCCGGAGCACGCCGGCCTCTGCTGCAAGCGCCACCTTGAGCGTCCCCGCGGCGGGTTTGCCAGCCGCTTCCCGCACATCAGGCAACTCAATGCCATGGCACAAGGCGTTGGTCAGCAGATGCGGAAAGACTTGGCTTAGCGCGTCAAAAACTGGCTTGTCCAGCTTGGCCCCCTCTCCCGACAGCTCAAAGCGCGCCTGCTTGCCCAGATCCGGTGCCAGACGCGCCACTTCAGACGACCAGGCCGAGAACAGCCGACTGGCATCCACAGCCTCCAGTGCGGCCATGATGCCGGCGGCAGCAGCCAGATCACCCTGCGCAATGGCGGCGCGCAGCCGCGTGAGATCCTGGACGGACAGCACGGTACCGGTCAGGCGTTGGCGCAATGCGCTGCCCATTTTGTCAATCAGTCCTTGCACACTCTGCTGGGCGCTGGCCAGCTGGGAGAGCCCGGCCTGGAATCCCTGTTGCTGTTCCGCCGTGATGGCCGACTGGTGTGCAAAAGCCAGGATCGCCGACTCCAGCTCGTGCGCACTGGCCTGAACCGGCTTGAGGGCGAACATGCCAGCCAGGCCTTTGAGGCTGTGCAACTGGCGCATGCTGTCCTCCAGCCGCGCCGCCTGCTGGATTGGCGGGGCTGAGGCCAGGGACTGGGCCAGCGCAGTGACCTCGGCCAAGGTACGCGTCAACAGCTCTGCAGCTTCAAAAAAGATTTCGGGGTTCTCGTGAATTTTCCCTAAGGTGTCCTGCTGTGCCTTGAGCGCCTCATTGGCGCGTTCGAGCTTGCGTTGGGCTGTGACATCTTCCACCCCGACATCGACCGCCGCTACGGCACCGTCGGCCCCGCGGGATGCATGGTAAGAAAACACGTATTCACTGTCGCCGTCGGGCGAAGGCAGTTTGAGCTCTTGCGTGAGCAGGCCAGTGAGGTCCTCAAAGGCCATGAACGAGTCTTCAAACAGCATGGCATAGGTTTCAAACCAAGAGGCCTGCTCCGCCGCATTGTCCCCACTCACCAACCCGGCGAAGGACACGCCAGCCAGGTCGTCCTTGCCAAAAAAGCGGGCACACTTGAGCGAGTATTCGTTGGTGACCCTGGCCGCCCGGTCCAGCTTCATGAAACCCTGTGGCGTGTGCTGCAGAATTTCGCTCTGCCGTCGGGGTGCCGTTTTGAGGCGCGTACTCGATTGCAAGAACAAGGCACGCCACAGCCGGGGAATGTCGTCCAGCATTTGCAAAAAGGCCGCCTTGCTGATGCTCAGCAGCTGGCAGTTCCCCAGTGTGACCACCGAGGCCGTAGCCACCGTGTCAGGAACCACGCACGACATTTCGCCAAAACACTGCACCGTGCTGATTTGGGCGACGATCTCACCATTGACCATCACCTTGACGGCGCCACTCTTGAGGATGAATACGGCGGGCGCCGGCTCATGTTGGGTCAGCAGGACCGAATCGGTTGGCAGCTGCAACTCCACCAGCATGGCCGCCACCACAGACAGCTCGTGGTCTTGCAGGTCTTTGAAGAGCTCGGATTGCTTCAGCGTTTCAATGATCGACATCATGACTTTCAGGCATGTGGCTGCGCACTGCGGCGTAAAACTGTGTAGGGCGGCAGACCCCGTAGCATACGCTGCCCATAAGACTGTTGGAGCAAGCGACGGTCATAACAAACCACCGTCGCCTGGTCTTCTTCAGTGCGAATGGCGCGGCCGGTCCATTGCAGCAGGCGAATGCCCGTGGCCGGCACCACCAACTCGGCAAAGGGATCACGCCCGAGCGTTTTGAGCCATTCGGCCCTGGCTTCTTCCACCGGGTCAGCGGGTGGACTGAATGGCAGTTTGGCGATGAACACGGTTTCGCACAGCCGCCCCGGCAGGTCCAGCCCCTCGCCAAAGGACTGAAGCCCGAAAATAATCGACGGCTGCCCACCCTCAACACGGGCCTGATGCGCCGCCAGCAAACGGCTGCGAGACAGCTGGCCCTGCACCAGCACACAGGGCAGCAACACCGTATCGAGCGCATCAATCGCCGCCTTCATCTGCACCCTGGAGGTGAAGAGCGCCAGCGCGCCATGGTTGACCTGCCGCAGGTCCGCCATCAGCGCGGCCACCATGTCGCGGGTGTAGGCGGGGGCATCGCGGGGATCAGCAACCGTTTCCACCACCACCAGACGGCCCTGGGCCTGGTAATCAAAGGGGCTGTCCACCGCCAGCGTTGTCACCTGGGGCTGCGCGTCTAAACCAGCCTCCTGCAAGAAATAGTCAAAACTGCCGCAACTGGTCAAGGTGGCCGAGGTGATCACCGCGGCCCGGACCTGCCGCCAGAGGTGCTGCCGCAGCAGATCACCCGGCACGATCGGGCAGGCATGGGCGCTCACCACCACCAGGCCGGAGCTGGTGTCCGCCTCGAACCACTTGGCCAGTGGCTGGTCCCCGTGGGTCAGCAGCAGGCTGCTGGTATGGGCTACTGCCAGCAGGCGCGGCGCCAACTGACCCAGTCGGGCGTACATCAAGGCGCAACCAGGCGCTTCGGCAGGGTCCTCGCGGACCAGACGCTTGAGCTCACCAGCAAGCTCTTCCAGCGCCGCCGACAAACCGGCGGCGTGGCCTTGCACCAGGGCCAGGGGCGCCTGCAGTTCGGGTGGCAACACACCGTGTGGCAGGCGGTGTCGGCTGTTGTATCCGGCTGAATCAGCGCTCAGGCGATCCATCAGTAAACGCGTCAGGTCGTGTAGCGCAGCCTTGAGTTGTTGCGCCAGTGTGTCGACGTCCTGAGCCAGCACCAACTGAATTTTGCCGCTGACCTCCCGCAGGGCTTTGGGCAGCTTGTCAAGCCAGCGCAGGTTGGACAGGTCCATGGCACT
>CAMCZF010000199.1 GCA_945885775.1 Rhodoferax sp. OV413 | reverse complement strand
CGCGCTGCAGGCTGCAGCGTGTTGTGGACTGAAGACATGAACGCAGGCGAAGTCGTCAATGGCGTTCGCATCTCGAATCCATTTTCATCACCTGGGCCAACCTAGCAAAGGCGAAGTTTGCATCTCGAAGCAAGCAGGTGAATTGGTGGAGCAATCTATGCGGCTCATTCGAGGAACGGGCGTTCCATGTTCAGTAGGAATCATCGACTACTGCCGAAAGGTACTCTCTTGAGCCGCATCGCAAACCAGCGCAGGCCATGTCAAAAATAGCAAAAATAGCGATCACGATTGTGCTCTACCTGATTTTTAAGGCCTGCACAGAGTATGTTTGGCCAGCCTGAAGCTTGCCTAAATCGGTAGCAGCCCCGCCAGTGCTTGCCCCGTGTGGGTCCGCAGCCGGACCACACCTTCGGGCGTATCGGCAGCCACCACCCGGCCACCAGCCTTGCCGCCGTCGGGTCCGAGGTCCAGCACCCAATCAGCCTCGGCGATCACATCGAGGTCGTGCTCGATCACCACCACGCTGTGGCCGCCGTCCACCAGTCGGTGCAGCACCTTGATCAGCTTGTCGACATCGGCCATGTGCAGGCCCACTGTGGGTTCGTCCAGCACGTACAGGGTGTGCGGCGCCTTGTTGCCGCGCCGGCCAATGTCGTCGCGCACTTTGGACAGCTCGGCCACCAGCTTGATGCGCTGCGCCTCGCCGCCGCTCAGGGTGGGCGAGGGTTGGCCCAGGGTGAGGTAGCCCAGGCCCACGTCTTGCAGCAGTTGCACCGGGTGGCTGATGTTGGGCATGGCGGCAAAAAATCCCACCGCCTCGTCCACCTCCATCTGCAGCACCTCGCCGATGTTCTTGCCACGCCAGGTCACCGCCAGGGTTTCGGGGTTGAAGCGGGCGCCCGTGCAGGTCTCGCACAGCACCTTCACATCGGGCAAAAAACTCATGGCCACGGTGCGGATGCCCTGGCCTTCGCAGCTTGGGCAACGGCCTTCGCCGGTGTTGAAGCTGAAGCGGTTGGCGGCATAGCCGCGCGCCTTGGCTTCCAGCGTGTCGGCAAACAGCTTACGGATGATGTCCCAGAAGCCGATGTAGGTGGCCGGGCAGCTGCGCGGCGTCTTGCCGATCGGGGTCTGGTCCACCTCCAGCACGCGGTCGATACCCTCAAACCCGGTGACGCCGGTGCAGCCGGTCCAGGCCAGCGCCTCGCCTGCGGCCAACGCGTCGCGCCCGGCCTTGGTGCTGCGTTTTTGCACTGCCATTTGCACGTTGGCCAGCAGCACGTCACGCGCCAGCGTGGACTTGCCCGAGCCCGAGACGCCGGTCACCGCCACCAGCCGCTGCAAGGGGACCTGCACGCTGATGTGCTGTAGGTTATGCAGGTTGGCACCGTTGACGCAGAGCCATTTTGGGGCCGCCTGCTCAACGGGGGCCGCCTTTGTGTCATCCTCGGGCTTGACCCGGGGATCCATGGATTCCCGATCAGGTCGGGAATGACCAACCGTCACCTGCCGCCTTGGGTGCAAGGGGTGCTGCATGGCCTGCAGCAGGTAGCGCCCGGTTTGCGAATCGGCCGCAGCCTGCACGTCGGCCACCGAGCCCTGCGCCACCAGCCGGCCTCCGCGCTTGCCGGCGCTCGGCCCGATGTCGATGATGTGTTCGGCGTGGCGGATGGTGTCCACATCATGCTCCACCACCACCAGGGTGTTGCCCTTGTCGCTCAGACTTTGCAAGGCGTCGAGCAGGATGCGGTTGTCGCGCGCGTGCAGGCCGATGGTGGGCTCATCGAGCACGTAGCACACGCCCTGCAGGTTGCTGCCCAGCTGCGCCGCCAGCCGAATGCGCTGGGCCTCGCCGCCGCTGAGCGTGGGCGCACCGCGGTCCAGCGTCAGGTAGCCCAGGCCCACCTGCTCCAGAAACTCCAGCCGGCTGCGAATCTCGGGGATCAGGTCGCGGGCGATGTCGGTCTCGCGCTGGCTCAAGGTGTTGCCCTGCAGCGTCTGCACCCACTGCCGCACGTCGGTCACGCTGAGTGCAGCAATGTCGGCAATGCCGACGCCACCAAAGCGCACCGCGCGTGCCGTGGCATTGAGCCGGGTGCCAGCACAGGCCGGGCAGGCGGTGTCAGCGAGCTCTTCCACATCAGGCTCGGCAAAGGTCTGTTCCCGGCCGCCGTGGTCGTCATCGCGCACCGAGTCGTCAAACACCTTGCGCTGGTCCTTGTTCAGCTTGACACCAGTGCCCACGCAATCCGGGCACCAGCCGTGCTTGCTGTTGTACGAGAACAGGCGCGGGTCCAGCTCGGCGTAGCTGGTGCTGCAGACCGGGCAGGCCCGCCGGCTCGAAAAAGCGTGCAAGCGGCCAATGCCGGCGGTGGGCTGGCCGGCCAGCATCGCGGCCTGCAAGCCGCCCAGGTCGCTCAGCACGTGCAGCACGCCCTTGCCGTGGGTGAGCGTGGTGGCCAGCGCCTGGCGCAACTGCGCTTCGTGCTCGGGCTGCACTGTCAGGCTGAACACCGGCAGCTCGATGGTGTGCTCCTTGAAGCGGTCGATGCGCGGAAACCCGGTGGTCGGCAAAAAGTTGCCGTCCACCCGCAAATGGGTGAAGCCACGCGGCCGGGCCCAGTCGGCCAGTTCGGTGTAGACGCCCTTGCGGTTCATCACCAGCGGTGCCAGCAGGCCGATGTGCTGGCCGCGAAAGGTCTTGAGCAGCTGGGCAGCGATGCTGTCGGGGGTTTGTGGCGCCACCGCTGTGCCGTCATGCACGCAGTGCTGGGTGCCCAGCTTGACGTACAGCAGCCGCAAGAAATGCCAGACCTCGGTGGTGGTGCCCACCGTCGACTTGCGCCCGCCGCGCGACAAGCGCTGCTCGATCGCCACCGTAGGCGGGATGCCGTACACCGCGTCCACCTCGGGCCGGCCGGCCGGCTGGACGATGCTGCGGGCATAGGCGTTGAGCGACTCCAGGTAGCGGCGCTGGCCCTCGTTGAACAGAATATCAAAAGCCAGCGTCGACTTGCCCGAGCCCGACACCCCGGTGATGACGCTGAACTTGCCGCGCGGAATGTCCACGCTGAGCGACTTGAGGTTGTGCTCACGCGCGTTCACGATCTGGATGCTGTCCGATGCGCCCGCGCCCTGGGCCACCGGCAGCGTCTGGCGCACAAAGGCATAGGGCAGCGCGCCCTCGCGCACCGCTTGCACGGCCCCCATGGACTGCGCGTACTCGCGCAGCGCCTGCCCGGTGTGCGAGCCGGGGTGCGCCATCAGGTCGGCCGGCGTGCCGCAGGCCACCAGCTCACCGCCGGCGTCACCGCCCTCGGGGCCCAGGTCAATCAGCCAGTCGCTGGCGCGGATCACATCGAGGTTGTGCTCGATCACCAGCAGCGAATGGCCGGCATCGAGCAGCTTGCGCAGCGCGCGCATCAGCTTGGCGATGTCGTCAAAATGCAGGCCGGTGGTGGGCTCATCAAACATGAACAAGCAGCCCCGCCGCGCCGTCGCCTGCCGGCTGGCGCTGCCCGCTTTGGCGGCCTCGGCCAGAAAGCCGGCCAGCTTCAGGCGCTGTGCCTCGCCGCCCGATAGCGTCGGCACCGGCTGGCCCAGCTTCACGTACTCCAGCCCGACATCCACAATGGGCTGCAGCGCGCGGATCACATCGGTATCTTTGGCAAACAGCGCGGCGGCTTCGCTCACCGTCAGGTCCAGCACATCGGCCACGTTCAGCTGCCGGTAATTGGAATCTGACCCCAATTTGCGTTCAATGACCACCTCCAGGATTTCGGGGCGGTAGCGCTTGCCGTCGCAGTCCGGGCAGCGCAGGTAGACGTCACTCAGGAACTGCATCTCGACATGCTCAAAGCCAGAGCCGCCGCAAGTGGGGCAGCGGCCGTCGCCGCTGTTAGCGCTGAACTTGCCGGCGGTATAGCCGCGCTGGCGCGACAGTGGCGCGTTGGCAAAAATCTCGCGCAGCGCATCCCAGGCGCCGACATAGCTGACCGGGTTGGAACGGGCCGTCTTGCCAATCGGCGACTGGTCGACAAACACCACGTCACTCAGCAGCTCGGCGCCCAGCAGGCGGTCATGGGTACCCGGGGTTTCGGTGGCCTTGCCAAAGTGGCGCAGCAGCGCCGGCGCAAGAATGTCTTGCACCAGGGTCGACTTGCCCGAGCCGCTGACGCCAGTGACGCAAACCAGGCGCTGCAAGGGCAGCTCGACCGAGATATTTTTCAGGTTGTGCTCGCGCGCCCCTTCGAGCACCAGGCGCGGCGTGTTGTCCGCCACCAGCCGCTGGAAGCCCAGCCCGACCTGGCGCCGCCCGCCCAGGTAGGCGCCGGTCAGGGTGTCGGCTTCGCGCAGGTCGGCGGTGCTGCCGTCAAACACAATTTGGCCGCCACGCTCGCCCGGGCCGGGGCCCATGTCGATCATGCGGTCGGCCGCCAGCATCACCGCCGGGTCATGCTCCACCACCACCAGGGTATTGCCGGCGTCGCGCAGGCGCTGCATGGCCACGATGATGCGGTGCATGTCACGCGGGTGCAGGCCGATGCTGGGTTCATCCAGCACGAACAGGGTGTTGACCAGCGAGGTGCCCAGGGCCGTGGTGAGGTTGATGCGTTGCACCTCACCGCCCGACAGGGTGCGGCTTTGCCGGTCCAGCGTCAGGTAGCCGATACCAACTTCGCACAGGTACTTGAGGCGGGTGCCAACCTCGTCAAACAGCAGTTTGAGGGTTTGCAGCTCGGCCTCGGAGGTGACCACGGCCAGCGACGCGGCATCGGCCGCGAGCCGTGCCTGCATCGCCTCAAAGAAACGGCGCAGCCGGTCCAGCGGCATCAGCATCAGGTCGTGCAGGCACAGGCCCGGCAGCGCTTCGAGCTGCGCGCGCGACCAGCCTACGCCCGCCGGCAAAAAGCGCTGGGCGGGCGTCATTACCGCGTCGGCATCGGCCCGGCTGCCAATGCGCCAGAGCAGGCTTTCGGTCTTCAGGCGGGCGCCACTGCACACCGGGCAAGGGGTGTAGCTGCGGTACTTGGACAGCAGCACCCGGATGTGCATCTTGTAAGACTTGGTCTCCAGGTACTCAAAAAAACGTTTGACACCAAACCAGTGCTGGTTCCACTTGCCGTTCCATTGTGGTGAGCCGTTGATCACCCAGTGCTGCTGCTCGGGCGTGAGTTTGTTCCAGGGCGTGTCGCGCGGGATGCCGGCGGCCTCAGCGTGGCGCATCAGGTCGTCCTGGGCCTCCAGCCAGGCCAGGGTCTGGATCGGCTTGATGGCGCCAGCCCGCAGCGTGAGCTTGTCGTTCGGGATCACCAGGCCGTAGTCAACGCCGATCACCCGGCCAAAGCCCCTGCAGGTGTCGCAGGCGCCCACCGCCGAGTTGAAGGAAAACATCGAGGCAATCGGGTCGGCGTAGCGCAAATCACTTTCGGGGCAGTGCAGGCCGGTGGAGAATTTCCACAGCTCGGCCACGCTGTCCCCGTCAGCGCCCAGCACATACACCGCCAACCGGCCGCTGCCGCGCTTGAGCGCGGTCTCAATCGCCTCCACCACCCGCGCCCGCTCGGCGCTGGCCAGCCGAAAGCGGTCAGCCACCACATCCAGCACCTTGCGCGGCCCGCTCGGGCTGGTCACCTCACGCTCGGCCTGCACCCGGGTGAAGCCGCTGAGCGACAACCACTGCGCCACCTCGTCAGCCGTGGCACTGGCCGGCAGCTCCACCGGGAAAGTCAGCACCACCCGCGCCTCGGCCAGGTCTGGGCCCAGCGCCGCCTGCCGCGCCTGCAGCTCGGCGTAAATGGTGTCAGGGCTGTCATGCCGCACCGGCTGCGCGGTGACCCGGTCAAACAGCTGGCCGGCCCGGGCAAACAGCAGCTTAAGGTGGTCATTGAGCTCGGTCATGGTGCCCACCGTGGAGCGCGAGGAGCGCACCGGGTTGGTCTGGTCAATTGCAATCGCTGGCGGCACGCCGTCCACCCGGTCCACCGCGGGCTTGTCCATGCGGTCCAAAAACTGGCGCGCATAGGCCGAGAAGGTTTCCACATAGCGCCGCTGCCCTTCGGCGTACAGCGTGTCAAACACCAGGCTCGATTTGCCCGAGCCGCTGGGGCCGGTGACCACCGTCAACTCGCCGGTGCGGATGTCCAGGTCCAGGTTCTTCAGGTTGTGCTGGCGCGCGCCGCGAATGCGGATAAAACCGTGGGGCATGGGGGAGTGTCTGTGCAGTGGGGGACAGTTATTCTAGGCAGTTCGACGCGGCCGTGTTCAGGGCTGGCCTTTGGGCGTTGGCGGGGACGGCGTGCCTGATTCCGCTCCCTGGTTGGGCAAGACTTCGCGCCGATAGGGGTAGAGAAGGACGCTCGTCCTCCCCTCCCTCCGAACCGTGCGTGCGGTTTTCCCGCACACGGCTCTCCAGTTGGTGGTTTCCTCATCGGGATTGGCTCGCTCGGTGGGCTGCTTGCATGGTGAACAGTCCCAGGTTTG